>JAAYAJ010000104.1 GCA_012719455.1 Acidobacteriota bacterium | reverse complement strand
GGATCAATGAAATGATCCGGGCCAAGGAAATCCGGGTCGTGGACGAGGAAGCCGGGCAGCTGGGGATCATGACGCCCGAGGAGGCGCTCGCGATCGCCAAGTCGCGCGAACTGGATCTCGTGGAGGTAGCGCCAGGCGCCTCCCCCCCCGTATGCCGGATCATGAATTACGGCAAGTTCCAGTACCAAAAGAGAAAGCGGGCGCACGAGGCCAGGAAGAACCAGAGACAGGTGGTGATCAAGGAGGTCAAGTTCCGGCCCAAGACGGAGGAGCATGATTTCCAGTTCAAGAAGAACCACATTGTGCGGTTTCTGGAAGAGGAGAACAAGGCCAAGGCGGCCATCATTTTTCGCGGCAGGGAGATGGCGCACCAGGGCCTGGGGCGCAGACTGATGGATCGGCTGATAGAGGAACTGGCCGAAATAGCCGAAGTGGAGCGCGCGCCCCGGATGGAAGGGAACGCGCTGGTGACCATTTTCATCCCCAAAAAGGTGGCGTAGGCGGACCGGAATTTCCATCTTCCGTCTTCACAAATGGGCTTGGGGGGTGGATACTAGGTTTTCATTTTTTCAGTGGGAGACATACCTGTGAAGCTGAAGACAAACAGGAGCGCCGCGAAGCGGTTTAAAGTGACGGGGACGGGAAAGATCCTGCGCCGGCGCAGCCACGCGCGCCATATCCTGACCAAGAAGCCACGCAAGCGCGTGCGAAACCTGGTGGATTGCGCGCTGGTGAGCAAGTCCGACATGCGTCGCGTCAAGAGGATGCTGAACATCTGATTTCCGGGTCTCCCGGATTCAAATGGTGGAGTGGATAAATGCCAAGAGTAAAAAGAGGGAACAAGCGAGTCCAGCGCAGGAAGAAAATCCTGGGCATGGCGAAGGGATACCGGCTGACCAAGAGTAAGCTGCACCGCTCAGCCAAGGAATCGGTCGACCGCGCGCTGAGGTTCGCCTACCGGGACCGGCGTGCGAAAAAACGGGATTTTCGCACTCTTTTCATCATCCGGTTGGGAGCTGCGGCACGGGAAAACAATCTCTCCTACAGTCGATTTATCAGCGGCCTCCGGAAAGCGGGCATCACCCTGGACCGCAAGGTACTCGCGGAGATCGCGATCAAAGACCCCGAAACCTTCGCCAAGATAGCCGAAAGCGCCCGAGCGGCGCTGGCGGCGGCTTAAGTCTTTCCGTCTTTCGGATCCTGACCATGGGAGCGCCCGGGTGCTGTCTCACTCCGGGCGTTTTTTTTTGCCGGGGGACCCGGGGGCGGAAAACCTGCAACTCAGTCATGAATCGAACGAGGCCATGATGCGTGAAACCATAAGTCGCCTGCGGCGGAGCTTCGAGGAGGATTGCGCCGCCATCACCGGGAGCGAGAACTGGAAATCGGTGCGGGACAAGTACCTGGCGCGGGAAGGGGGGCTCATTACCGGCGCCCTCAAAAAGCTCCGGGAGCTTCCGAAGGAGGAGCGCCCCGCTTTCGGCCAGGCGATGAACACCCTGCGGGAGTTCGTCGAGGAGCGGCTGGAGACCCGGCTGCAGGAGGTGAGGGCGGGGGAACGGGACCGGCCCGCCGTCGATGTCACCCGGCCGGGATTCCCCCTGGAGTTCGGGAGCGCGCACCCCATCAAGAGCCTGCAGGCCGAGATCGAAGAGATCTTCGTCGGCATGGGTTTCCGGGTGTTCGACCTGCCTGAAATCGAGAGCGACTACTACAACTTCGAGGCCCTGAACATGCCGCCGGAGCACCCGGCCCGGGATGCCCAGGACACCTTCTACTTCAACGCCGTGCAACTGCTGAGGACCCACTGCTCCTCGGTCCAGGTGCACGCGATGGAAGCGCTCGAGCCTCCCATCCGCGCCATCAGCACCGGGAAGGTGTTCCGCCGCGATCCCTTCGACGCCACCCATTCGCCGATGTTCTACCAGGTGGACGTCATCGCCGTGGAAGAGGGGCTGCACATGGGCCACCTCAAGGGGATGCTCGATGTCTTCCTGAAGCGGGTGTTCCACCCGGGGATCAAGATGCGGCTGCGTCCCGGTTTTTTCCCCTTCGTGGAACCGGGGGCGGAGGTGGACATCAGTTGCATCTTCTGTTCGGGACGGGGGTGCGCCAAGTGCAAACAGAGCGGGTGGATCGAGATCCTGGGCGCCGGCATGGTGCATCCGCGGGTGCTCGAGATGTCGGGAATCCGTGACCCGCGCATCACCGGTTTCGCCTGGGGCATGGGGATCGACCGGGTCGCCATCCTGAAGTACGGGGTGGACGACATCCGGCTCTTCTTCGACAACGACCTCAGATTCCTGAACCAATTCTAGCCGGGAGCGTTGCGCATGAAAATCAGCATGGAGTGGCTGCAAGACTACGTTTCAATCACCGAAAGCGTGGAGACGCTCAAGGAGGACCTGACGATGATCGGGCTGCTGGTGGAAGGGGTGCAGCCTGCGGCCGGAGGGCCCGTCCTCGACATCGAGGTGACCTCCAACCGGCCCGACTGTCTCAGCCACATCGGCATCGCCCGGGAAGTGGCCGCGCGCTACGATCGCCCGCTCCAATTCCCGGCCGTGGAGAAGGAACTCGAGGCCGCTTCCGAAACGATCCCTTTCGGGATCGAGATCCGTGACCCCGATCTCTGTCCGCGGTACGTCGGCCTTGTGCTCGACGGGGTCGCGGTGGGGGAATCCCCGGAGTGGATGCGGCGGCGGCTGGAAGCGGCGGGGATGCGATCGCTCAACAATATCGTCGATATCACCAACTACGTGCTGCTCGAAACGGGGCACCCGCTCCACGCGTTCGATTTCGACCGCCTGCGCGGGGGGAGGATCGTGGTCGGGCGCGCAGGGGAAGGCGCCCGCATGGAGACGCTCGACGGTGTCGAACGTTCGCTTGACGGGCAGATGCTGGTGATCAACGACGGGGAGGGGCCGGTGGCCATCGCGGGGGTCATGGGAGGGATCCATTCGGAAATCTCCCCCTCCACCCGGCGGGTGCTGCTCGAGGCGGCCTGGTTCAAGCCGCAGTCGGTCCGCAGGACCTCGCGGCGGCTCGGGCTGTCCACCGAGGCCAGCTACCGTTTCGAGCGCGGCGCGGACTGGGACAATACGGTGTTCTCGATCGCCCGGGCCTGCCGCCTCATGCGGGAAATCGCCGGGGGGCGCGTCGCCGGCAGCCTGAAGGACGTCTATCCCGTGAAAATGGAGCCCCCGCGCATCCGGCTCGACCCCGAGGAGATCCGGCGTCTGCTGGGGGTGGCGCTCGACGCCCGATTTGTCGAGGCGACGCTTGGGCGGCTCGGTTTTCGGACTGAAAAAAGGGAGGGGGGGGGCTGGGACGTCGTCTGCCCCTCGTGGCGGGCCGACATGGAGCGGCCGGCCGATCTCGTGGAGGAACTGGCCCGTTTCCACGGGTACCACAATATCCCGGCCGAACTCCCCCCGAGCCGGACCCCCGGCGCGCATTCCCCCGTCTACCTGCTCGAGAACACCGTCCGGGCCGCCCTGGCGGGGCAGGGGTATTGCGAGGGGGTGAACCTCAGCTTCGCCTCTCCGGCCGATCATGGGGAGTTCCCGCCGCCCTGGGCGGCGGAACGGGTGGCGGTCGCCAACCCCCTGACGGAGGAGACGGAGTTTCTGCGTACCTCCCTGGCGGCCGGCCTGGTGCGGGCTGCAAAACGGAATTTCAACGTCGGCCGGAAGAGGGTGTGCCTGTTTGAGATCGGGAAGGTGTACGCGCAGGGACCGGACGGGACGCCGGGGGAGCGTAACATCCTGGGGATCCTGGGTACGGGTGAGGTCCTCGAGCGGAGCTGGCTGACCCAGGAGGGAGAGATCGGTTTTTTCCATCTCAAGGGGCTCGTGGATGCGCTCCTGGGCAGGTTGCGCGTTCCATCCTGGGAAGTGGAGCCGCTGACCTCTTGCGCCTGGCTCGACCCCGCCGATGGAGCGTCCCTGAAGGTGGAAGGGGAAATGGTCGGCGTGATGGGATCGCTGGCGCCGGAACTCGAGGAGCGCTACAAGCTCAGGCAGCCGGTCTATATCGCGGAGATCGATCTCGAGAGGCTGGGCCGACGGGCCTTCGCCCCCATCGTCTACCGAAGCGTTCCGAAGATGCCCAGTGCGGAGCGCGACCTCTCCATCGTGGTGGGAAAGGACGTGGCCTGGGGGACGATCGAGCGGGGCATCCTCTCGCTCGGCATCCGGGAACTGGTCGAGATCAGGCTGATGGACGTGTACGAAGGGGAGAAGATCCCCGCCGGCCGGGCGAGCCTGAGCCTGCGGCTCACATTCCTGGACCGGGAACGGACGCTTACGATTGACCGGGTGCAGGGTTTTATGAATACTGTTTTGTCATTCTTGAATACTAACTACGGCGCGGGAATCAGATCATTATGAGCGACACGAAACAGCAGTGGGAACCTTCTGGCCTGGAACGATTCAGTCATCTGGAAGACAAGATTTTCCGGACCGTCGAGGAATTCAAGACGGTGCGCAAGGATAACGAAACCCTGCGCGCCGAGAACGCCCGGCTGAAGGAACAGATGGAGGAGCTCCGGATGAGCGAAGCCGAGGCACGGCAGAACATGGAGAACTTCCAGAAGGAGCGGGAAGAGTTGCGGGAGCGGGTGGAGAAGACGCTGACGCTGCTGGCCACATTAGAGGCACGCTGATGGGGCGGGGTCGCCCTTCCGGGCGTGAAACAGGTCCATGAGCGATAACCAGGAAGCGAGTTCTGTCCGAGTCCGCATCTACGACCGGGAGTACGTGCTGAGGACCTCCGGTGACCCCGAGCGGTTGCGGGCGCTCTGCATAGGCCTGGACAAGCGGATGCGCGAAATCGCCGCGGCCACCGGTTCGGTGGACACCCTGAAGGTGGCGGTGCTCTCCGCCCTCAGCATCGCCGACGACATGCAGCGCGCCCGGGAAGAGCTGATGAAACTCGATGAATCGGTCAGCCGCCGGTCGCTGGCATGCGTTTCCATGCTCGACCGGTTTTTTTCACGGTAGGGTCCCCGGCAGGTTGACCCGTTCGATGGAGAGGGCGCGCCCGTCCGATTCGCGGATTTCTATGACGGCGCCGCAGATCCTCAGGTTTCCGGACGCGGGTTCGAGGCGGTTGGGCAGCCCCAGCAACAGCCGTTCGAGAGCGAGGCGGGGTTCCGACCCGATGACGGAGTCGTGTGGGCCGGTCATGCCGAGGTCCGTGATGTAGGCGGTCCCCCCGGGCAGGACGCGCTCGTCGGCCGTCAATACGTGGGTGTGCGTCCCCGCCACCACGCTGACCTTCCCGTCGAGGTGCCACCCCAGCGCCTGCTTTTCCGAAGTGGCCTCGGCGTGAAAATCCACGATGATGATGGGGGTTTCGCGCCGCATCTGTTCGACGGCCGCGAGCGCCACCGTGAAAGGGCAGTCGATGGCCGTCATGAACACGCGCCCCTGCAGGCAGAGCACCCCGACACGGACCCCGCAGTTGGTGTTGCCGAGGAAGATGCCGGTCCCGGGGACCCCCGGGGGATAATTGTGGGGGCGCAGCAGGCGCGGCTGCTCGGCCAGGTAGGGAACGACGGCGCGCTTGTCCCAGATATGGTTTCCCGTGGTCATGCAGTCTACGCCGGCGCGCAGCAGGTCCTCGGCGATCTGTGGCGTCACTCCGAAGCCGGCTGCGGTGTTTTCCACGTTGGCGACGCAGAAATCGATGCGGTACTCGTGGATCAGCGCCTGCAGTTTTTCCTGGATCAGGCGCCGGCCCGGTCTGCCGAAAATGTCCCCGATAAAGAATACGCGCATGAGATCAGTTCCGCCGGTTGAGGAGATAAGAGAAACCCCCGCTTTGCCGTGTGGCAGCTCTATTTGAACCTTGGTGCCAAGGGGGCGTCCTGTGCACTGCGTCAGGCAAGCAAGTTCCCGGGGGAAAAGCTCGCACACGGCAACACAACGCGGACTCCCATCAAATAGAATGTTGGCTCAAATACTGTTTGCCATCACCAACATCGCAGGGGCATATACATAATACCCGCTCCGCGGGGGCGGAATCAAGCCGCGTCCCGCGGCTCTCCGCCCCGGGGCGCCGGAACCCCGGCTCCATGGCTCAGGTAATCCCGGAGGGTTCTCCCGGTGTGGGATTCCGGGCAGCGGCCTAGGTTCTCCGGGGTGCCCTCGAAGACCAACCTCCCCCCGCCTTCTCCCCCCTCCGGGCCGAGGTCGATGACCCAGTCGGCGGCCTTGATGACCTCCAGGTTGTGCTCGATGACTAGCAGGGAGTTCCCGGTCGCCAACAGCCGGTCGAAGGCGGCCAGCAGGACCCGGATGTCGTCGAAGTGGAGGCCCGTCGTCGGTTCATCGAAAATGAACAGGGTGTTGCGGGTGTCGGCCCGGGCGAGGAAGGCGGCCAGCTTGATCCTCTGTGCCTCCCCCCCGGAAAGGGTGGTCGCCGACTGGCCCAGGCGCAGGTATCCCAGCCCGATCTCATCGAGAATGCGGAGCTTGCGCAGGAGGGGCCCCCTCCCCGCGAAGAATTCCAGGGCCTCGCCGATGGTCAGTTCCAGTACCTCGGCGATGTTTTTCGACCGGTAACGAACTTCCAGGACGCGGGGGTTGAACCGCTTTCCGCCGCAATCCTCGCACACGAGCTCCACGTCAGCCAGAAACTGCATTTCCACGGTGACGGTGCCGTTGCCCTGGCAGGCAGGGCAGCGGCCGGTTTCCAGGTTGAAGGAGAAGTGCCCCGGTCCGAAACCGCGGCTGCGGGCGTCGGTGGTAGCGGCGAAGGCGCGCCGGATGTCGTCGTAGGCCCCGGTGTAGGTGGCGGGGTTGGAGCGGGGGGTGCGCCCGATGGGGGACTGGTCCACCATGACGATGTCGGCGATCAGGCCGGCCCCATCGACCGAGTCGACCCCGGCGGGAAATTCCCCGCTTTCCCCCCGGACCTTGCGGACCGCGGGGTAAAGCAAGTCGTGGACCAGGGTCGATTTTCCGCTGCCGCTGACCCCGGTGACGCACACCAGCATGTCGAGCGGGATGGAGACGTCGAGGTGCCGCAGGTTGTGGAGCCGGGCGTTGCGGACCGTGAGCGCCCTGTCCGTCCTCGCGCGCCGGGCGCGGGGGAGGGGTATGGCGAGTTCCCCCCGCAGGTAGCGCCCGGTCAGGGACCCCGAGTCCTGCAGCAGCCGGTCGTAGCTCCCCTCGAAGACCACCTGGCCTCCGTGCTCCCCCGCCCGGGGGCCGAGATCGATGACGTGATCGGCCGATTTCATGATCTCCGGGTCGTGCTCCACCACCACCACCGTGTTCCCCAGTTCCTTCAGGCCCCTGAGGATTTCCACCAGCCGCCGGCTGTCTTTCGGGTGGAGTCCGATGCTCGGTTCGTCCAGGACGTAGAGCGCTCCCACCAGGCTCGAGCCGAGCGAGGCAGCGAGCTGGATGCGCTGGGCTTCCCCCCCGGAAAGGGTCGAGGAGAGCCGGTCCAGGGTCACGTAATCGAGCCCCACGCGCACCAGCAGGTCCAGGCGCCGGCCGATTTCCGCGAGCAGCCGCTCGGCGACGGCCGCCCGTTCCGGGTCGAGCTCGAGGCCGGAGAAAAAGGCAAGGGCTTCCGCCGTCGTCATCGCGGCGATGTCGGTGATCGATCGGCCGGCGATGAGCACGTTGCGCGCCTCGCGCGCCAGGCGGGAGCCGCCGCATTCGAGGCAGGGGGCGTATCCCCGGTAGCGGCTGAGAAGAACGCGGACCTGCACCTTGTATTTTTTCCGCTCCAGGTATTCGAAAAAACCCAGGACGCCGGGGAAACGTCCGCCGCCCTGCAGCACCTTTTCCCGCGCCGGTTCCGGGAGGTCGCGCCACGGGATGTGGGCGTCGATCCCCTCGGATGCGGCGAATTGGAGCATCCGGGCCTGGAGGCGGCGGAAGCGGGGGCGGGCCCAGGGGTGGATCGCCCCCGCGGCCAGGCTGAGCGACTGGTCGGGGATGACGCGGTCGAGATCGAGCGCCTGGGTGTTGCCGAAACCCTGGCACGCCGGGCAGGCGCCGAAGGGGTTGTTGAAGGAGAAGAGGCGCGGTTCAGGTTCCCGGTAGGAGATGCCGCAGAGCTGGCACTCGAACGCCTCGCTGAAGGGGACGAGGACGCCGGCGGGGTGGCGGGTCGTGCGGATGTCCGGGTGGGTGCGGCCGATCCGCCGCATGAGCTCCCCGGGTTCGTCGGTAAGGAGCAGGACTTCGAGGCGCCCTCCCGATTCGCGGCTGCAGACCTCCAGGGAGTCCACCAGTCTCGGGCGCAGGTCCGCCCGGACGGTGAGGCGGTCGACGATGACGCGGACTTCGTCCGAGCCGCTCCGGGCGAGGGCCTCGACCGCCCCGGCGGGGTCGGTGAGCTCCCCCCCGACGAGCAGGCGCACGAAACCCTGTCGCTCGAGCCCCGGGAGCATCAATTGCAGCCGCTCGGCGGGCCCGGCCGCGGCCGTCCCCTTTTTTCCGCGCCGCCCGGCTTCGGCCGGGGGCGGGGAGAGGTCGAGACGGGTGCAGAGGTAGAATTTCTGCCCTTCTTCGAGCGCCAGGATGAAATCGGCGATGGTCCCGGGGGTGTCGCGCTTCACGGCACGGCCGCACCCGTGGCAGGTGGTGACCCCGATCCGGGCAAAGAGGAGGCGGAGGTAGTCGTTGATCTCCGTGACGGTGCCCACCGTGGAGCGGGGGTTGCGGGAGTGGTTCTTCTGCCGGATGGCCAGTGCCGGGCAGATGCCTTCGATGTCATCGACGTCGGGCCGGTCGATGCGGTCCAGGAACTGGCGCGCGTAGGCCGAGAGCGACGCGATGTAGCGGCGCTGCCCCTCGGCGTAGAGGGTGTCGAAGGCCAGGCTGCTCTTGCCGCTTCCGGAGACCCCGGTCACCACGGTCAGTGAATTCAGGGGGATTTCGACCGTGATGTTCCTGAGGTTGTGGGCCCTGGCGCCCCTGATGATGATCGCGTCCCCGGCTCGTGCAGTCAACGTCGGTTTCTCCTTGGGGAAAAGTTCCGGCAGGCAGGGGAAAATCATATTTTTACGGCGGGGAATTGTCAATTGGCTCCTGGCCGCGGCGTGACGGTGCCCCGGGCGGTTGCCGGTTGCCGGGGGGCAGGGGGCGGGGTACACTGTCGACGGCATGACAAAAAGGGACGAGCCCGGATTCGGTTTCGAGATACTCTGCAGGGACAGCCGGACCAGCGCCCGGCGCGGGGTGCTGCGCACCCCCCACGGGGACATTCCGACCCCGGTCTTCATGCCAGTGGGGACGGCGGCCGCCGTCAAGGCGATGCCTACGGAAGCGCTCGAGGCGCTTGACGCGCGCATCATTCTAGGCAACACCTATCACCTTTACCTGAGGCCGGGCCACGAGCGGATCAGCCGGCTGGGCGGGCTGCACCGGTTCATGTCCTGGCCCGGCGCCATCCTCACCGACAGCGGTGGTTACCAGGTATACAGCCACCGCGAGCTCCGCCGCATCAGCGAGGAGGGGGTGCAGTTCCGTTCCCACATCGACGGGAGCCGGAATCTCTTCACCCCCGAGAAGGTCATCGGCATCCAGCGCGCGCTCGGCTCGGACATCGCCATGGTGTTCGACGACTGCACCCCCTATCCCGCCGGCCGCACGGACGCGGAGGCTTCCATGGAGCTTTCGATGCGCTGGGCGGCGCGGTGCGCCGAGGAGTGGAACCGTTTCGACAATGGGGGGCGGGCGCTGTTCGGCATCGTGCAGGGAAGCGTCTATCCCGACCTGCGGCGGCGCTCGGTCGAGGCGCTCGCCGACATGGGGTTTGCGGGCCTCGCGCTGGGGGGGCTGAGCGTGGGCGAACCAAAGGAGCTGATGTACGACATCGTGGGCTCCACCGCCCCCCTGATGCCCGCCGACAAGCCGCGCTACCTGATGGGGGTGGGAACCCCCGAAGACCTCCTGCGCTGCGTGGCCATGGGGATCGACATGTTCGACTGCGTGCTCCCCACCCGCAACGCGCGCAACGGCTGCCTGTTCACCAGCCGGGGGCGGGTCCTGATCAAAAACGCGGTGCATGCCGAGGACGGGGGGCCGCTCGACCCGGCCTGCGGCTGTTCCACCTGCCGGAAATATTCGCGCGCCTACCTGCGCCACCTTTTTCTCACCGGCGAGCACCTGTACGCCTTGTACGCCACCCGGCACAACCTGACCTTTTATCTTGACATGATGCGCAAAATAAGAGACGCTATCGACTTCGGTATTTTTGGTAACTGGTTCGGGCTAATGGAGAAAGGGGAAGATCCATTCCCTTGGAGCCGCAAGCTTTAGCCCGCGGTGCGGATTAACGGTTCCTCCCGTTTGCGCAGAGGAATAGAAAAAAAGGGATCCCATGGAACAACCCATCCTGCTGCAGGCGGCATCCTCCGATGCCTTGCTCCAATTTGCGCTGATCGTGATCGTGGGCGTCATCTTCTACCTCCTCATCTTCATGCCGATGCGAAAGCGGCAGAAGAAGGTGGAGGCCATGATCGCGGCGCTCAGGAACGGGGACAAGGTGATCACGAGTTCCGGAATCTACGGCGTGGTGTCCGGGGTGAAAGACAGGACGTTCATTCTCAAGATCGCCGACCAGGTCAAGATCGAGGTTGCCAAAAACGCCGTGGCCGGACTCCAGGGGCCCGAAGAGAATCCGTAGAGCATCCCCGCCCCGATCCATGAACGGCCTTCCCCAATACACGAATTACCGTCAAGGTGGATTATGCAGAAGAATTTGCGCTGGAAGCTTATCCTGATCCTGGTTTTCCTGGGGATCTGCACCTACTTCTTCGTCAGTCCGGCGGAGAAGGGGGCGCCCTTGTTCTCCCGGCTCCCCCTCGGGCTCGATCTGAAGGGGGGGATCCACCTGGTATTGCAGGTGGTGACCGACGATGCCCTGAACCAGGAGCTGCGGCAGGACGCCGACCGGATCGCCCAGGAATATAGGACCAGGGAGATTCCCTTCGCCTCCGCGCGCAAGGGGAACGGTTTCGCGGTCGAGATCCTCGGGGTGGACGCCGACCGGGCGGGCGACGCGCGCGCTTACATCGAGGATACCTACAGACAGAAATACGAGTTGCGGAGCAAGTCGCTCGATGGGAAGACCGACTACGTGCTGTCAATGGCGCCGCGCTATATGCGTGAGACGCGGGAATCCACCGTCCGCCAGGCGCTGGAGACCATCCGGCGGCGCGTCGATGCCCTCGGGGTGTCCGAACCCACCCTGCAGATCTACGGAGGGAGCGGCCAGGAAGTGGACGACCAGATCATCGTGGAGCTTCCGGGGATCGACGACCCGGAGCGCATCAAGGGACTGATCGCCAATACGGCGCAGCTCAAGCTGGCGCTGGTGAAAAAAGAGCAGGGGGGGCCCTTCAGCTCCGTCGAGTCGGCGGTCGCCGCCAACGGCGGCATGATCCCGGAGGATTTCGAGATCCTGCTCTACCGGGAGGACCGTGGCGAGGACAGCCGGGTGGAATACCTGGTGGTCAACCGGACCCCGGTGATCACCGGGAAGGACCTGAAGACCGCGCGGCCGAGCACGGACAGCAACGGCGCCCCCGCCGTCAGCTTCTTCCTCAATTCCGACGGGGCCAGGCTCTTCGCCCTGGCCACCGAGCAGCACGTGGGGGAGCGCCTGGCCATCGTGCTTGACGACCAGGTGCGCTCGGCCCCCGTGATCAACGAAAGGATCGAGGCGGAGGGGATAATCCAGGGCCGGTACACCCAGCAGCAGGCGAACGACATGGCGCTGCTGCTGCGCTCGGGCGCCCTCCCGGCTTCGCTCAAGGTCCTCGGGGAACGCAATGTCGGCGCCTCGCTCGGCAACGACTCGATCAAATCGGGCATCATCGCCTCCCTGATCGGGTTCGGGCTCGTGGTCCTGGGCATGCTGATCTACTACCGATTGTCGGGACTCAACGCCATCATCTGCCTCATCGCCAACACGATCATCCTGCTTGGGTTCATGGGGGCGGTGGGGGCGACCCTGACGCTTCCCGGCATTGCCGGCATCATCCTCACCATCGGCATGGCGGTCGACGCCAATATCCTGATTTTCGAAAGGATCCGCGAGGAGCTGCGCAACGGGAAAACGGTGCGTGCCGCCGTCGACACCGGCTTCACCAAGGTCCTGTGGACGATCCTCGACTCCAACATCACCACGCTGCTGGCGGCCGTCTTCCTGTTCCAGTTCGGCACCGGGCCGATCCGGGGCTTCGCCGTCACCCTTTCGGTCGGATTGATCGCCAACGTTTTCACCGCCGTCTACCTCTCCCACCGGATTTTTGAATTGGTGCTGGGGAGTCGCCGTGTCGAGCACCTGTCGATTTAGCGGAACTTTATCGGACCGGGAGCCACCCAAAGCTGCAGGATGATTCCGGTCGATTTACAAGAGGGGTCGTTCGTGGAACTTTTTAAACAACCTTCAATAAACTGGCTGGGAAAGAAGTGGTGGTTTTACGGCATCTCCGCCGTGATGTTCGCCATCGGCGCGATATCCTATGTCGTCCAGGGGGGACTGAACTACGGGATCGACTTCACCGGCGGGACCATCGTGTTCATCAAATTCCAGAACGCGCCCGACCTGGATCTTCTCCGCGACACCCTCACCACCCCGGATGCCGCCCCGCCGCTGATACAGCGCTTCGGATCGACGGCCGACAACACCGTGCAGGTGCGCCTGCAGCGTCTGCTCGAGGGGGGGCAGGCGGTCGCGGCCGAGCGTGAGCGGCTGATCGCCGCGCTGGAGGAGGGGTTCGGACCTGGAGCCGCCGCCGGGGACCGGGTCGACTTCAACAACGCCGGGGTCTCCCAGATTGCGGACTACCTTATCCAGCGGGACCCTGACGGCCTGAAGGCGCAGGAGAAGTCGACGCTCGAGCTGGACGGCCACTACCGGCAGGCGGCCGAAAAGCTGCTCGATTACCGCAACAAGGAGGCCGACGGGCTGGTCGGCTCCCTCGATGAACTGGGGCGGTCGGGGGTTTCCACGGCGGTGGTGGCGAGCCTCAAGCAGGGGTTCCATGCGGGCGCCTTTGCCATCAAGGGGCTGGAGAGCATCGGGGCTGTGGTCGGGGGCGACCTGCGGAAGCGGGCGACGCTTGCGGTGCTGCTGGCGCTCGGCGCCATGCTGATCTACATCGCCTTCCGGTTCAAGCCGATCTACGGAGTCGCCGCCATCCTGGCCCTGGTTCACGATGTCGTGATCACCCTGGGGCTGTTCGCCCTGACGCAGAAGGAAATCTCGCTGACGGTGATTGCGGCGCTGCTGACCCTGGTCGGGTATTCGGTCAACGACACGATTGTCATTTTCGACCGGGTGCGCGAGAACGTGCGCCTGATGCCCAAGGAGCCGCTGTCGGATATCTTGAACTTGAGCATCAACCAGACGCTCTCCCGTACCATCATGACGTCGGGATTCACCTTTATCGCCGTGTTTTCACTCTTTCTTTTCGGGGGGGAAGTGCTGAACGGCTTCTCGTTCGCGCTCACCGTCGGGATCATCGCCGGCTCCTATTCCACCATCGCCCTCGCGTCGACCGTCGTGGATTGGTGGTATCGTCGCTTTGGGCAGAAAACGGGGCGTAAGACCGCCTGAAGCCGGGGGGGATGCAACGAATAGCTTCGAAGACGGTTGAAGTCACAGAAATTCATGCAAATGCGGGAGAGAAAATCCTTGACAGTTTTTAAGCGGGAATATTAAGATCGGGCCTTCAAAACGATGCCGCAGGATGCCCGGAACGACTGAAGGTCCACGGGCAGCAAACAAGGGGGATACATGTTTGAAGACTTAAATCAGATCGGGAAATCGGATACGGGCAAGCGCCTGGTCTCGGCCCTGGTCGCGATCATACTGGAAATCGCGCTGGTCCTGGCCATGGTCATCGCTCCCCTTATCTTTTTCGATGTTCTGCCGGAGAGCGAGGTATTGAGTTTTCTGATCGCGCCGCCGCCGCCGCCGCCGCCACCGCCGCCGCCGCCGCCGCCGCCGACCAATGTCAAGACCCCGCCCAAGGTCGCGGTCATCGATCCGAACCAGTTCGTGGCCCCCACGGAAATACCGCGCGAGATTCCTCCTCCATCTGACGAAGCGCCCATTGTCGGCGTCAGCAGTATCGTCAGCGGGATTCCGGGCGGGATCGCCGGGGGAGTCGCCGGAGGTGTTTCGGGCGGAGTCGTCGGGGGGTTGCTCAGCGGGGCGGCTCCACCGCCTCCTCCCCCGCCGCCGCCAAAGCCGGTGAAGCGGAATCCTATCAGGGTGGGTGGCAATGTGCAGGAATCCAGACTGATCCGAAGGGTTGACCCTCCCTATCCCGACTTGGCCAAGCGCGCGCGTGTTTCGGGAAAGGTGACCCTGGTGGTAACGGTTGACGAGGAAGGCAATGTTACGGAATGCAGTGTTACCAGCGGGCACCCCCTGCTGAACGACGCAGCACTCAACGCGGTGAAGCAGTGGAAGTACTCCCCTACTTTGCTCAACGGTGAGCCCGTTCCAGTGATCGCTAACGTGACCGTCATTTTTAAGTTGAACTAGGTACCAAATAATTCAATCGGAGGCTAGAAATTCGATGGGATCAATCAATATCGTAGAACTCTGGAATCAGATGGGCGGAATCGCCAGGGGCGTGGTGATCATCCTGGCCATCATGTCGGCATGGTCGTTCGCCGTGATGATTGAGCGCTGGCTGACCTACCGCCAGGCGCGCAAGCAGTCGAGGATGTTCACCCCCGCGGTGGCCGAGGTCCTGAAGGACGGCAAAATCGAGGAAGCGATCGCGCTGGGCGAGCAGTACAACAAGAGCCACCTGGCCAAGGTGCTGGTATCCGGGCTGCAGGAACTGAAGCCGTATGGAAAGGGCAAGGAGATCCCCGGGGAAACCCTGGACGGCTCCCGTCGTGCGCTTGACCGCGCCACCGCCATCTGTATTGAAGACCTGAAGCGGGGCCTCAGCGGCCTGGCCACCATCGGCGCCACCGCCCCCTTCGTCGGTCTGTTCGGTACCACCATCGGGATCATCAACGCGTTCCAGGGGATGAAGACCGAGGAGACCGCGGGGATCGCGGCCGTCGCCGGCGGTATCGCGGAAGCGCTGGTGACCACGGCGTTCGGGCTGTTCGTCGCCGTCCCGGCGGTCTGGGCCTTCAATATTTTCACCAACAGAATTGAAACCTTTACCGTGGAGATGGATAACTCCTCCTCGGAACTGATCGATTTCTTCCTCAAGAAGCGGAGCTAATGCCGTGGCTAGAAGGGTTAAAGCAAAGAGTGTCATGGCTGACATCAACGTCACTCCGATGGCGGATGTCATGCTGGTGCTGCTGATCATCTTCATGATCACGACGCCCCTTCTGCAGAGCGGTATTACCGTCAACCTCCCCAAGGCGAAGAACGCGCTGGACGCACCCGAGGCCGACAGCAAGGAAGCGGTCGTGGTCGCCCTGAACCGGGAGGGGAAGATTTTCCTGGGGAAAAGGCAGGTTGGGGAAAACGACCTGTACGAGTTTCTCGTCCAGAAGTTTTCGGGCGGGGAGCTGAACCGGAGCATCTTCCTGAAGGCGGATACCGCGCTTTCCTACGGACGGGTTGTCCAGATCGTCAACCAGTGCCGAAGCGCCGGGGTGGAGAAGATCGGCTTGATGGCTGAGAAGGAGAAGGAATAGGCGGCGAACGCCCTCCGGCCGTATTGCGGAGGGCGTAACCCTCTCCTGCTCCGAATTCGAGTGGGCGTTGGCCGCGGTCCCGGCGGGGCTTGGGTGAAGGTGTTCCCGCTGGGCCGTGGAAAGAGCCGTGAAAGGGAAAGGGTCATCAAGGGAGCCTGGACCTTCGACGGCCCGGGGCCGGACTGTTGCAAGGAATGAAAGGGATCTACTATGGGAATTGACGTAAGGAGCAAAAAGCGCGCCATGGCGGATATCAATATCACCCCGTATATTGATATCCTTCTGGTGCTGCTCATCATCTTCATGGTGATCACTCCGATTCGCCAGATGGATTTGGACGTCAAGGTGCCGCAGACATCCAACGAAGAGGGCGGTGCCATCGATCCGAGTGTCATTGTTGTTTCCATCGGAGAATCGGCGCAGATCGCCATCAACCAGGAAGAGACGACCATCGCCAGGCTGGGAGCGCAGCTCCAGGAAATCTACAGCGCCCGCGCGAACAAGAACATGTTCATCAGCGCCAGCGCGAAGCTGCCCTACGGCGACGTCGTCCGGGTGATCGATATCGCCAAGGGCGCGGGAGTGGGGGATATCGGTCTTTTGACGGAAGAGATCCGCTGACTACTTAGGACTCGCACTCAGTTTAACTTATAGTTTGGAGGCCACAATGAAGTTGAACAACAAGTGGCTCGCCGTGCTTCTGCTTCTGGCGGTGATGCCCCTGTCCGGCTGCGGTTTCATGCAAAAGTTGCGGGCGCGGGACTACCTGAACAAGGGAGTGAAGGCGTTTACCGATCAGAAGTATGACGCTGCCGCGCAATATTTCCAGAAGACCCTGGAGTTGGATCCCGATTTCGAGATCGCCCGCATGTATCTGGCTACGGCATACACGTCGCAGTTCGTCCCCGGCTCCTCGGATCCCCGGAGCGAGGAGATGGCGAAACGGGCGATCGAAACCTTCAAGGAGGTCGTGGCGGGAGCCGCAGACCCCGCGAAGCCTAACAAGGACGCGATGCTCAGCATCGCCAGCCTGTACTACCAGCTGAACCAGTACCCCGAATCCAAGGAGTGGTGCAACAAGGCCATTGCCATCGATCCGAATAACGCGGAGGCCTACTACCGCATCGCGGTCATGGATTATGATGACGTTGCCGAACGGACGGGGATCCAGGGGGAAAACGTCGAGTTCATGTCGCCGGAGGAACAGGAGACGGCCAAGGCCAACATCGAGGAAGGGTTGAAGAACATCGAGAAGGCGATCGAGGTGCGGCCCAATTATTTCGATGCCTTGGAATACCAGAACCTCCTCTGGAGGGAGAAGGCGAAGTTCGAAACCGACGAGGATGCCAAGGCCGACCTTATCCGCCAGGCGGACATGGTGGCCCTGAAGTCGCTCGAACTCCGACGCAAGGCGGAGGAGGAAGAGGCCAAGCGTCCCAAGAAACTTGGAATCGGAGGTCAGTAGACCCGGCCGTCCTTACGGGGCGCCGGAACGATTCTCCGCAGCGAGGGGAACCCCACGAGGGCGGGATAAGGGGGCAGAATTATTTCTGCCCCCTTTTTTTGTGGGCGCCGGGAAAAGGCGCCCGGAAAACATGGACCCCACGGAGGCACCCCCGGCGGGCGCCGCCGGGGGTGTACTGACCGGGAGAGTCAGACCCTGGAATGATACGTTACGAAGATCTGGCGGAAAAGGTAGCCCGCTACCACCCCGGCGCCTCGCTGGACATGATTCAGCGCGGATATGTCGTGAGCGCCAAATACCACAAGGGGCAGGTGCGTATGAACGGGGAGCCATACCTGACGCACCCGCTCGAAGTGGCCAACATCCTTGCTGAACTCAAGCTGGACCCGGTCGCCGTCACGGCGGGCCTGCTGCACGACGTGATCGAGGACACCCTGATGTCGCCGGAGGAGCTGCGCAAGCAGTTCGGCGATGAAGTCTACCAGGTCGTGGACGGGGTCACCAAGATTCCCGAGATCAATCTGGCTTCCAATTACCAGAAGCAGGCCGAAAACTTCCGCAAGATGCTCCTGGCGATGGTGAGCGACATCCGTGTTCTCTTCATCAAGCTCGCCGACCGGCTGCACAACATGCGCACCCTGCAGTACCTGCCGCCCGAGCGGCGCCAACGGATTTCGCAGGAAACGATCGAGATCTACGCCCCGCTGGCGCACCGCCTGGGGATGGCCAGGATCAGGGGCGAGCTGGAGGACCTCGCCTTCAGTTTCCTCGATCCGGACGCGTACCAGGACACGGTGTCACAGATCGAGAAGCGGCGGATGGTCAGCCAGGATTTCATCCTGGAGACGAAGCGCGCGATAGAAGGGGAAATGCGGCTGCGGCGGATCCCGGTGCAGATCGAAAGCCGGATCAAGCGCATCTACGGTGTGTATCAGAAGATGAAGCGGCAGAAGATCACCATCGACGAGGTGTTCGATTTCGTCGCCGTGCGCGTGATCACCGACAGCGTGAGCAACTGTTATAGCGTCCTGGGGATTCTACATACCCTGTGGAAGCCGGTTCCGGGGCGGATCAAGGACTATATAGCCATGCCGCGGCCCAACCTCTACCAGTCGCTGCACACCTCGGTCATCGGTGCGAACGGCCAGCCCTTTGAAATCCAAATCCGCACGCGGGAGATGCACCGGGTGGCGGAGGAGGGGATCGCCGCCCACTGGAAATACAAGGAGGGCAGGCACGGGGTGGAGGAAGGGGAGGAGCAGTTGCGGTGGCTGCGCCAGCTGATCGAATCGCAGAACGACATCAGCGACGCCCGGGAATTCCTTAGCAACCTCAAGGTCGATCTGTACCCTGACGAGGTGTTCTGCTTCACTCCCAAGGGGGAGGTGGTCACCCTGCCGCGGGACGCCACGCCGGTCGATTTCGCCTACACTATCCACACCGAGGTGGGGCACCGCTGCGTCGCGGCGAAGGTCAACAACCGGATCGTGCCGCTGCGCCACCGGATCCGGAACGGGGAGATCGTAGAGGTCATCACGGAGCCGGATGCCGTGCCGAGCCGCGAATGGCTTGGTTTTGTGAAGACGGCGCGCGCGCGGGGGAAGATCCGGCACTGGATCAACCAGAAAGAGAAGGAGGATGCGGTCCAGTTGGGGCTCAAGCTGATGGAAAAAGAGGCGCACCGGTTCCGGAGTTCCTGGAAAAAGCTCGTCCGGATGCCGGAAATGAAGGGGGTCCTGGAGCTGTTCGGCCTGGAGCGGCCCGAGGACATCCTCCCCAGCGTCGGTTTCGGCACCATCGCCCCCAGACAGATCCTGACCGGGCTCTTCCCCGAACGGGCGCAGCCTCACGATTCGAGGGAGGCGATGCTTCCCCGGGTGCTCGACCGCATGCTGGGTCGGACCGACGCCCCGATCGCGGTCCAGGGACGGGACGAAGCCCTGGTCTACCGGGCCAAATGCTGCCATCCGATTCCGGGGGATGAAATCGTGGGCTATATCACGCGGGGAAAGGGGATCTCGGTGCATTCCGCCGAGTGCCGGACCGTCGCCGGCCTGATGGGCACGAACCGCATCACCGAGGTGAAGTGGGTGAACGGAGGGGAGAGACGGGTCTTCAGCGTGCGCTTGAGGATCACGCTCGAGGACAGGCAGGGGATCCTGGCCGACATCACGACGGCGATTTCCAACCGGAATACGAATATCCGGGAGTCCCGGTCAACCACCGACCTGGGTTCCCAGCGGGGAAAGGTCGAGTTTACCGTGGATGTCGCCGACGTAAAGCATCTGCAGAAGGTGATGCAGAGCCTGAGAGCGGTGGCCGGGGTGCGGGGGGTCGAGAGAGCCTGACGGCCGCACCTCCGCGGCTCAACCTGGACGGTTGCGGATCAGACCGCTTTCTGGACCTTGCCCGATCTCAGGCAGCGCGTGCAGATGCGGATCCTCTTGACGGTTCCATTCTCCATGATCCTGATGCGCTGGAGGTTCGGATAAAACTTGCGCGACCGGATGTTGTGCGCGTGGGAAATGGTATTGCCGAACGTGGGGCTTTTGGCGCAAACGTAACACTGCATTGGCATGGCGGTAACTCCCATTAAAGCGCACAATGCTATCAATTAGGGGACGCGGAGTCAAGGGGCAACGGAGGAGCGCGGCCTGCAATTGAAAAGGAGGCACAGTGGCGGAAGGAATGAAAGATCGATGGGCCCTGGTTCTGGGAGTCAGCAGCGGATTCGGCGCGGCAGCGGCCGTAGCCCTGGCTGGTGAGGGGTTCCATGTCGCGGGGGTCCATCTCGATCGCAGGAGCACGATGGCGGGCGCGGTCAGGGTAGAGGACGAAATCCGGCGGCAGGGGCGGGAGGCGCTCTTTTTCAATCTCAACGCGGCCGATCCCGGGCGCCGTTCCGAGGTGATCGGGACGCTGGCCCGCCGGCCGGCCGACATCCGCCTCATGCTCCATTCTCTCGCCTTCGGCACCCTGAAGCCCTTCCTGGCGGAGGAGTCCGCTAGCCGCATCCGGCCGGCGGACCTCAACATGACGCTCGAAGTCATGGCCCACAGCCTGGTCTATTGGACGCAGGAGCTGAGGGACGCCGGGCTGCTCACCCGGGGGGCGCAGATCTATGCCATGACGAGCGCCGGAGCCCGCAGGGTTTGGCCCACCTACGGCGCGGTTTCGGCCGCCAAGGCTGCGCTGGAGGCCCACGTGCGGCAGCTGGCGGTGGAACTGGCCCCGGAGGGGATTGCGGTCAACGCACTGCAGGCGGGAGTGACCGACACGCTGGCGGCCCGTAGAATCCCCGGCAGCGACGCGATGTTAGCCGCGGCCCGGGCGGCCAATCCCGGCGGGAGGCTGACCGAGCCCGAAGACATCGCTTCGGTCCTGGTCGCTCTCTCGCGTTCGGCATCGGCCCGGATGACGGGCAACATCATCCGGGTCGACGGCGGCGAGGACCTGGTGTAATGTTGGGTTTGGCCCGACTGCGTGGTAGGATGATGGCTTTCGCGCGCCCCGGGGCGGCGGGCGAGAAATTCTTGCTCAAAGCGGGAATCCCCGATTAGATACTTTGGCGGCTCACCGCATCACGAACGGATAACCGGAAGGGAAGAACGGATGGCAGACGATCGCACGAACAGGAACAAGGCCATTGACATGGCGCTTACCCAGATTGAAAAGCAGTTCGGGAAGGGGTCCATCATGCGGCTCGGGGACCGCATTGAAACCACGGGGGTCCAGTCGATCTCCACCGGCTGCCTTTCCTTCGACGCTGCCCTGGGCGTCGGCGGGTTTCCCAGGGGGCGGGTCGTGGAAATCTACGGCCCGGAATCGGGGGGGAAGACGACTATCGCCCTGCATGCCATCGCCCAGGCGCAGAAAGCCGGGGGGACCGCGGCCTTCATCGATGCGGAACACGCCATGGACGCGGGGTATGCCAAGAAGCTGGGGGTCGATACCGACAACCTGCTGATCTCGCAGCCCGACAGCGGGGAGCAGGCGCTGGAGATCGCCGAGGTCCTGGTCCGGAGCGGGGCCATCGATATCCTGGTGGTGGACTCGGTCGCCGCGCTGGTCCCCAAGGCGGAACTCGAAGGGGAAATGGGGGACTCGCTGCCGGGACTGCAGGCACGGTTGATGTCGCAGGCCCTGCGCAAGCTGACGGCCATCGTTTCCAAGTCCAACACCTGCATGATCTTCATCAACCAGATCCGGGAGAAGATCGGCGTCATGTTCGGCAACCCGGAGACGACCACCGGCGGCCGGGCGCTCAAATTCTACTCCTCCATCCGCGTGGATATCCGCAGGATCGGGGCGATCAAGGACGGCGACCAGTTCATCGGGAACCGCACGCGGGTGAAGATCGTGAAGAACAAGCTGGCGCCCCCGTTCCGGGAATCCGAGTTCGACATCATCTACAATCAGGGCATCTCCTACGAGGGGGATCTCCTCGACCTGGCGGTGGAGCACAGGCTGATCGAGAAGAGCGGTTCCTGGTTCTCCTACCAGGGGGAACGGCTGGGCCAGGGGCGGGACAACGCCAAGCAGTTCATCCGTGAGCACCCCGAGGTGGCCCAAGCGCTCGACGCCGGGCTCAGGGAAAAGCTGGGGATGACAAAACCGGAGCCGGCGGCCGCGGAGAAGGGGAAAAAGGCCTGACCCGGAATCGCGCGCACGGGGTTTCCTTTCCACCCCGGATCCTCTATCATGGAAGTGCCGGAGCCGGACAGGCAATCGCGGCCCGCAAGGGTCGAGGAAAGTCCGAACTCCACAGGGCAGTGTGCCTCGTAACACGAGGGGGGGGCGACCCCACGGAAAGTGCCACAGAAAAAATACCGCCCCGCATCGAGGGGTAAGGGTGAAAAGGTGCGGTAAGAGCGCACCGCGACGCTGGTAACAGCGGCGGCAGGGCAAACCCCACACGGAGCAAGGTCAAATAGAAAAGCGCTTCCCGCAAGGGATGAAGGGCGGCCCGT
>JAAYAJ010000103.1 GCA_012719455.1 Acidobacteriota bacterium | reverse complement strand
GACGACGAGGACGACGACGACGAAGAGGATTATTAGCCTCGCCCTGCTCCGGGTTGCGCGCTTTCCCTGCCGCCGTACGGGCGCAATGAGCGTGCGGTGCGGGACTGTGCATTTTTTGCGCCGCCTGGAGCCATGACCGATCCGCGGGAAAAAGAAGAGAAACTCGATGCACTCCTCGCCGATTGCCCGAAGGTCCTGGTGGCCTACAGCGGCGGGGTCGACAGCGCCTACCTGGCCTACAGGGCGCACCAGGTCCTGGGGGAGCGGGCGCTGGCGGTGACGGCCGAAAGCGCGTCCCTTTCCACCCACCAGAGGAAACTGGCGGAGCGGTTCGCCCGCCGCTACGGGCTCGTGCACCGGTTTGTCCGTTCCCGGGAAATGGAGCGGCCGGAATATTGCGCCAACAGCTCGAACCGCTGTTTTTTTTGCAAAGACGAATTGTTCGCCCTTCTGGGGGAGGTCGCGCGCGGTTTCGGAGCGGCCATGCTGCTGGACGGGTTGAACACCGATGATCTTGCCGATTACCGGCCGGGGAGAAGGGCGGCGGAGAAGCACCGGGTGCGCAGTCCGCTCCTGGAGGTGGGGCTCGGCAAGAGCGAGATCCGAGTCCTCTCGCGCCTTCATGGCCTCCCTACCTCCGATGAACCGTCCTCGGCATGCCTGGCCTCGCGCATCCCCTACGGTGTGCCGATAACCGAGGAGGCGCTGAGGATCGTGGACCGGGGGGAGGAGGCGCTGCGCGCCATGGGCTTCCGGGTTTTCCGCGTCCGGCACCACGAGCACCTGGCACGGCTGGAATTCGGCCCGGAAGAGCTGAAGCGCGCATTGGACCCGGCCATGGCCGCCAGTCTCGCCGCGGAGTTCAAGGGACTGGGCTACAAGTACGTGACGCTCGATCTCCAAGGATACCGTACCGGGAGCGGCAACGAGGTGCTCAGCGAGCGGGATCTGGGGCGGTTCCGGGACTGAAAGGCGCTCGGCCTTCCCCCTTTTCCGCCGCCGCCGGCACGGCCGAGGCGGCGTAGTACCCCCGCCGGTGGCGGATGCGCAGGTCCTTGCGCCCGGTCCCGGCCAGGCTGATCTTCACGCGCCGGAAGGAACCGTCGCGCGCGCCGTTGGAAGAGACGTAGCCGATGCTGTACTGGGTCCTCAGTTCCCGGGCGATTTCAGCCACGATGGCGTGGATTTCAGCCACCCGCTGCGGGAAATAGGCTTTTCCCCCCGTCTCCTCGGCGATCCGGTTCAGGGCGTCCATGACTTTCTTGGCCCCGATGTTGGACCAGCGCCCGAACAGGCTCCGGGTCGGGATCTCCTCGATGAAGCCCACGCAGAAAACCTGCACATCCGCTTCCTGCACCTTGGAGAGGAGTTCCTCCAGCTTGTAATAGCTGTCCTTGTCCTCGCCGTCGGTGATGACGACCACCGCCTTCTTTCCCCGGCTCCCCGCCTGCGCCTTCTGCACACCGAGGTAGATCGCGTCGTACAGGACCGTGCCGCCCGCAACGACGGTATTGTCAAGCGAATCCCTGATTTCATCGATATCGCTGGTATAGTCCTGCAGCAGCTCCACCTCGTCGTTGAAGCCGATCAGAAACACCTCGTCCTCGGCGTGGCTCGCTTCTATGAAGGCCAGGGCCGCGTTGTTGACCTGCTCCATCTCCTGGCGCATGCTGCCGCTCGTGTCGAGGAGGATCCCGATCGTCAGGGGGACGTCTTCCTGGGCGAAGGAGACGATCTCCTGCTCCTTTCCATCCTCGTGGAGCCTGAAGTTGGCCGGCTCGAGCCCGGTGACGAAGTGCCCGTCCTTGTCAAAGACTGACGTGTGCATGACGACCAGGTCGACCTGCACCCCCAGCTTGAATGCCGACCCGGCCGACTCCCCCCGAGGGAGTTCATTTGTTTCTTGAGCTTTTATACTGCAAGGTATTATTAATAAAGCATATAATGCGACCCATGCGGGCCAGGGCACAGGTAGCCGGCGGGCCCGGAACGGTACTTCAGTTTTTCGGGGCATAATAACCATCCCTGGAGTGTACGGCCAGCTTCGGGAGACCCTGCGGGGTGTCGAGCTTGACGGTGATGCGGCGCCATCTTCCATCGTGAGCCTTGTTGGTGGGGGAATATCCTATCAGATACTGGTTGCGCAATTCAGCGTGGACGAGGTCGATGTAGTAGTCGAGTTCGTTGAAGCTGGTGGGGAAGAACGCCCGGCCGCCCGTGAGGCTCACGATGTTCCGGATTTCGGAGTGGCCGTAGCCCAGCTTGCCCTGTTCCCCGATGCCGTAGATCTGCACGTCCGATTCCTTGGCGAACTCCCGCACCTCCCCCGGGGAGTAGCGGCTGCTGTTGTCCTCGCCGTCGGTGATCACGATCAGCGCCTTCTTTTCATTACGGCCGCGCTGGACCTGGTCAAGCCCCATGTAGACGGCGTCGTAGAGCGCCGTGCTCCCCCCCGGTTTCTGCTGCGCCACGATGTTCTGGATCGTGCCGCTGTCCTCCGTGAAGGGCTGGGCCAGGTTGGTGCGGTCGTTGAAGGTGATGAGAAAGCATTCATCCTCCGGGTTCTCCGACTGCAGGAACCGGGTGATGGCGTTCTTGGCTTTCCGGATGTTGTTGTTGTCCTTCATGCTGGCGCTGATGTCGAAGATGAGGCCGACGCTCACGGGGGCCGGCTCCTGGCTGAAGTAGGAGATCTCCTGCTCGATCTTGTCCTCGTAGATCCGGAAATGGTCCTGCTCCAGGCCGGTGACGTAACGGTTCATGGGATCGGTGACGGCGACCTTGATGAAGACCGTTTCCACTCCGACCTTGAAGGTAGGAGGGCGTTTGCGCTCCTGGCTGTTGCCGAGCGCCAGCGCCGATGCCAGCAGCAAAACCAGCCCGAGGGAAATTGCCTTGCCCGCTTTCATGGGGAGCCTCTTGGCTCCAGTGTAGCAGACACGGGGGACAAGTCAAGACGGGGCGGCGGCTACAGCTCCTCCAGCCTGTCCAGAAAATCCGGCCCCACAAGGACTTCCCGCGGTTTCGATCCCTCGGCCGGCCCCACCACCCCGTTGTGGAACATCATGTCCACCAGCTTGGCGGCGCGGCCGTACCCGATGCTGAGCCTGCGCTGCAAAAGCGAGGTGGAGCCCCGTCCCTCGCTGACGACGGTGCGCACCGCATCGTTGTAGAGCGGGTCGGTCATCGATCCGTCCACAGGGTTCCCGGCCTCGTCCACTTCCTGCTGCCCGTAGGTCAGGATCGAGTCGTCGTAGGAGGGGATCCCCTGTTTGCGCAGGTGCTCCACGATTGCCTGCACCTCCGTCTCGCTGACATAGGCGCCGTGGATGCGGGTCAGCCGCGCGCTCCCCGGGGGGATGAAGAGCATGTCGCCGTTCCCCAGGAGCTGTTCAGCCCCGTTGCAGTCGATGATGGTGCGGCTGTCGACCTTGGACGCGACTTTGAAGGCGATGCGGGAGGGGAAGTTGGCCTTGATGACCCCCGTGATGACGTCGACCGAGGGGCGCTGCGTGGCCAGGATGAGGTGGATGCCCACGGCGCGGGCCATGGCGGCTAGCCGGGAGATCGATTCCTCGACTTCGCGGCCGGCGACCATCATCAGGTCGGCCAGCTCGTCAATGACCAGCACGATATAGGAAAGTGGTTTTTCCGGTTCCCCCCCCGGGGCCCCGTCCTTGGGCGGGGACATTTGCGCGCCCGCCGAGCGGAGCTTGGTGTTGTACTGGTCGATGCTGCGCACCTTCATTTCGGCCAGTTTCTTGTAGCGGCTCTCCATTTCGTTGGTCGCCCACCTGAGGGCGTTGGCGGCCTCGGCGGGGTCGGTCACGATCTCGGTGAGCAGGTGGGGGATATCGGCGTACAAGCCGAGCTCCAGGCGCTTGGGGTCGATGAAGATGAAGCGCACCTCCTCGGGCGTGGCCTTGTACAGGATCGAGGTGATCATGGCGTTGAGCGCCACGCTCTTTCCCGCCCCGGTGGCCCCCGCAATCAGCAGGTGGGGCATTTTCGCCAGGTCGGTCATGTAGGGGGCCCCGTTGATGAGCTTGCCAAGCGCCAGGGTCAGTTTCGAGGGGGATTTCCGGAAGGAGTCGGAGTCGATCAGTTCCCGGAGCATGATGATTTCCCGGTGGACGTTCGGCACCTCGATCCCCACGGTGGCCTTGCCCGGGATCCGGTCGATGCGCATCGACTCCGCCTTGATCCCCAGGCAGAGGTCGTCCACCAACCCGGTGATGCGCGCATACTTGACCCCGGCGTCGGGTTTGAACTCGAAGGTCGTCACCACGGGACCGGGATGAATCTTGTCGATCCGGCCGTTGACGTCGAACTCCGCGCATTTGGCCGCAATCAGCCGCGCCCGCTCCATCAATTCCGTTTCGTCGACCGGGAAGGGATTTTCCCCGACGCTGAGCAACTCCACGTCTGGGATGCGGAAATTGCCCGCGCGGGCGCCGGCGGAAGGCGCCGGCGGCGCCTCCATGGTTTCTTCACGGACCTCTTCACGCACCGGTGCGGGACGCGCTGCTACCCGCGGCGGGGCGGGCGCCTTCACCGGTTCCGGCCTGGGGGTGAGCTGGAGCGCCTGGACGGGGGGCTTGATATTCACCACCGCGCGCACCGGGCGGCGGTTCTCCCGCCAGCGGCGCCACCGTCCGGCGAGGCCGGGCCGCGGTTGGCGGATTCTCAGCTCGAAACGGGAAAAGCCGCCGGCCAGAGTGAAGGGGGTGGCGGCGAGAATGCCGAGCACCAGCGCTCCCACGAGGACGATGAAGGTTCCGGTACGGTTCAGATTCGGCAGCAGCAGCCCGCCGGTCAGAACGCCGACGAACCCGCCGGGATGGAAATCAAAACTCCCTTCCGCGAAGGGGAGCAGCTCGAGCAGCGCGGCGCTGCCGACAATCAGCAGGAGGTAGCCGAACGCCCGGAGACAGGGCTCCTTGAACGGGCGGCCGAAAACCAGCTTCCAGCTCACCACCGTCAGCGGGACCAGGAGCAGGAAGGAGGCGAATCCGAGCGCCTGGTAGAGGAGGTCGCTGACCAGGGCTCCCAGCCGGCCGGCCTTGTTTGCGACCGTCGGGGCGGACGACAGGGTGTTCAGGCTGTGGTCTCCGGAGTGGTGGGTCAGCAGGCAGAGAACCAGCAGGACGGCCAGAACCAGGAGCGCCACCCCGAGAAATTCGTGTCTTTTTTTTGTTTCACCGGACATAGGGAAATCCCGATCGCTTAAACGTCGATAATGACGGGGACGATCATGGGCCGCGTCCCCGTCCGTTTCCGGAAGTATTTTTTCAGCGCGGCCCGGACCACCCCGGTGAGAATGCCGGAGTCGCTGCGCTCCTCCCCGGAGCACTCCTCGATAGCGCGCACAACCGCCTGGCGCGCCTCGGCGAGGAAGGCCGCCCCCTCGGCCTCCTGGAGGTGCCCGCGGCTGACCACCTCCGGGACCCCTTCGATGGCACCCGTCGCCTTGTTGACCGCCACGACGGCCAGGACCACCCCTTGCTCGGACAGGTGCTGCCGGTCGCCGATCACCACCTCGTCCAGTTCCGCCACGCTGCCGGAATCGATCAGGCGGCGCCCGACCGGGGCCTTTCCGGATACGCGGATGCTGGAGGGGGTCAGCTCAATGATATCTCCCGATTCGGCCAGGAGGATGCGTTCCGCGTCCATCCCGGTTTCCCGTGCCAGCAGTGTGTGCGCAAACAGCTGCCGGTATTCCCCGTGAACGGGGACGAAGAACCTGGGACGGGTGAGGTTGAGCATGATCTTCAGTTCCTCGGCGCTGGCGTGCCCGGAGACGTGGGTCGTCCAGTGGACCCCGTCGTACACGCGCGCCCCGCGGCGGCAGAAATGATTGACCAGGCGCGAGATCCTCCCCTCGTGCCCAGGGATCACCCGGGCGCTGAGGATGACGGCGTCCCCTTCGGTGACGGAGATATCCTTCTGCTTGTCGAAGGCCAGGCGGGTCAGGGCCGCCAGCGGTTCCCCCTGGCTCCCCGTACAGAGAACGAGCAGCTGCTCGTCCGGGACCGATTTCCCCTCGCCCGCTTCGAGCAGCACTCCGGGCGGCAGGGTGAGGTAGCCCAGTTCCGAGGCGATGCGGATGTTGTCCTTCATGCTGCGGCCGAGCACCGCCACCCGGCGGCCGAAGGCACTCGCCAGGTCCAGGATGATCTGGATCCGGTGGATGCTCGAGGCGAAGCAGGCGATGACGATTTTGCGGCGGCAGAGATGGAAAATCAGCTCCAGGTCGCTTTGGACCTTGATCTCCGGCGGGGTGAAGCCGCGTCGCTCGCTGTTGGTGCTGTCGCTGAGCAGGGCCAGGACCCCCTCCTCCCCGAGCTGCGCGATGCGGGCGTAATCGGTGATCGAGCCGTTGAGAGGGGCGGAGTCGAGCTTGAAATCGCCCGTGTGGATGACGGTGCCCACCGGGGTGGTGATCGCCAGCCCGATGCTGTCGGCCAGGCTGTGGGTCATGCCGAGGATTTCAACCCGGATCCGCCCCAATTCCAGGATATCGCGCGCCCGGACGGGCCTGAGGTCGCTCAGCTCCAGCATGCCGCTCTCCCTGAGGCGGCCGCGCAGGAGACCCAGCGTCAGCCGGGTCGCGTATACCGGGATGGAAAAGTCCTCGAGCAGGTAGGGAAGGGCCCCGATGTGGTCCTCGTGGCCGTGCGTCAGCACGATCCCGCGCACCTGGTCGCGGTGCTCGAACAGGTAGGTGAAATCGGGGATCACCCGGTCGACGCCTAGCAGGTCCTCGCGCGGAAACATGAGGCCGGCGTCCACGACCAGGATATCCTCCCCGTAGCGGACGGCCGTCATATTCATGCCGAATTCCCCCAGGCCGCCCAGGGGAACGATTTCCATTTTTTCTTCGCTCATGATGTCTTTCCGATTAAGGGCGCAGTATATCCCAGCTGTGCGCCATGTGAAACACCCGGATGGGCCGGGAAGGTTCCCCGGCCGCTCAGGGGGCGAAATGATCGTGGAAGACCGAGGCCAGGCGCACGTACTCGTCGACGCCCAGGGCTTCGGCCCGCCGCCCGCCGTCGATGTCCGCCGCGCGGAGCAGGTCCGGGGCGATCTTCCCCAACTCGGGGTGGAGCGCAAGGGAATTGCCCAGGGTCTTGCGACGGTGGGCGAAGGCCCCCTTGCAGAGCAGGTCGAAATGGGCCTCCCACGCGGGATCCCGGCGCCCGGGGCGCGGCGCCAGGGCGATCATGGCCGAAGCGACCCCTGGGCGGGGCACGAAGCAGGCGGGGGAAACCCGGAATCCCATCCGCACTTCGGCGCGGTACTGGCAGCGCACGGAAAGGTACCCGTACTGCCGGGTGCCCGGGGGGGCGGCAATCCGTTGGGCGACCTCGAGCTGGACCATGAAGGACATGTCCGCCGGCTCGAGGCTGGAGTAGAGGAGCCTCCCGATCGCGGCGGTGGCGATATTGTAGGGGAGGTTCCCGGCCACCCGCAGTCGCCACCCCGGTTCCGGCGCGGGGAGGAGGCCGAAATCGAGCCGGAGGATATCGGCCTCGATCACGGCGGCGCCTTCGTAGGGGGCAAGCGCGGTGCTGAGGAGCGGGATGCAATCCCGGTCCAGTTCCACGGCCCAGAGCCGCCCGGCGCGCTCGGCCAGGAGGCGCGACAGCGCCCCGTCCCCGGCGCCGATTTCCAGGAAGAGGTCTTTGGGACCCGGTCCGATCCAGCGCACAATGCGGTCCAGAACTCCCGTATCTCGTAGAAAATGCTGGCCAAAGCGCTTTTTAGCTTCGGGAGCATTGGGCTTGACAAGGCAAGTGGGCGATTCCATAATAAATATTGATTTTAGCGGGATGGAGCGTCACCTTCAAATTTTGTTGGGAGTATTTCGAGATGAGTAAAGTTGCCGAAGTCGGGGATCACAATTTTGAATCCGAAGTCCTGAATTCTTCAGTGCCGGTGCTGGTGGATTTCTGGGCGGCCTGGTGCGCCCCCTGCCGGATGCTGGCTCCCGTGATCGACTCCATCGCCGAAAAATACGAGGGCCGCGCCAAGATCCTGAAGCTGAATGTCGATGAAAACACCCTGACCTCCGGGAAATACAACATCAGGGGGATTCCCACCCTGCTGCTGTTCAAGGACGGTGTGGTCAAGGAACAGATCGTGGGGAACACCTCCCAGGGCGCCATCTCCAAAATGATCGACAACCATCTCAACGGGTAGGGAACACCGCCCTCCGTCAACCAGCTGCCTTCCTCTTTCGCCATGGGTTTGCCCGGGTTTGCGCGCCGGTACCCGTCTGCTTTCCATGCGCACAAGCCCGGTATCATTTCCCATGGCCGACATAATTGTTAGCAGATCTTCGTCAACAACACCTCGGGCGCGATCAGGGTCTCGACCTTCAAGGGGAAGGAGGTCCAGGTATCGGCGGCCAGTACGCCTGGCAATCCCTACGTATCATTTACCTATGATGGTGAAGGGCGGCGAGTGAAGATCACGAATGAATTGGGCATTGTCGTCGAATGCTACAACTACCTGCCGTTCGGGCGAAT
>JAAYAJ010000018.1 GCA_012719455.1 Acidobacteriota bacterium | reverse complement strand
CTGGCCGCCGCCCGGCTGGGGACGCGGGGGGAGGCGCTGATCGGGTACCGCAAGGGGGAACGCAACGGGCCGGCGCTCGGCTGGCTCCGCGGCCTGACCGGGGACCCGCTCGAGGCCGGGGAAGGCCAAGTGTCCTGGGCCGTCCCGGAGAAGGTCGACTTGGAGGGTCTCGAGATAGAGGTGCGCCAGTGGGCAAAAGGGTAACGTTCCGGCACGCGAAGGTCACGGCCGTTTCCTCCGCCTACGGCGGCAGGGAAATTTCCATCGACGACGAGGCCGGTTACTACGAAAGCCGGGAACAGCTCGAGCGCCTGAAACGGACGATCGGCTTCGACCGCCGCTGGGTGGTCGACGGGACGGTCACCTCCGCCGACCTCTGTCTCCAGGCGGCGCGGGAGCTCATGGACCGATGCGCCCTGGAGGCGGCCGATTTCGACGCTGTCGTTTTCGTCACCCAGACCCCCGATTACTGCATGCCCGGGAACGCCCATGTCCTGCACCGGGCGCTGTCGTTGCCGAGGTCGTGCATCGCCTTCGACCTGGTCTACGGCTGTTCGGGGTACGTCAAGGGGCTGTTCCTGGCCTTCATGCTGGCGGAGCAGGGATTCCGGAGGATCCTGGTGCTGACCGGCGACACCCTGAGCCGCATCATCGATGTCCGCAACCGGGCGGATGCCCCGGTGTTCGGGGACGCCGGCTGCGCCACCGTCGTCGAGCGCTGCGACGGGGAGAGCCCCTCCTGGTTCTGCCTCTATTCGGACGGCAGCGGGCTGGAGACCATGTGGCAGCAGGCGGGCGCCTACCGCTGCCCTTCTTCGGAGGAGACCCGGAGGGAGATCGTCGACGAGAAGGGGAACGTGCGCTGCAGGGACGATTTCTACATGAACGGCTTCGAGGTGTTCAACTTCACCCTCACCGAGCAGCCCCCGCTGCTCCGGGATATCCTGGAATATTCCGGTTGTCCGGCGGACGGGGTTGATTTTTTCGTTTTCCACCAGGCCAACCGCTACATCATCGAAACGATCGTGAAGAAGGCGGGCATCCCGCTCGCCAAGGCGCCGCGGAGGACTTTTTCGGAATTCGGCAACCAGAGTTCCGCCTCCATACCGTTCACCATCTGCAACGAGCTCTCCGAGGCCCTCGAAGGGAAGCGGGCGCGCGTGGTCCTGCAGGGGTTCGGCATAGGTCTGTCCTGGGGCGCGTGCCTCCTGGACTTCGATGGCGTGACGATCCTGGAACCGAGGGTATGCCGTCCGGAGGGCTCCGATGGCCAAAGCGATCTTTAACCATGTCCGGATCCGGGGGATCAAGACGATCGTTCCCGACCGGTTTATCGACATCGACGACGAGATCGAATATTTCGGCAACAGCGTCCGGCAGCTCGAGCGGGCGAAGAAGATGGTGGGTTTCGGGCGCCGTCCGGTCCTTCCGGAAGGGGTCACGGTGGTGGACCTGTGTGAAAAGGCGGCGGCGGACCTGCTCGGCGAGCTCGGGACCGACAGGGGGGGGATCGACGCCCTCATCCTGGTCAACCAGAGCCCCGACTATTTCTTCCCAGCTTCTTCCTACCTCCTGCACGACCGCCTGGGACTCGGCGAGGAATGCGCCGTGTTCGACGTGGGGCTCGGCTGCTCCGGGTATGTCTACGGCCTCTGGCTCGCCCATTCCCTCATCGCCTCGGGCGCTTCGACGCGGGTACTCCTCGTGGCCGGAGACTCCGCCAGCACCCACGCGGACCTCAGGAACCGGCTCTACGCTCCGCTCTTCGGCGACGCCGCCTCGGCCACCCTGCTCGAGCACGAACCGGGGGACAACCCCGCCTGGTTCGCCCTGGGGGCACGGGGTGCGGGGTGGGACAAGATCGTCGTCCCCGCCGGGGGGCGCCGCCTGCCGATCCGAAAGGACATGTGCGACGTCGAGGTGCAGGACGCGGCCGGCAACGTCTGGCACCCGTGGGACGGCATCATCCGCGGCATGGACATCTTCAACTTCACGATGGAGGTGGTTCCCGGGAACATCCGCGAACTGCTGGCCTTCGCCGGGAAGGGGATGGACGAGATCGACTTCTTCGCGCTGCACCAGGCCAACAAGCAGATCGTGGAAACGATCGTGGCCAAGACCGGGATCCCCAGGGAGAAGACCTCCTGGGAGACGTTTTCCCGGTACGGCAACAATTCCACCACCTCGGTGGCCACCGTCCTGTGCGACCAGCGGGGGGAGCGGCCCCCGCTCGGCCGCTGCCTGCTGTCGGCGTTCGGGGTGGGCCTCTCCTGGGGGTCGGCCATCGTGGGCCTGGAGGGGTGCCATAACGGGGGGATCGGGCTCTACCCGACGCCCGCGGGTCTTCCGGGGCGCGCGGAACAGTTGGAAGCATGGATTCGTTATTTCTTGGGGGATCAACGATGACGCATGAAGAATTTCTGGAAAAATTTCAGGATGTCCTGCAGGCGGAGGATCCGCTCGGGATGGACACGGTGCTTGAGGACCTCGACGAGTGGGATTCGCTCGCCCGGATGGCCACGGTTGCGTTCCTGGATTCCGATTTCGGCGTCCAGGCGACGTTCGAGGACTTCACGACCATGAAGACGGTGGCCGATGTCGCCCGCAAGGCGGGGATTGCATCATGACGGCGCCCGCAGGTGAGCGGCTTTACCTTGTCACGGGCGCGAGTTCCGGCATCGGGAAGGGGATCGCTCTGCGCCTCTGCGGCCTGGGCGCCCGCGTCGTCGCCATCGGCCGGGACGCCGACCGCCTCGGGGAGCTGGCGCAGGAATGCGGCTGTCCCGAGCGGATACATCCGGAAATCAGGGACCTGGCTGCGGATATCGAACTGTTGCCGCAATACGTGAAGGGGCTGAAGGAAAAGTACGGGAAGTTCCACGGGATGGTCTCGTGCGCCGGGATCTCCGAGATCCGGCCGCTGCAGATTCTGAAATACGAGAACGGCAAAAGGATATTTGATATAAACTATTTCGCTCCCCTGATGCTGGCCAAGGGCCTCCTCGACCGGCGCCACAACGTGGGGCGGGGCACCTCCCTGGTCTTCATCGCCTCCATCGAGGCTCACCTGGCTGACAAGGGGATGTCGTTCTACGCGGGGTCCAAGGCGGCGCTCATCGCGTCGGTGCGCTCCATCTCCCGGGAGGTGGCCGCTTCCGGCGTCCGGGTCAACGCCATCTCCCCGGGTGACATCCTGACCCCGATGACCGCGGCGGTGGAGGGGATGCGCAACGACCGGTCGCACCTGTACCCGCTGGGATTCGGGACCGTGGACGACGTGGCCGCCCTGGCCGTCTTTCTCCTGTCGGACGAGGCGAAGTGGATCACCGGGCAGAACTACATCCTCGACGGGGGGCACCTCTGATGCGGAGAGTCTTTGTCGTGGGTGGGAACTGTTTCGCCCGGGAATGCTGCACTTACATCGAGCGGATGGCGGCAAGGGATCCGGATCTCCGCCTGGGCGGGATCCTGGGGCACAACGGCTACGGTCGCACCAACGACTACCGGGATTACCAGGGCGCATTCAAGGGGGAGATGGAGGAGTTCGACTTCGGCGAGGGGGATTACGCCGTCATCGGCGCGGCGGCCCCGGAGATCCGTGTGCTCATCTACGAGGACCTGAAAAGGAAAAAGGTCCCGCTGGTGAACCTGATCGACCCTTCCTGCATCGTGTACCCATACGCGCAGATGGGCGAGGGGAACATCTTCGCCCCGTTCTGCACGGTCTCCACCCAGAGCAGGATCGGGAATGCCAACGTATTCAACGGGTTCGTCCCGGTGGGCCATGACGCCGTCATCGGCGATTACAACTTTTTCGGGCCCCATTCCCAGGTCCTGGGAGGAGTGAGGGTGGGGGACGGCAACCAGCTGGGCGCGGGCGCCGTCCTGCTGCCCCTCAGCCGGATCGGGAGCCGCAACCGGATCGCCCCGCTTGCGGCCGTCTACAAGGGGTGCGGGGACGGTTCCTATTACCTGGGCAACCCCGCGCGCCGGGTGGGAAGCGTCTGACGGGCGGCGCGATCCGGCGGTATTCATTGCAGTATGTGGTTGAAAATCCGGGCCATCGGAATGAATATATCGGGGTAGCCGGCAGCCCGGCGCCATATGCCATCGAGGGAATCTGCACAGATGCGAAGACTGGTTTTTGCCACGCCGCTCAAGCGGTCCGTCTTCTTTTTAGCGGCGGATAGCGTCCTCATCTGCCTCTCCCTCTTCCTGGCGCTCGTGACCCATTTCAACTGCAGCCCGACGGCTCCGTACTGGGAGTATTTTCGACGTCTTGTCGGGTTCGTGTTTGCGGTCAAGTTGCTCGGCATGTTCGTTTTCAGGGCGTACCGCATCACCTGGCGCTTCGTCGGGATCTCCGACCTGATCAACCTCTTCTGGGCGATCCTTTTTTCGGAGCTCCTGCTCGTCGTGCTGAGCCTGCCGAACGGCGTGTTCCCTGAAATGCCGATCACGGGCGTTTCCAAGCGCATCTTCTTCATCGACGGGATCATCAGTTTCGGGCTCATCGGCGCGCTCAGGATTTCCAAGCGGATCTATCTCGAGGTGATCCGCAAGCGGGGGGCGGCCGCGAAAAGCCCGAACACGCTGATCGTGGGTGCGGGCAACACCGGGGAAATGCTGCTCCGCGACCTGATGCGCACCAACTACAACCGCTTCCTGCCGGTCGGGTTTCTCGACGACAACAAGGACCTCGTGGGAAATTACATCCACGGCGTCAAGGTGCTGGGGACCATCGACACGCTCCCGGACATGGTGCAGCGCTACAAGGCCCAGGCGGTGATCATCGCGATCCCGCGACTGAACCACAAGACGCTCCGGCGGCTGTACGACATGGCGACGCGGGCCGAGGTCAAGAACATCAAGATCGTCCCGCGCATCTACGACTTCAGCCGTCCGGACATCAACATGCGGACCCTGGAGAGCATCAGCATCGAGGACCTGGTGGGGCGGCAGACCGTCTCCGTCGATTACAAGGGGATCCGCGCCTTCCTCCGGGCGCGGACGATCCTGGTGACCGGGGCGGGAGGCTCCATCGGCTCGGAGATCGTGCTGCAGGCCTGCGCCTTCGACCCGGAACGCGTCCTCCTGTTCGACGTCGACGAAACGGAACTGCACAACCTCGGGCTCAGGCTGCGGCGGATGTTTCCGCACCTGGTGGACAGCGTGGTCTACATCACGGGCGATATCCGCGACCAGGCCCGGCTGCGGGAGGTCTTCGAGCAGTACCGCCCCGAGATCGTCTTTCACGCCGCCGCCTACAAGCACGTGCCCATGATGGAGTTCAACCCCAAGGAAGCGGTCAAGGTGAACGTGTTCGGCACGTACAACCTGGCGAGCGCGGCCCAGGCGCACGGCGTCGAGAAATTCGTGATGATCTCGTCGGACAAGGCGGTGCGTCCGACCAGCGTGATGGGGGCCACCAAAAGGATGGCGGAGCACATCTGCGGCGCCCTGAACGACAGCGCCCTGGGAAAGATGGCCCTCGTCCCCGACGACCCGGCCCGGCGGCACCCCGCCGCGGTCCCCTCGACCCGCTTCCTGTCGGTGAGGTTCGGCAACGTCCTCGGCAGCCGCGGCAGCGTCCTGCCCCTCTTCCTCGAGCAGCTGAAATACGGCGGGCCGCTCACGGTCACCCACCCGGACATGAGGCGCTACTTCATGACCATCCCGGAGGCGGTGTCGCTCGTGCTCCAGGCTTCCATCCTGGGCAACGGCGGGGAGGTCTTCGTGCTCGATATGGGCAAACCGGTGAAGATCCTGGACATCGCCGAGGAGCTGATCCGCATCCACGGGATGGAGCCCTACAAGGACATCGAAATCCGGATCACCGAGCGGAGGCCGGGCGAGAAGCTGTTCGAGGAGATCCTGACGGCGGAGGAGGGGACGCTCGCCAGCCGTCACGAAAAGATCTTTGTCGCCCGGAACGTGACCCACTACGCGCCCGAGGTGCTGAAACAGATCCTGGAGGAGTTTTCCGCCGAGATCTCGGATCCCTCCCCCGGCAGCGACGAGCGGATGCGCCTGCTCCTTAAAAAATACGTGAAGTATTACCAGGAATCTGACGGGATCCCGGGGCCGCTCCTGCCGCAGGATGCGGAAACCGGGAAAACGGGCGGCAGGTTCCGTCCCTGATCCCCGTTCCCCCCTCTCTCCCTCCCGGCTTCCGGCCCGGGCCGTTGATCTTCGCGGCCTTTTTTGGGGGCCGCGCCCGGTTGCAGGGAAAGGGCACGGTGGAGGTTTGCCGGGCATCCTCCCCTTCGTGCTGCGGCGTGTGGCGGCCGAACGAGGGGAGGGATCAGGGAACGAGCCGGATGGCCAGCCCCTGGGTCCTGGCCGGGTCGAGGGTGAGCGAGCCGGAGGTCGCGGTCCCCAGCAATCCCTCCTCGGCGAGAAAAGCGCGCGCCCGTTCGAGCGAAGTCACCTCGAGGACCAGTTCCCGTATCCCGTCCGCCGCCCCTGCGGACATTCGGATGGAGGGGCCGGCCATGACCGTCGTCCAGAGCCCCGGGGCCTGGGCGCGTCCCAGCAGTTTCGTCCACTCCCCGGTCCGGGCCTCGGGATCGGCGGCGGCAAACACCACCTCCGCCGTCCGGCGGATCCCAAGCGCTCCCCCCTGCTGGAGCGTGAGCCGGTTGGCCAGCTGGATCCTGCGGATGCGGGGGTCGAGGTAGGCGGGGCTCGTTTCGTAAAGGAAGACCGACAGGCCCGGCCCGGAAAGGGAAGGGAG
>JAAYAJ010000102.1 GCA_012719455.1 Acidobacteriota bacterium | reverse complement strand
GGATTCCCGTCCCGTGAGGTATAATGGCGCCATCTTTCGGAGGGTATTCATCATGAAACACTCGCTTGTCTTGGCTTTCCTGTCCATCCTTCTGACCGTCCCGGCACAGGCGCAGACCCGAGGGGAAACGGCGGCCGATCCCTGCGACCGGGAATGCCTGCGCGGCTTCATCACGCAATACCTGGATGCCATGATCCTGGGCGATCCGAAGGCCATCCCGACCGCGCCCACCGTGCGCTTCACCGAAGATACGAAGACCTTGCCTCTGGGGGAGGGGTTATGGAAGGGGGCATCCAAGCTCCGCTCCTATCGGCAGGACTTCCTGGATGTCCGCGAGGGTATGGCGGCATCCCATGTCGTTGTGGAGGAGAACGGCACCCCCGTATTGCTGGCGTTGCGGCTGAAGATTGAAAAGGGGGAGATTACGGAAATTGAAACAATGGTCACGAGGAGCAAGGAGGAAGGCGCGCTCTTCGATATCGAAAAGCTGACCGTGGCGCAAGCGGCCATGAACATCATGCCCGACGCATCCCAGCGCATGTCGCGTGCCGAACTGATCCGGGTTGCTGAAATCTATGCCGCCGGATTGAAGGTCGGCGGCACCTTCGAGGCGGTCGACGCCCCCTTTGCACCGAACGCCTACCGCATCGAGAACGGGGTCACCACCGCCGGTCCCGGCGCCAGGAAGGGGAGTGAGAACATCCGCACCCAAACCGTCATACCACACCCCGACCTAACCTACCGGGTTGCGGCCGTGGATGAAGAGATGGGCATCGTGTTGTTTCGACTCGATTTCGGGAACACCGGGAACTACGGGCCCGGAAACGCCCTGACCCTGTTTGAAGCGTTCAAGATCTACGGCGGGCAGATCCACGCGGTGGAAGCATTCATGGACATCATGCCGGAGAACACCCCCTCCGGCTGGCCCGCTTACGAGGTCAGGAAACCGTAGCACGCCCGTACTGGAGACAGGGATACCACCCGGACACTCCGTCAGCCGAAAATCGGGGCGGTTCATTCGGTCCCATGCCGCTTTTCGCGATGCGTGTCAGGGCAAAAAAAGTCGGCAGCGGGCCGAAAAACCCGCTGCCGACGGAACAACCGACGACTACTTACATCCTATCGCCAATTGTCGATTGCAATCGCCTGGCCTGGCCTCAGACCGCCGGCCATCCAGTAGTTGTTGTTGGAGGATCCGGTGACGATGAGCTCGATGCCGCCGCCCATCATGCCCATGCCGCCACGCGCACCCGGTTTGGCTGCCGGGGCGTCAGCCTGGGTCGCGGGATCCGGCTGCAGGATGTATTTGTTCAAGGCTTCCACCGTATCGAATCCGGCGTCCTTGACAAAATTGGCGATCGGCGGACTCAGGATGATAAAGGTCCCGAACAGACCGGGATTCTGCTGTTCGTAGATACCCTTGATGATCTTGGGGTAGTCCATGAGCGACTGCCAGGCATTGACCTTCCAGTTCGCCGCGGAAAGAACGCCCCATCCGCTGAGCAGGGTGACGACATTGTCGCCTCTCTTGTACTTGGGAGAGGCGCCGCCCGGGGCGTTGCCGAAACCATAACCCTTGGCGGCCGGTGAGTTGGATCTCCTGACAGCGAGCGGCTCGAAAGGAGACGCCTCTTCATTTTCGGCGATGATGGTGGCCAGAGCGTTCTGCGCATTTCCCACGGTACCCATATAGGTGGTCCCGATCTTTCCACAGTTCCCGCCGTTGATGGAGATGAGGTTCCAGGCCCTTCCAACCGCGACGTTCGCGTGAGCATAGGGTCCCACCGCACCGACATCGTAGTTAAGGCCGATTTCGTCGCGGATTGTTCCGTTCACCACGGCGGCAGCTGCGAAACCATTATCGGAGATATTGATGGACGTCTGGTTGCCCGATGCGATAGCCAGGATGAGCGGGAAATATTCCGGCTTGGCTCCCGCCATAACGGCGTTGACGGCACAATCCTTGACCGTGTAAGTCCAGGTATCGCCCGCATCGGATCCCGGATTCATGCGGCCGACCACTTCATCGGGAGCGTGGCTGGTGCCCTTCAGCATGTCGTCGACCAATTCTTCGGTTGGAAGAATGATCGGCATGAAATCAGTGTACCTCTTCTCCAGGTACAATTTCTGTAGTTCCTGGGCGGTGCCGGTATAGGTGGCCGGGCCCCGGTCTCTTCTGATTTCCCCCATTTGCTTCTCTTCGGCGGTCAGGGGCTTGGTCAGCATCTCCACTATTTCGGCCATGGTCGGCTTCCCGGTGACCGGGCTCTTCCCCTCGATGACCTGCTTTCTGATCTGTTCATTCGTCTTGGCCCAGATCGGACCACGGATATAGTGGATCCGGACCTTGGGCATGCCGGCCAGGATGGCCACTTCGGTTTCTTGCTCTTCAAATTCGGATAGGAGGACAGGCACTGCGGGTATTTTCAGGTCTGCTTGCACTTCGATCGAGAGGCGAACCGCCCCAGGAGCGCAGACACTTCAATGACCCAAGGCGAAGATTACGGCATCCGCCTTTTCCTCCAGTTCCTTCTTCAGTGCGGGCGTGAGGTTGCTCATGCCGGTTCTCTGGTCGACAATCGTGGTCTTGGGGTAATTGGCCTGGAACCACTTCTTGTATTCTTCCAACAGGCGTTCCGTATTGGGGAAACCAGTGTTGACCAGGTACAGCGTTTTACCGTCCAGCGTGGACAGCGGTTCCGCCATGGCCTTTACAGTTATCGGCGGCGCGGTTCCCAGCGGGTTGAGCACAGTGATCTTCTCAGCGGCCGGCGCCGCCTTTTTCCCCTGTGCCTGCGCTTGATTGAAAGCCGGCAAGCTGCAAAACAGGCCGACACATATCGCCCCGATTGCAGCAATCATCAAATACCGTTTCATTCCTGATCCTCCTTCAAAGAAAACTAGACACCAAGCATGCAAACCTTTATAGATCAATCCTCGCCACCAAATGTGCAGCGATAGCCGGATGCCGATTCATCGCTCCTGTATTCCCAACCCTTGATCATCCCTCCTGAACATGGACGACGAGGCATCCTCCTGACCATGCTGGTATTTTAACCGAAGAATGGGGCGATCCATACGTATTATTAACAGCTTAGTCCTTATTGCGGCCGCCTGAGCGACGGCGTCAGGCCCCACCACGCCCCGTTTTCCGGCGGGGACAGGGGCCCACCCCGGCTTGGTTGACAGCGCACCCCCTTGTAGCCGAAACCGTTTCTGCCGCCCCACCAAGGGAACGCCCCCCCCGGTTGCCGCGGTCGCGGGATCCACGGGGATTTCGCTTAACCGACCCAGCACCTAGGGTATCCCGCCGCCCTGGAAACACCCGCCCGGGCGCTGGAATGTAGTATAATGCCCTCCGGTACCTCCATAAAACACGGGACGCCTCCGGCCGGAGGCCCAAGGAAACGTTTGACTTAGGAGATGACATGACCAGATTAAGATTTTGCGTTATCCTGACGGTTGTACTTGCAGCATCGCTGGCATTATCCTCATGCGCGACGGGGAAGGAGACGGGGAAGGACCCGTTACGCATCGAGGACCGCATCGCGATCGAACAGCTGATGTGGGACTACATCCAGGCGCTCGACTCGCATGACGCGGAGCGCTACGCCGCCCTGTTTACTCCGGAAGGGGAGTTCAAGGGAGTCGGCATAAGCGCCAAGGGGAGGGATGCGCTGAAGAAAATGATAGAGGGAACCGCGGCAGCCCAGGCGTCTGCAAACCAGGGCGAAGCCCCCGCAGGACGCCTGTATCACGTCCTGACAAACCCCCACATCGAATTCATCGACCAGGACCACGCCCGCTTCCATGCCTACTGGATGGGAGCGTTGTCGAATAGGGGGGTCTCCTCCGCGGGCCGTGAAGTGAACGACCTCGTAAAGGTCGACGGCCGCTGGCTCATCGATGTGCGGGACGTGGCCCCCAGCGACTGACCCGGATCATTCGAACCTGATCCAGTCGATCTCGACCTTCGTCCCCTCCCTGAGAAGGACAAGCAGGTTGTGGACCCCGGTAGAGCTCCCGGAAACGGGAGCTCGAACCGCGCTCCAGTCCACCCCCTGCGCAACATCCATTTCGGCCAGGAACGGCCCGTCCTTCCCATCCACCCGGATTTCGACGCGCCCGCGGTCGGCAATAAACGCCTGTCCCGCTATAAAACCGGATTCGCCGCATGCCAGGGAAGGGGAGGAGGAGAAGATCTTCCCCGGTTTGACGATGGTGCCCCCCGGCGTTTTCGCGATCCTGTTCCTGCTGAAATCCTCCCTCTGCATGGACACGTCGTGCGCCGTCGGGGTATCGAAGACTCCGGGACCTATCGCGCTCAAGCCAATTCCCAGCGGGGTGGGATCACTCCCCGGCGGGGCGGTCAAGTTGACGATGCCGCCCTTGGAGGCGCAATACCTACAGTCATCATGGATGACCGATCCTGCGCCCATCGACACGATATTGATGCTCTTCCCCTTCGCCTCTTCCCCGATCATTTGATTACGGATAGGCGACATGAATCAGCCTGCGGCCTTCCCCGGGAAGCATCTGAAAGCTGCTTCCCGGGCCGTGACGCCCCGCCGCAACCGCGCTTGCGCACAGCCGGCGCCAACCGTCGCTTGCTTCTCGGCCTAAAAAATTCCCTTTACTTCCCGAAGGGATCAACGCTCCCCGCCGACGCTGCGCTTCAGATTGAGTTCGTCGCCTGAAAGCGTGCCCGTCCATGATATTGCTATTTCCTGGCCGCCCATCGAACGCATGTAGCTGAAGGCGATGGTGTTTCCTTCCAGCTTGCCGTCCTTGAACTCGATCGGTCCGGGGAATTGAGTGTTTTCAATAGTGCCCGACAGTTTCGAGCCATCGACCTTGATGTCCAGCTTCACATCGTTGCTCCCCTCCTTGGCCACCCACTTTCCGGCAACTCCCGTCGACGGCCCGCCGCCCGCCTCTCTCTTGGCGGTCAATTCGACATTGGCGCCGCCGCCACCCGGACCGCCCTGGGCCGGGGCTTGCAAGGGGACGGTACAGGCCAATACCGCGGCGGCCAACAGGGGAAAAAACAACCTTCTCTTTTTCATAGCGATCTGCCTCCGATATCCTGATTCTTTTGCCTCTGCTGGATGCATAACCACATTGCTATCTAGCATATATGCATATTTTCCGCTTTACCAAGCAAATTCTTACCAACAACGGATTTCATGTAACGACAGCCATGCAGGCGCCAGGGCCCCGCGCAGCCAGACCGAATGGGAAATGCCGCACTTCGGGCGGCTATGGGAGCGGATGATCCTGGCTGGGGAAGATTTGGTGGAATATCAGGATTTCAGTGCACATGCCTCCGGGGGACCACCACATCGGGTGGTGCGCCGTCGCGGGCCCGGAACCCGGGAGAGGCTGTTTCACGCGGGTACCAACGCCGGCGCCATCCATGACGGATTCGACCGTGAAGATCCCGGGTGGAGGTTGGTGCTGGCGGGCATCCTCGGCATCGCTCATGCCCCCGCAGCCGAGATGGAAAAAGACGGTCCCGGGCGGAAACCTCAAACGCTTCCGCGTCCTCCTGCCAACCACGCGGCGGCCGTAGACAAGGAGGATCGACGACCGCTGCCTGCCGGATCAACCGGAACCCCTTTATCAATCCCCCCGCTCTCCTTACCGCATCTTTTCATACAACCGGTGCATGGCGTCCACCACACCATCAACCTGCGCATGATCATGAAACAGGTGGGTGGATATCCTCAAGGCATAGGTATTCCTTGCATCTTCCTTATGCAGATGAAATTCGGTAGACCGGATCACATAACCCGCCTCCTTCTTGAGGCGGTCGACAAAATCATCGATCTTTTTCTGATCCTGCACATCCTTGAACGGATTGAAGGTCGTAAGCCCCGATGTGAGTTCCGGTATATCCGGGGAAAACAGCGGCACGGAATCACCAAAGCGTTGCTTGATGCTCTTTTTCAGGTAGGAACTCAACCCGCAGACGTATCTCTCGATACGGTCACGACCTATCTCTTCCCATAGACCACAGGCATCGAGCAGCGCCTGCATGGCAGGGTAGTTTTCCTGACCGCGGAGCCCGAACTGGCTGGAAAAATCGCGGATCTTCAACCGGTCATTTTTCACCGGCTGCGAGACATATGGATACAGGCAACTGTTCTGGGCCCAGAGCAGCGGGAGCCTGTCGCCGTGGTTTCTCAAGTAAAGTATGCCCGTAGCACCCGGCCCGCATTGCCATTTATGACCGGATGCAGCATAAAAATCACACCCGATCTCCCTGAAATCGAGTTCCACCATGCCTGCCGAGTGGGCGCCATCGACAATGGAGATCAACCCCTTTTCCCGGGCCAAAGCGCACAGGGCCCGGGCCGGGAGCCTGGCTCCCGTCTTATAGGTTATATGGGAAAAGAGCAGGGCCTTGCTTTTCGGGGTGATGCTTTTATTGAAGGCCGCAACCACCTGATCCCCATTTTCGAAATCAAGTACCGGTATCTCCACCTCCTTCAAAACAACCCCGAACCGGTCCTTGAGCACCTGAAGGGGGGAAAGCGCAGACGCGTGTTCGTGGTGCGTGATCAGGATTTCGTCATCTTTTTCAAATGGAAGCCCAAAAAGAATGGTATTC
>JAAYAJ010000101.1 GCA_012719455.1 Acidobacteriota bacterium | reverse complement strand
TCCGGCTCCAGTCGATCAGGCGCAGGCACCTCCGGCTTCTGTCGGGGTCCTCGGAGATGGCGTCGGAATGCAGGGTGGCGCGCAGTTCCGAATTCATGACCAGCGTTTGCATGAAGGTCTCGTCGGGGCAGAAGACGTGGCGCGAAAATTTCTCTTCGCACCATGCCCGTCGTGCGAGGACGTAGCGCGCGAGGTCATCGGTGATGCTGAACCAGGCGTCCCCGAAATAGTAAGGGTAAGGTTCGGTTTTCCGCCCCGCCCGGAGCAGGTACTGCAGCCGCCGGGTGCAGCGGTTGAGGAAAAAGAGCGCCCGCAGGGGCCGGCGGCGCGCGCGGACGTGCCGGAGCCACGGGTTATAGGCGTAATACCGGGTCCAGTAACTCTGGGTGACGTTTCCGGGCCCTCCCCAGACCGAAACGAAATTGGCCGGAACCCTCCGCCCGCCGACCTCCTTCAGGGCGCCGCGGAAAAAGGCGTGGATGTTGTCTTGGGTCGCAAGCGGCAGGTCCTGCCCCGACAAGAGGTGGTAATAGTCGTAGCTCCGGCGCCCGGTAGCCGCCGCGAGCAGTTCGAATGTGGCGTCGCTGAGTGAGTAGGTGAGGTAGACGACGGGGATCCGCCTGACGAACTCCACCCGCGAGCGGCGGCAGGCGCCCTTGAGCCTCTCGAAAGGAACATTCCGGATGTTGGCGTCGATGTGGAGGTAGATGTCGTTGCGGGCATCGTCGTAGAGCGCGAGCGTCTTCGCGAGCAGGTCCCAGTTGCCGTGCGCCAGGATCAGGTATGCATGCATGTCTTTTCCTCTAAATCCGGCCCGAGCAGCCCGCGCAGCGCGCCCAGGGCGGCATCGATGGTGTCGTCCATGTCGTAGTAGCGGTATTCGGCCAGTCTCCCGCCGAAGAGCACCCTCCCCTCGAGTTCGGCTTCCAGTGCGCGGTAGCGCCCGAGGCGCGCCAGGTTGTCCGGGGTCAGCACCGGGTAGCAGGGCTCACACCCCGGTCCTTGCTCCGCCGGATACTCCCGGGTGACGAGGGTGCGTCCGCACACCGGTTTCCGGTCGAAATGCCGATGCTCCACGATCCGGGTCCAGGGCACCTCCCGCTTTGTGTAGTTGACGATGGCATTCCCCTGGAAGTCGGCAAGCGGAAGCACCTCGCGCTCGAAGCGCAGCGAGCGGTATTCGAGCGGGCCGAACTCGTTGCAAAAAAAGGCATCGAGCGCGCCGGTGTAGATTACCAGCGGGTAGCGCTTCAGCCAATACTCCCGGTCGGCGAGAAAGTCGATTCCCAAATCCACGGGGACCCCCTCGAGCAACCGCTCGAACAGGCGGCTGTACCCCTCGGTCGGGACCCCCTGCCAGCGGTCGGTGTAATAGTTGTCGTCGAAATCAAGCCGCACCGGCAGGCGGCGGATGATGTCGGCGGGAAGTTCGCGGGGGTGGCGGTTCCACTGCTTCCAGGTGTAGCCGAGGACGAAGGTCTCGTACAGTTCCTCCCCGATATGGGCGAGGCACCACCCCTCGACGCTGCTTTCGTCCTCCCCGGGCCGGCGCCGGAGCCTGAGGGCCTCCTCGGCCTCGGCCGGGGTGGAGACGCCGAAGAGCTGGTGCAGGGTGAGCAGGTTGATGGGGAAGGAAAAGACACGGTCGCCATGGCGCACCCGGGGCCGGTTCACGAAGCCGTTGAAGGTGACGAAGCGGTTGACGTAGCGCCAAAGCGCGGGCGCGTCGGTGTGAAAGATGTGCGGGCCGTAGACGTGTTCGTGGCAGCCGATGTCGGGATGGGGGCGCGTGTGGCAATTCCCCCCGACATGATTGCGTCGTTCCACCACCCGGCACCGGATGCCGGCATCGGTCAGTTCGCGGGCGCAAACCGCCCCGAACAATCCCGACCCTACGATGAGTACTGGTCCGAGCATGATTCCTCCAGTAGTTACTTTACCACGGGGATTTCCCACAGGGGCTGGTGCGCGTTCTCGCTCGTGAGATAGAGGGTCCAGCCGTCCGGCCCGTAGCAGATCGCCTCCCCCTGGGGGCGAGCCGGCGCCTTGACGGCGCGGGGTGCGCGGGAGAAGGCCCGGGCCCACGGTTCCCCCTCCGCGCGGGAGAACAGGTAGGCGTCGCCGTAGGTCAGTACGACGGCGCGCCTCCCGTCCGGGGAGATGTCCATGGCGGTGGGGAAGGGGAGGCGCACCTCCGCGACGAACCGGGCGACATGGGGGCCCGCCGATCCCGCCGCCGGAATCGGCAGGGAGTACATCCGGCAGGTGACCAGTTCCTTGCTCAGCAGGTAGATGGCCGATTCGGTTGCATCGACCGCTACGGCCTCGCAGTCGCGGGGGCCGTCCTCGTAGCGGAACCGGATCTCGAAGTCGGGCTCGACCTCGAGGATCGGGGCTTCCTCCCCTTTGCCGGGGACGGGGATCTCCGGTTCCCGGAGGAGATAGAGAATGCTGGTTTCGCGCCGCCGCGAATTGTCTCCCACGTCTGCCACCAGGATCCACCCCTCGCCGCCGGACCGGTACGACGCGATGTCTTCCCAGTCGAGCGCCGCCACCCCCTCGAGGTGCACCACTCCCCGCGTCCTTCCCCCTTGGTCGATCAGGAAGATGCGCGCGGAGTCTCCCGAATCGTTGTGTGTCCAGAACGCGTCCCGGTAGCGGATGGAGGCGGCCAGCCCGCTCGATTCATCGATGCGGGGGTCGGCGATCAGGGCCAGTTCGCGCGCCGGGCCGTACTGTAGGGGGGCGACCGGTTCGGGCGGCGCCGGGCGGACCGTCGTCCGGCAGGCGGTGGGCAGAAGCACGACCGCAAGGGCCAACGTCAAAATCAGCCTGGATCGCACGTACACCTCCAAAAAAGAAAGGCAATAACCATTCAAGGGATGAGTTTGAGGTCCATGAGCCCGTCGAGCATGAACTGCACGGCGATGGCGGTCAGAACCAGGCCCATCAGGCGCATGAGGATGCGGATCCCGGTCTCCCCCAGGAAGTGGCGGACCCGGTTGGCTCCCGCGAGGATAAGGAAGGACGCGAAAGCCGTGACCGCGATGGCGCCGTACACGACGGCCGCCTGCCACCAGTGGGACGACTGCTCGATCAGTACCATGACCGTGGTGATGGCCCCGGGGCCGCCCAGCATCGGGATACCCAGGGGAGTGACGCCGACTTCGTCCTTGGCCGCCCCTTCCAGTCGTTCCTCGGTCACCTCCTGGGTGCCCGAGCGCCGCGCCTGGAGCATGTCGACGGCGACCAGGAAGAGAATGAGACCGCCGGCGATCTTGAAGGCGGGGAGCGTGATCCCGAAGAGCCTGAAGACGAGGGTGCCCGCCAGCGAGAAGAGGCCGAGGACGAGAAAGCAGGTCCAGGCCGCCTGGCGTGCCATCCGGCGCCGCTTCTTCTCGCTGTCGTCGGCCGTCATCACGAGGAACGCCGGGATGGTCGCCAGCGGGTCCACGATGATGAAAATCGAGCTGAGGCACACGAACGAAAATTGCAGGATATGCTTCAGTTCCGCGTCCATCGACCGCGCCCGTTCTTCAAGGGGAACCGGAGAAAACCCGGCCCCATCATACTACAGATAGGCCGCAGCGCGGAAAGCCGAGCGCACGGCCGTGGCGATGGTGCCCGGTTCAGCCGCGTCCCCGACGATGAAGACCTCCGTTTCGGGCGCCGACCGGCGCAGGCTCTCGGCCATTGCACGCCGGGGAGCCACCCCGAGCGCCAGCAGTACAGTGTCGGCCGGAAACTCCCGGATTTCGCCGCTGCGCGTGTCACGGCAGAGGACGGAGGTGTCGGTGACCTCCTCGAGCCGGCAGTGGTGGTGGACCGGGATCGCGTGCTTTTCGAGGAGCGCCGTCAGTTCCATTGCCGCCCCTCCCGCCGAGGCGGAAAGGCCCGACAGGTCGGGCGCCATCTCTACGATCGTTACATCCTTCCCCCGCATCGCAAGGCCGAGGGCGCATTCGATGCCGACCGAACCGGCGCCCACGATGACGGTTCGCTCCCCCACGGCCGCCGCGCCGCTGTCGGCCTCCGGCGCCCAGTGCACGTGGGGCTTGTCTATGCCCCTGAGGGGCGGGACGATGGGGGTCGACCCGACGGCGATGATGAGGGCGTCGTAGCCTTCGGCGTCCAGCAGTTCCCGGGTCGCCTCGGTTTTGAGCAGGATGCGCGCGGGCGCGCGCTGCGCGCGGCGCACCAGGTAGTCGAGGTAGTCGCGCATGTCCTGCTTGAAGGGGAGGACGGAACCCTCGACCACGTGACCCCCCAGCCGGTCGCTCCGCTCGTAGAGGGTGACGTCGTGGCCGCGGGCGCAGAGGGTTTCGAGCGCTTCCAGCCCGGCCGGGCCGCCGCCTACGACGGCCACGCGCTTCCTGACCTCCGCTTTTTTCACCTTCCCTTCGGGGAACTCGGTCTCGTTGCCGAGGAACGGGTTGACGGCGCAGTTGATGACGGCTGGGACCATCAGGCGCAGACCGCAGTACTGGCAGCGGAGGCAGGGGCGGCGCTCCCCTTCACGCCCGAGGGCGTACTTGCGCGGCATGGCGGGGTCGGCCAGCAGGGGGCGGCACATGGCGACGAAATCGGCCTTGCCCGCGGCGAGGATCTCCTCGGCGCTGCCGATGTCCATGATGGCGCCGACGG
>JAAYAJ010000100.1 GCA_012719455.1 Acidobacteriota bacterium | reverse complement strand
CTCGATGTCGGAGACGAACCCGAAGGTCCGGGCGCGCGCGAGCTCCCGGCGGAAGGCTTCGGGCGTCAGATCCATCGAGATCCGCTGGCGCCCGATGGCCGGGTGGTCGAAATCGATGGTGTAACTCGCCCGCGGGGTGGCGTCAGGGTAGACCCCCGCCACCTTGTCCCCCTGGCGCACCTCGATCGGGTGCTCGATCACGATGTAGCGGCGCGGCGCCTCCTGCCGGGCGATGCCGGCGGCGAGGAGGGCTTCGGTGAAAGGGGCACAGGAACCGTCGAGGATGGGGACCTCCATGGAATCGATATCCAGGCGCGCGTTGTCGATGCCGAGGCCGTAGAGGGTGGAAAGGACATGTTCGACGGTCGCGATCATCACCCCCTTCTTCATGAGGGTGGTGGCGTAACTGACCTTCGCCACGTGGGCGCGCAGGGCTTCGATTTCGAAATTCCGGAGGTCGGTGCGCCGGAAGCGGATGCCCGAGTCGGGCGGCGCCGGAAGGATCGCGAGCCGGACCGGGTACCCGGTGTGAAGGCCCACCCCCTCGAACTCGACCCTCTCCCGCAAGGTCCTCTGATACCTGAACATGAACGGTTCCTCCATCATTGCCTGATCGGGCTGACATCAGGATCCAGCAAGATTCGTTCCAGACGAGGCCGGATGGGTGATGTTCCTGCAATATATTGGATGTGCATGATTTGCGACAACCATGACGTTTTGCCTCCGCCCGCCCGGCGGCCCCGTTGTGGTCATTATGACACGCTTTCGTGGCCATCCTTACGCAGCCGGGGGGCGCATTTTCTCCTGTTGCGGCCTGTCGGCCTTTGTGGTAGTAATGAAAACACAGGGGTTTCGCAATGACAGGAACAGTCTTTCTTCCGTTCTGTATGTGGTGTTGGCGCCGCCGGGCCAAAGCCGCCTGGGTCGGTTGGTCCCCAGTCCCCTGACTGTCACCATACCAAGGGATGAGGAAGCCGTGAGCGACTCGGGACGTTCACGGCTTTTTTTTGTGTGCCCGATCGAGAGTCAGACATGATTCAGCCGTCACTGCGGCAGGTGAAAGAAAGCGCAGACCGGGGAAACGTCATTCCGGTATGCAAGGACATCATGGGGGACCTGCTCACCCCGGCCGCGGCGTTTTTGCGCCTGGCCCACGGGCGGAGCAGGGCGTTCCTCCTGGAGAGTGTCGAGGGGGGGGAGCGGCTGGCCCGTTATTCCTTCATCGGGTGGGATCCCTTTCTCACCGTGCGCGGCAGGGACGGGGAAGTCTCGGCCGAGCGCCAGGGGGAGGTCGTCCGGGAGCGGAGCCGGGGGCTCGAAAAGCTGCGGGAGATCGGCCGGACCTTCCGTCCCGTCATTTTCGGCGACCTTCCCCCGTTCCTGGGGGGCGGGGTCGGGTACTTCGCCTACGACCTGGTCCGCCGCTTCGAACGCCTGCCCGAACTCGCAGCGGATGACCTGGGGCTGGACGACTACCGGGTGATGTATTTTTCCACCATCCTGGCCTTCGACCACCTGCGGCACCGGATCCACATCATCGCCAACATCCTGAACGACCGTGCCGGTGGGGACCTGGAGGCGAAATACCGGGACGCGGTCCTGCGGATCGAGCAGATTGAAAAGCGTCTCTCCATCCCCATTTCGCTCCCCTCGCCTCTCCCGCACGCGAAGATCCCCGAACCGACGTCAAACGTCGCCGCGGAGGACTACTACGCCAACGTCGAGCGGGCGCGGGAGCATATCCGGGCGGGCGACATCTTCCAGGTGGTGTTGTCCCAGCGCTTCACCATGCCGGTGGCCTGCGACCCGTTCGACGTCTACCGCGCCCTTCGATTCATCAATCCCTCCCCCTACATGTTCTTCCTCCGGATGGACGACCTCGTCGTCGTCGGGGCTTCCCCCGAGATGCTGGTGAAGGTGAACGGTCGCAGGGCGGAATACGGTCCCATCGCCGGCACGCGCCCCCGGGGAGCCACCCCCGAGGAAGACGAGCGCCTGGCGCGCGAACTTGCGGCGGACGCCAAGGAGCGGGCCGAGCACATCATGCTGGTGGACTTGGGGAGGAACGACCTGGGGCGGGTGTGTGATTACGGCTCGGTCAGGGTCACCGACCTGATGCGGATCGAGAAGTACAGCCACGTCATGCACCTGGTCAGCAGCGTCGAGGGGAACCTGCGGCCGGAGCTGGACTGCTTCGACGCCCTGGAATCGTGCCTCCCGGCGGGGACCGTCTCGGGCGCCCCCAAGGTGAGGGCCATGGAGATCATCGAATCGATGGAGCCCTGCCGCAGGGGGATCTACGGCGGCGCGGTCGGCTACGTCGATTTTTCGGGAAACCTCGACACCTGCATCGCCCTGCGGACTCTCTTCATCAAGGACGGGACGGCCTATATCCAGGCGGGCGGCGGGATCGTGGCCGACTCCGACCCGGTGCGGGAGCGGGAGGAATCGATCAACAAGGCCATGGCCCTGGTCCGCGCGGTGACATTCGCCCACGAGGGTTTCGGCGGGTCCGCCGGCGACGACGGAGAGGGGGGAAGGCGGTCATGATCCTGGTCATCGACAACTACGACTCCTTCACCTTCAACCTCGTGCAGTACCTCGGCCAACTGGGGCAACGGCTCCGGGTCGTCCGCAACGACGCCGTCACCATCGGGGATATCGAGGCGCTGGCCCCCGCGTTCATCCTCATTTCCCCCGGGCCCGGTCGCCCCGAAAACTCGGGCGTCATCATCGAGACGATTCGACGCTTCGCCGGCGCGGTGCCGATCCTCGGGGTGTGCCTCGGCCACCAGGCGATCGGGGCCGCCTTCGGCGGCCGGGTAGTGGCGGCGCCCGAGATCATGCACGGCAAGACGAGCGAGGTCTTTCACGACGGCCGTACCCTGTTCAGGGGGGTGGACAACCCCTTCCGGGCGACGCGCTACCACTCGCTCGTGGTGTCTCCCGAAGGGCTGCCTGAATGCCTGGAGATTTCCGCCCGCACCGCCGACGGGGTGATCATGGGGCTGCGCCACCGTTCGTTTTGCGTGGAAGGGGTGCAGTTCCACCCCGAATCGATCCTGACCGACGCCGGCATGCGGCTGCTGGCCAATTTCGTAAATCCTTGAAAGGGGGGGATGATGCCGGAAGTCCCGACCGATTACGTGCTGCCGGAAGCTCTCAGGGGAACCGTCCTCGAAAGGATCATGCACGCCAAGATGCGCGAACTGAACGGGGCGAAGGCGAAGCTCCCGGTCCGCTCGCTCGAGGCAGTTATGGACCGGGCCCCCGACCTGCGCTCCTTCCGCAAGGCCCTGGCCTCCCGCACCCCCGCCATCATCGCCGAGATCAAGAAGGCCTCCCCGTCGGCGGGAGTGATCCGGGAGAATTTCGATCCCCTGGCGGTGGCCGCGGAGTACGCCGCCGCGGGAGCGGCTGCTCTCTCGGTGCTTACCGAGGTGCATCACTTCCACGGCGGGCTGGAGACCCTGGCCCGGGTGCGGTGGCATTCGCATCTGCCGCTGCTGCGCAAGGACTTCATCGTCGACCCCTACCAGCTGCTGGAGGCGCGCCACGCGGGGGCGGATGCGGTCCTGCTGATCGCCGCCCTGCTCGACGGTCCCGCACTCGAGAGCCTCCGGCGGGGGGCGGAGACTCTCGGGATGGATGCGCTGGTGGAGGTCCATGACGAGGCTGAGCTGGACAGGGCGCTCGCGAGCGGCGCCACCCTCCTCGGCGTCAACAACCGGAATCTGGGGACCCTCGAGGTGTCGCTCGACGTGTCGCTGCGTTTGGCGCGGCTCCTGCCGAAGGGGGTCACGGCCGTTGCGGAGAGCGGCATCCGCACTGGGGAGGATATCCGGCGGCTCCGGGACGCCGGGTACCGCGGATTCCTGGTGGGGGAGAGCCTGGTGCGCTCTCCGTCCCCCGGCGCGATGCTCCGGCAGCTGCTCCGGTAGCGGCAAAGGACGATCGATGACGAAAGTGAAGGTGTGCGGAATCACGAGGGTCGAGGACGCGGTGACGGCGCTCGAGCTGGGGGCGGACGCCCTCGGTTTCAATTTTCACCCCCCGAGCCCCCGGTACATCCGCCCCGCGGAGGCGGCGGCCATCATCCGGCGCCTCCCGCCGTTGGCGGTGACCGTGGGAGTTTTCGTCAACCTTCCCGCCGACGCCGTCGCGCGCGTGGCGGAAGCCTCGGGCGTGGGGGTGGTGCAACTGCACGGCGACGAGACGCCCGAAACGTGCCGCGCCCTGGCCCGGTGGCCGCTGGTCAAGGCGCTGCGCATCGGCGACGGGGGGATCCCCGGGGGCCTCGAGGCGTACCAGGTCGGGTCCTTCCTGCTCGACGCCCGGGACGGGGAACTCTATGGCGGCACCGGGAAGACGTTCGACTGGACCCTCGCGCGATCCGTCGCGCGCATCCGGCCCGTCATCCTGGCGGGGGGACTCCGGGCGGGCAACGTGTCGGAGGCGATCCGCGTCGCCCACCCCTACGCCGTCGATGTCTGCAGCGGGGTGGAATCGGCCCCCGGCGTGAAGGACGCCGGCGCCCTCGCGCAATTCATGAAAGAGGTGAGAGATGCCAGACAGCCCGATCACCGGCCCTGACCGCCGGGGACGCTACGGCGCCTACGGGGGGCGCTTCGTGCCCGAAACCCTGGTGGGGCCGCTCGAGGAGCTCGAGGACGCCTATCGTAAGGTTTCGGCGGATCCCGGTTTCCGGCGGGAGCTTGAAGAACTGCTCCGGTCCTACGTCGGGCGCCCCACTCCGCTCACCCGGGTCCGGCGCCTGGAACGCTTCCTGGGGACGGGGCGGGTCTACCTGAAGCGCGAGGACCTGACCCATACGGGGGCCCACAAGATCAACAACGCCATCGGCCAGGCGCTCTTGGCCCGGCGCATGGGGAAAAAACGCCTGATCGCGGAAACCGGCGCCGGGCAGCATGGGGTGGCGACGGCAACCGTGGCCGCGCTGTTCGGGATGGAGTGCGAGATCTACATGGGGACGGAGGACATGCGCCGGCAGGAGCTGAACGTCTTCCGGATGCGGCTCCTGGGAGCCCGGGTCAACCCGGTCGACAGCGGCTCCCGTACCCTCAAGGACGCCATCAACGAAGCGATGCGCGATTGGGTGGCCAATGTCGCCGACACCCACTACCTGCTTGGGTCGGTGCTGGGCGCGCACCCCTACCCCTGGATCGTGCGCGATTTTCAGTCCGTGATCGGGCGCGAAGCGCGCGCCCAGGTCCTCGAGGCCGAGGGGCGGCTGCCCGACCTGTTGATCGCCTGCGTGGGAGGAGGGAGCAACGCCATGGGGCTCTTTTACGATTTTCTCGGCGACCCGGAGGTGCGCATGGTCGGGGTGGAGGCGGGGGGACGCGGCGCTGCGCTGGGGGAGCATGCCGCCCGCTTCGGCGGGGGGCGCCTTGGGGTCCTGCAGGGGACCTACAGCTACGTCCTCCAGGACGAAAACGGCCAGATCGCCGCGACCCATTCCGTGTCCGCGGGGCTGGATTACGCCAGCGTGGGCCCGGAGCACGCGTATCTCCACGACAGCGGCCGGGTCACCTATACCTCGGTAACGGACGAGCTGGCCCTGGAGGCCTTCCAGCTCCTGGCCCGGCATGAGGGGATCATCCCGGCGCTCGAGAGCGCCCACGCCGTGGCGGAACTGGTGCGCCTGGCCCCCGGCCTCGACGCGGACTCGCTGGTAGTGCTGAACCTTTCGGGGCGCGGCGACAAGGACGTCGCCCAGGCGGCCCGGATCCTGGCGGACAGGCATGATGGGAGGGGAATCGATGGCTGAGGGGGAAGGAAGGACGAACGGCCGCATCGGCGCGGCGTTTGACCGGCTGCGTGCGCGGGGGAGGAAGGCGTTCATCCCCTTCATCATGGCGGGGGACCCGGACCTGGAAACGACCGTCCGGCTTGTGCCGGAACTGGAGCGGGCGGGCTCCCATGTCGTGGAGCTGGGGATCCCGTTTTCCGACCCAGTGGCGGACGGCCCCGTCATCCAGCGCGCCGGCATGCGCGCCCTGCGGCACGGGTATGCGCTCGGCGACTACCTCCGCGCCGTGGTCGAGATCCGGCGCGTGAGCGAAGTGCCCCTCGTTATCTTCAGCTACCTGAACCCGGTGCTGCAGTACGGGATGGAGCGGCTGGCGCGCGAGGCCCGGGCGGCTGGGGTTGACGGCGCCCTGATCACGGACATCACCCCCGAGGAGGGGGCTGAATACCGCGATTGCATGCGGCGCCACCAACTGGATTGCATCTTCCTGGCCGCCCCGACCAGCAGCCCCGGGCGCGTGCGGCGGATCGCAGAATGCTCGAGCGGCTTCATCTATGTCGTGTCGCGCGCCGGGGTCACGGGCGCACGGCGGGAGCTTTCGGACACCGTCCGGCCGACGGTCGCACGCGTCCGCGCGCACACGGCGCTGCCGATCGTGGTCGGTTTCGGGATCTCGGCTCCGGAGCAGGTGCGTTCGGTGTGGGAGGTCGCCGACGGCGCCGTCGTGGGGAGCGCCATCGTCGCCGAGATGGAAAAAGGGGGGGACGCCGCGGGACTTCTGTCCCGGACCGGCGCCTTCTGCCGGTGGCTCGCGGGCGGCGGCGCCTGACATTCAGGCGGCGCCGGAGTCCAGGGAGGTCGGTCTGTGCACACGATTGATTTCGAGCCGGTGGGACTGCGGGGGGAGTGCCCCGAAGGAGAGTCGCTGCTCGGGTGCGCCCGGCGGCTGGACGTGGATCTCGTCAGCCTCTGCGGCGGCATGGGCGCCTGCCGCCAGTGCCGGGTCCAGGTCGTCGCGGGACCGGTCAGCGGGAGGACGGCGTCCGAGGAGGCCGTCTTTTCCGGGCGGGAGCGCAACCACCGCCTGGCCTGCCAGGCCTACCCGCTGGGGGACGTAAAGGTGCACGTCCCCCCCGAATCGCTGACGGCACCGCAGCGCACCCAGGTCGAGGGGCTGGAACTGGACGTCCGTCCGGACCCCCCGGTCCGGGGCTGCGAGGTGACGCTGTCCCCGCCGTCGCTGGCTGCTCCCGATTCGGATGACCTGAATCTCCGGGCCGCCCTCGAGCGCGGGCACGGGGTGGAGGTCGACGCCATCGATTACGCCGTCCTGCGGGAGATTTCGCCCCGGTTACGGCAATGGGACTGGCGGGCGTCGGCGGCGGTGCGCGCCGGGGAGGTGGTAGCCCTGGGCGCCCCCTCGACCCGCTGGCTTGGGCTGGCCGTGGATATCGGGACCACCAAGATCGCCTGCTATCTTGTGGACCTGCAGACCGGCCGGACCCTCTGTTCCAGGGGCCTGATGAACCCGCAGATCGCCGGCGGCGAGGACGTGATCGCGCGCATCTACACCGCGGGGAAGGACCCGGAAAACGCCGACAGGCTCCAGGGAATGCTGGTGGAGGCGCTCAACCGGACCGTCGGGGAGCTATCCGCGGAAGCCGGCGCGGAGCGGACGGACATCGCCGAAGCCGTCGTCGTCGGCAACACCGCCATCCACCACCTCTTTCTCCGCCTCCCGGTGGGACAGCTGGGCCAATCGCCTTACGTGCCCGCCCTCCGCTGCGCCCTGGACGTCAAGGCCCGCGACCTGGGAATGGAACTCGCGCCCGGCGCCTGGGTCCACCTGCTCCCCAACATCGCCGGCTTCTGCGGCGCTGACCATGTCGCCATGATCCTGGCGACCCGGTTGGCGGAGAGGGAAGGGACCAGCCTGGCCCTCGATATCGGCACCAACACCGAGATCTGCCTGAACGTGCGGGGCCGCATGACCAGTGTTTCCTGCGCCTCGGGTCCTGCTTTCGAGGGGGCCCACATCCGGTACGGCATGCGCGCCGCCCCGGGGGCGATCGAGCACGTGTGTTTGGACGGGGACCGGCTGGAGATCCAGACCATCGGCAACGAACCCCCGATCGGCATCTGCGGCTCGGGGCTGCTCGACGTGGCGGCGCAGCTCCGGATCCACGGCGTCCTGGACTCCGGCGGCAGGATGCTCGCGCACCCGCGGGTGCGCGAGCGGGAGGGGGTGCGCGAGTTCGTGATCTGCGAGCGCGGGGGGAGGGAACCGATCACCGTTTCGCAGCAGGATGTCCGGGAACTGCAGTTGGCCAAGGCGGCCATCCGTCTGGGAATCCGCGCCCTGTGCGAGGCGGAAGGGCTCGACGAGCGGGCCGTCGGGGAGGTCGTCGTCGCCGGGGCGTTCGGCACCTTCATCGATATCGACAGCGCCGTCGCCATCGGCATGCTGCCGCCCCTGCCGCGGGAGCGGTACCGGCAGGTGGGGAACGCGGCCGGGACGGGAGCCCGGCTCGCCCTGGTTTCGCTCGAACGGCGCCGGGAGGCGGAGCGGATCGCCCTTGCGTGCCGCTACATTGAACTGGCGGGCATCCCGGGATTCCACCACAGGTTCGCGGCCGCCTGTGCCATGGACCGGGGCTGACGGGCGCCGGCGGGAACCGCGGAACCTATTCCGGGTATTTCCGTGAAATGATGGAATCGGCCGACCTCGATCGACTCGGCGCCGAAGTGGGCGTGATCCCCCTGCACCTGAACGTAGCCGGTCTGTTGCCGCTGGATCTCGTCGTGGTCGTATGGGCTGTGATTGCGCAGCCGGGCCGTTGCCGCCGGCCCAGCCGCGATCACCAGGATGAAGAGAAAAGCGGTTGTTTCCGTCAGGGGAAAGCCGCCAACCGGCGCGACCTCATCATTTTCCCCCGGAGAGCGAATTGAGGAAATCAGCGTTCGACTTGGTCTTGGAGAGCTTTTCCAGGAGCAACTCCATGCTCTCGACCGGGGAGAGCGGGTTGAGCACCTTGCGCAGGACCCAGATGCGGGACAGGTCGGCCGCATCCATGAGCAGTTCCTCCTTGCGGGTCCCCGATTTGTTGATGTCGATGGCCGGGAAGACGCGCTTGTCCACCAGCTTGCGCTCGAGGTGGAGTTCCATGTTGCCGGTCCCCTTGAATTCCTCAAAGATCACGTCGTCCATGCGGCTCCCGGTATCCACCAGGGCCGTGGCGATGATGGTGATGCTCCCCCCCTCCTCGATGTTGCGCGCGGCGCCGAAGAAGCGCTTCGGCCGCTGCAGGGCGTTGCTGTCCACGCCGCCCGACAGGACCTTCCCGCTCG
>JAAYAJ010000002.1 GCA_012719455.1 Acidobacteriota bacterium | reverse complement strand
TAAAGGATTCATTTTACAAATAACACGATTTCCGGTAGCTTTCCGTCAGGGATCGGGCGGGCGCGCCGGCGGTCCGGTCCGCGCAACCACTTCGAGTTTGGAGGCGGGCATGAGTGCCAGCATCGAGATCGGCCTTGAGGAATGCGTCGGCTGCAGGACCTGCGTCGAGGCGTGTTTTGTGGATGTGCTGCGGTGGGACGAGGGGGCGGGGAAGCCGGCCGTCGTCTATGCGGAGGACTGCGTCTGGTGCTTCACCTGCGAACTCAACTGCCCCGTTCGGTGCATCACGATCCTGCCGCACATGCAGGGAGCGCAGGTCCAACCGTACTGACCCCCGGCGGGGGCTCACATAGGAGCGGAGCATGACGGAAAAAGCAAGGGGCCCGGAGACGGCCTGGAGCTCTGATGTCCTCGTGATCGGCGGCGGTTTTGGCGGGCTGGCCGCCGCCATCCGGGTCAAGGAGATGGCTCCCGACGCGAGCGTGACGCTCGTGGACAAGCAGACGATCGGCTGGGGGGGGAAGGCGAACAAGGGCGCCGGGGTGCTGTGGGTCCTCAGTCCCGAAGACGATCTCGACGCCTTCGTCGACTACCATGTGAACCAGATCGGGATCTTCCTCAACGACCAGGAACTGCTCCGCGCGATGGCGGCGGAATCCTGGGGGGGGGTGGAGAAGCTGGCCGAGTGGGGGGTCAAGGTCATGAAGACTCCCTCCGGGGAACTGGACCTCGACCGCCTGCCGTCCGGATGGTCGCTGGCCGCCGTGGACCTGGACATGATGCGGCCGCTGCGGGCGAAGGCCTCGAGGCTCGGGGTGAGGCTCGTCGACAAGACCCACGTGGTCGAGCTGCTGAAGGCGGACGGCCGCGTCACCGGCGCCGCCGGGTTCGATCTTCTCGACGGCCGCATGGCGGTTTTCAACGCGAAGGCGACCATCCTCGCCAACGGCGACTGCGATTTCGGCGTCATGCGCATGTGGGCCAGTGCCACCGGGGACGGGATCGCGGCCGCGTATCACGCGGGCGCCGAGATGCGCAACGCCGAGTTCGGCAATTTCTACGATGTCGTCAACAAGGGGACCGGCATCCCGGTCGTTTTCGGTTTCCGTCATCTTTACAACGCCCGCGGCGAACAGATCAGCTCCAGGTACATGGAGGGTCCCCAGCCCGATATCCCGATTTCGATCATCCTTGGGATGGAGCGGGAGGTTCTCGAGGGGCGCGGGCCCCTGTACATGGACCTGGAGGAGCACGAGAAATCGATGGGGGACGGGGGAATCTTCAAATGGAACCGCCCCCGGCTGAAGGCGCTGTTCGCGATCGAAGACGCCAAGGCCCGGCAGTGCGGCCTCCCTCCGGCAAAGAGGGTGGAAGCCGCGCTCGGCTTCACCGGCGAGCTTTCGCCCGTCAGGGTCGATCATGACATGAGGACGACGGTTCCGGGGCTCTGGGCCATCGGCGATACGAGCTATGCCGGTTCGGCGTGGGCGGGCGCGACCGAGGCCCCCCCGGGGAGGCTCCGGGGTTCGGGGTTGATGAACGCCCTGCTCGGCGCCCTGAGGGCGGCCCCTTCGGTGTCAGGCTCCCTGGCGAGGACGGCGCTCCCGTCGGCGGACCCGGCAGCCGTGGCGCGCATCGAGGAGTCGATTTTCGCGCCGCTCTGTCGGGAGGGAGGCGCCCGGGCGGAGGAGATCATTCAGGCCGTTCAGGAAGTGGTGGTCCCGTTGAAGTACAGTATGCGCCGGACCCGCGAGAGGCTCGAGGAGGCCCTTGCCCGGATTGCGGCCGTCGAGGCCCGGCTGCCGGAGCTCGGCGCCGGGGACCCGCACGAGCTGGGCCGGTGCCATGAAGCCCGCGCCATCGTGCTCTGCGCCGAGATCGGATTCCGGGCCGCGTTGGCGCGCACCGAAAGCCGGGGCTGGCATTACCGGGAAGATTACCCCTGGCGCGACGACGCCAACTGGCTCCGGTGGGTGATCGTGAAAAAGGGGAGAGAGGGAATGGTCGTTGATACCGAGGCCGTTCCCGTGGAGCGCTTCGGGATCCGGCCAGCTCCGCCCGTGCCCGACGCGGTGGTCGATCACGGCGAACTGGTGGGCGTCACCCCCGAGATGCTCGACTGGTGGTGGGTCAACATGGAGAAGGGCTATCCCCTGTGGGAACCGGAGGCCCACAAGTCGTTCGTGTGGGAGGTGCCCCCCCCCGTGGGCGGCTACCTGGGCGCCATCCAGGTGGTGGAGGAGCAGATGGGTCCCCTGCCGCCGATGAAACTCCGGATCCGGTGGGACGACCCGGACCGCTGCCCGATCCCGGGGAGGTACGAACACGCGATCGTCGCTTCGGGCATCGATCCCGGGGGGAAGGTGGGGGCCATGATCCTTCACGAGTGGGAAGCCAGTCCCCGCGGAAGCCGGATGCGGTCGACGATGCGCTTTTTCGGTCCCGTCCCTCCCGGGCTGCCGGAAATCTGGAAAGCGCACAACCGGGCGGAAGTGTCGACTTTTCCGCACTTCCTCCCCGATCTTTACCGATTGTGGCAGCGGGTCAAGGACCCGGCCATCAACAGGCAGTGTTCATTGGCGAGGAATCTCAAAAAATGACCCAAGACCGAACCCGACCCGAAGGGAAACGCCCACAGATCGATGCCCGGAGACGGGCCGAGAGCCGGGCCCGGGCCGCGCTTCCGCCCCTGACGCCCGAGGAGGAGGCGCGTCCCTTCGCCAAATACTTCTACGAAGAGATCAAGCCGTGCGACCCGGCCCACTACGCGCTGATGGACCGGCCGGTGGACCCCGCCCGCGCCTTCGGCCCCGGGGAGATCAACCGGTTGCTGGATGTCGGGAGGCTGGAAACCGAAGAGGTGGAAATCGGCTGGTGCCTGCTGCCAGACGGCGTCGGCTTCGTCGCCAACCGGATGTTCCATCCCGGGGTGACGGCCGACATGATCGACTGGTGGTTTGCCTGGCACGCGCTCGAGGACCTGCGCTACCGCATCTGGTACCCGCCCCAGCACGCCGGCATCGCGCTCGGGCACGCCGACCGGGCGCGGATCCTCGATCCCGGCATCCCCAACCGGGAGAAGAACTGGGGGGTGACGCACCACGTGACGGAAAACTGCGGCTGCGGCATGGAGTCGATCGACATCGGCTTCCGCTCCCCTGCGGACATGGGCTTCGACATGGAGCGCTTCTACGGGGTGGCCGCTACCTTTGCCGGAGGGGAGGGATGGTCGGTCCCGATCGATGCCGGGGATGACGCCGTCGCCGCGCCCGCCATCATGTGCCACGTATTTTACGAGGTCCCCGGCGGCCTGGTGCAGCGCACCCGTTTCTGGATGGGGTGCCGGTTTACGGAGCCGGGCAGGGCGGAATCGTGCCTCCCGCCGGGTGTCGCCGTCCCCGCCGCGCCTGTCCAGGGCCTGGCCCAGCACAACGTGCGGGAGTTCACGCGCCTCGGCGACCTGTTGCCCCGGATCTACCGGGAACTGGGACCGGGCATGGAATGCTGAACGCGCCGAGTGGGGGGCAAGCTGACGGCTCACGACAGTCGGCACCGATGGGCGTTCCTGTCCTTTCGCCCTAGGCGGAGATGTCCTGGAACAGGGCCGACGAATGGTAGCGGTCCCCCGCATCGGGGAGGATGACGACGACCTGTTTCCCGGCGTGTTCGGGGCGCGCCGCCACCCGGACGGCGGCTGCCGCCGCGGCGCCCGAGGAAATCCCCGCGCTGATCCCCTCCTCGCGGTGGAGGCGGCGGGCCATGTCGAGGGCCTCGTCGCTTGTCACCCGCTGCACTTCGTCCACCAGGCCGAGGTCGAGCACCGCGGGAACGAAACCGGCGCCGATCCCCTGGATCTTGTGGGGCCCCGGTCGGGGCTCCTCTCCGCGGCGGCTGGCCGTGAGCACGGGGGACTCGGCCGGTTCCACCGCCACGCTCCAGAGCGGGCGGTTGCGCGCCAGCTTGAAATAGCGGCTTATGCCGGTGATGGTACCCCCGGTCCCCACCGCGCAGACCAGGATGTCGGTGCGGCCGTCGGTGTCGTTCCAGATCTCCGGACCCGTAGTCTGGAAATGGACCTCCGGATTGGCGGGGTTTGTGAACTGCTGCGGAATCCAGTATTTCAGGGGATCGGAAGCGGTGATTTCCTCGGCCCGGGCGATGGCCCCCGCCATGCCGCTCTCCCCATCGGTCAGGACGAGATCGGCGCCGAAGGCCTTGAGCAGTCGGCGCCGTTCCAGGGACATGGTTTCGGGCATCGTCAGCAGGAGGGGATACCCGCGGGAGGCGGCGACAAAGGCCAGGGCGATCCCGGTATTGCCGCTGGTCGGTTCCACGATGGTGACCTTGTCCGATCCCGGGTGGAGGATCCCCTTGCGCTCGGCGTCCCAGATCATGGCGGCGCCGACGCGGCACTTGACCGAGTAGGAGGGATTGCGCCCCTCGATTTTTGCCAGGACCGTGGCGCCGATTCCAGCCGTAACGCGGTTGAGCTTGACCAGGGGGGTGTTGCCTATCGAACGGGAGTTGTCCTCGAATATCTTGGCCATCGACCTCTCCTTCATCTCCCGGCCTGCGGATGCCGGGACCTCGTGTTGCCCGGATTGCGGTAGGGGTACTACAAAGTGGTGCATGGGGTCAACGGGCAACTGAAGGGAGCCGTCATGGAAGCGAACGCGGGCCCGGTATGCGCCGAGGGGATCCACGGGGAGAGCGCGGCGCGCGCGGGAATGTCCGGGCCGAGGCGGGAAACCATTGCCCCCGCCGGGGGGAAGCCGTTAGTATGAAGGTCGAGCGCGGCAAAGACGGGATGGGTCCGTCCGGGTAATCGATTCCGGGACGCGGTCCGCGGCGCGGCCCGATGGGAGAGACTGCTATGAGGCGGCTGAACATTCTGGCTCTGGGAATCATGCTTGCGATCGGGATGCTGGCGTCCTGCTCCAGGAAGGACAAGACCCCGGAAAAACCGGTGGAGAGTTCCGCCCCGGCGGACGCCGCGGGGATGCTCGACCTGGTTCCGGAGGACCCGGGGGTCGCCGGGTGGGCGCGCCAGGGGGAAGTGCGGTTTTTCGACGAGGATGGCTTGTTCGAGCTGATCAACGGCGCCGCGGAGAGCTACTTCGTCTACGGGTTCCGGCAGGTGGCGGCGGTGGAGTACGGCAACCCGGCGCATTCCTCGCCGATATTGCTCGAGCTCTATCGGATGGAGGACACGCGCAACGCATTTGGAATCTACCGGTCTGAACTTCAGCCCGACGCCGATTTCCGGTCGATCGGGGCGGAGGGCTACATCGGGGAGACGGGGCTCAATTTCTGGGCCGGTCCCTATTACGCCAAGCTGGTGGTCTACGAGGATTCGGAGGAGCTCCGGCGGGAAATGGAAAAGTTCGCTCTTCGCCTGGCGGAAAGGATCGGGGTTTCCGGCGACCTTCCGCCCGAGGTGGCTCTTTTCCCGGAGAAAGACCTGGTTCCTCATTCGATCCGTTTCCTCCCGGCCGACGTGCTGGGGCAAACCTATCTGCGGGAAGCGTTCGAGGCCAGGTACCGGAGCGGGGGCGGGGAGACCCGGGTGGTGGTGCTTTCACCGGGGGGCGAGGCGGCTGCCCGGGAGGCCTTGGATAAGTATCGCATCTTCACCGCCACCGGGGGGGAAGTGATCCGGGAGGTCTCCTCCCCCGGTGACGGCGGGTTTGTCGGCAAGGACGCGTATTACGGTCCCATGGCCGCGCTGCAAAGCGGCGGCAGGATCGCCATCGCCCTGGGCGGCACGTCGGCCGATGCCGCGCTCAGGCAGGCCGCGGCCTGCCTGGCTGAAAAATAGGCCTCTACAGGTACATCGATTTCAGGTCGCGGATGTTCGCCGCGATCCGGACATGGTTGGAACAGCGGGCGAGGCATTCGCTGCAGTCACCGCATAATGCCAGGCGGCGGCTTTCCTCGATTTCGTCCAGGGTGGCCCGCGCGTGCAGGAAGTTGCCGTAGCGCGCCGCGTACATGTGCGTGCGCATCAGCGTGGGGATGTCCACCCCCAGGGGACAGGTCGGCACGCAACGGCTGCACTGTTGACAGTAGGCCATTTCCGCCTTCAGGTTCTTCTCCGCCAGGAATTTCCGTTCCTCCGCGGTGTATTCCAACCCGTAGGAGACGGAAAAATCCTCAGTCATGTGGGCGAAATTGGTGTAACCCGGTATGGCGGTGGTGATCTCCTCGTGGCGCAGGACCCATTTCAGGGCGGCGGTATGGTTGACGGGCGGCGCCGGCGGCCCCCCCCGCCGGCCGGAGGCCTGGGTCTTCATGGCGATGAGGCCCACGTCGGCCGCGGCCGCCTTCCGGATGGCGTCGAGCAGGGCGGTGTCCTCCGCCTGCGTGAAATTGATCGAAACGGTGACGGTGTCGTAAAACCCGGTCTTGGCGGCGTCGTTGAGAATATCGGCTTGGGCCGCGTGGGTCGACACCCCCACGAAGCGCGCCCGGCGCGAGGACTTGGCCTCGGCGAGAGCCTTGCGGACCCCGGGGTGGTTCATTTCGGCCACGCTCGGCCCGTGCAGCAGCAGGATGTCCACGTAGTCGCTCTGCAGCCGCTTGAGGCAGCCGTCGAAATCGGCCCGGAGCCGGGCGCCGACCTCGTCGTCCGGGGTATTGGGTCCGATGCGCGGCACCCGGATCTTCGTCTGGATGATGACGTTCTTGCGCACTCCGAGATTCTTGATGACCGTTCCGATCATCTCCTCGTTGCGTCCCGCCTGGTACCCCATGGCGGTGTCGAAGAGGCGGACGCCGATTTCATAGGACTGCTGTACGACCGCGGGGTTGTCCGCGTTCATCACGCCCATGCTCACGATCGGCACCTCGATGCCGGTGCGCCCCAGTTTGCGCCGGATGATTTTTCCCTTCGCCTGCGGTTTCGCACCCTGGGCCAAGGCCCGGCCGGCGCCGATTCCGGAGAGCGCAATCGGCGCCACCGCCAGGGCGCTTCCGGAAAGAAAATGCCTTCTGCTCAGATTTGTCGGGGATGCCATGGGGTCAAGCTCCTTTGGTGACGGATGTGTATACCTAGCGGACCAGGCTGGGCCCGGTCCGCATTCCTGATTTTATGGCATAGGAAGAAGGGCGCGGTCAAGTACAACCGCGCCCCCCGTGCTCCCGCCCCGGGCGCGCCCTATCCACCCGTAACGGCCGGAATTGCAGAACCCTTGCGGACCCATGAGACCATGGCGACTTCGTAACAATTTGCGCTCCCCGCCGCGTCGGGCGCCGCGGACCTGGTTGCCGTGCGGGGAGAAGCCGTGGTGCGCGCAGGCCTTAAACGCTTCCGGCAGGGACTGAAAGGGCTATAATGCGCAATATTGGATCATTCGACCTGAAGCGAGGTGAAGCATGCAGAACGCGCGGCGCGACCGGATCGCCCAATGGGCCTTCGATACCCGGCCGATTCTGGGGAGGTTCCATCTGTGGCTGGAGGATGTCGACGAGGAGTGCACCTGCTCCGGCTCCACGAGCGGGGAGGAGTTCTTTGTCGGGGACGGGCTCCGGCGGTCTTTCATCATGGCGGCAGCGGTCACGGCCCTGGGGACGAAGCTTTTCGGGCGGTACAGTGAAGGGAGGGGGAAGACGAAGGCGGAGGTCAACCGCATCAAGAAGGACGCGGACGCGACCAGCGCCTACGCGCTCAGCGAGGCCCTTTGGTATCTCTCCCGCGGCCTTCCTGAAAACCACGCGCTCCTGGTCAGCATGGGGGAGGGGCTGATGCCCAAGGCCGGGGAGACGCCCGAGCAGGGTTCCAACCCCCTGCTCGGGTTCGGCCGGGTCTATGCCCGTCCGATGGTGGCCCTGAAACTCGACCGGTTGGTGCAGCGGCTGCTCAACGACGGTCGTTACGGGTGGGGGCGCTTCTGGGACGACGTGCGCGCGGCCGGGCTGACGGTCTGGGGCGCCGCCATTGATACCCTGGAGAACACCTCGCGCTTCGCCGAAGGGGCGAGCACGGGGCCGATGACGGTCCTGCACCTGTACGACCAGCCCCTGATCATTACCCGGCCGTACGAGGGGTACATGGGGACCCTGGCACTCCCGAGCGCTGTCTACGACACGGCGGCGCGCCACTCCCGGCTGATTTCCTACCACACTCCCCGGGCCCTGGTCTACGAGGCCATCGCGGAAACCTATCCCGGCATCGAGAGCGCGAACGTCCATGTGTGGACCCTGACGGGCAAGGCCCGGGAAGAGCGGCTGCATTCGCTTTGGGAAGATTGGCGGGCGCTGGGGGCGCACCTGGTGGAGGACGGCTGGGCGCTGCCCGGCGGCGGGCGGGTCTTCACGAGCTCCGGCACCTACGCCCCGGCCCGCTCCATCGGTCCCTGGCGGGATGCCGAGGGACGGCCCCATCTTTTCATCCTCGACGGGTACGCGGGCACCGCGGAGGCGGTCCAGGCCGCGAGCCTTGACCCGGTCCTCGGCATTCGGACCTCCATGTCGGTTTTCACCTCCCGGTTCAAGGTCGGCTGGGAACGGGAGCGCGAAGTCATGGGGATCGACCCCGCGGCCGAGGACTGCCGTTCGCGCCTGGCCGCGGTCCTGGGCCTGGAGCCCGGGGACAGCCTGGTCGCCTCCTACCTCGAGGACATGAAGTGGGCGCGCGCGGCCCATATGCCCCTGCGGAACTCGGCCGTGGCCATCGACGACTTCTTCCCGCTCAAGGAGTGGAACCTCCTGGCCGTCGCCGGGCACATGCTGCCCGACCCTTACAGCGGCGCCGACGGGGTCGAATGCGTGAGGCCCGGGGTGTACCGGGTGACCACTTCGGCCCTGTCCCGGGAGGGGATCGTGCGTGTTACGCTGCAGCTGCGCCTGGAGGAATCGCTCGAGAAGAGCCGGCTGGTTTTTTCCCCGCTCCTCGACCGCTTCTATTACGGCGAGGATTTCCGCGCGCGGCCGGTGAAGATTTCCGATTCGGGGAGAATTAGGAACGAGCTCCAGACGCTCTGCTCGGAGGCTCTCGACTACCTCGAGGACGGACGCATCCGCGTCTGCTTCTCCCGCATCGACGAAGCGGTGCTCCCGCTGGACAAGCAGCGGCGCATCCGCGAGGTGCTCGAGTGGTACCAGGAGCATCACCCGATCTGGTTCCGCTGGCTCGTCATCGAATGAGGGCGGGACCGGGCTATGCCCCGGGGCAGTTGTGGGAAGCGTGTTTTGGGCCAATTTTCCTCTTGACAGGCTTCGTGAAGGTAATCACAATGTGCAGACGGTAACGGAGGAACGAGGTGGCCCGTGCATCATATCGGACCATAGGGCGTCTAACTCATTACTGGAGAGTGCTTAGAGACCTTGAAGCCAAAGGGCAGACGCACGCGTATTCCCACCTGCTTGCGGCTAAAGCACGGGTTACGGCGGCCCAGGTACGGCGCGACATCATGGTCCTGGGCTACAGCGGCACCCCGGCGCGGGGATACGAGGTGCGGGGGCTGATCGAGTGCATCGAGAGCTACGTATTCCCGGCGAGTGAACAGCGGGTGGCCATCGCGGGGGTAGGGAACATCGGCCTGGCCTTGCTGAAGTTTTTCACCGGTCGCCGGCCGAACCTCCGGATCGTGTCCAGTTTCGAAGCCAATCCGGAAAAATTCGACCGGCTGATCTACGGATGCCGGTGCCATTCGATCGACCGGGCCGGGGAAGTGATCCGGCAGGAGGGGGTCAGCGTAGGGATCATCGCGGTGCCCGACGGTGAGGCACAGTATGTGGCCGATACGTTCGTCGATGCGGGTATCCGGGGCATCCTGAACTTCGCCCGTACCCCGTTGCGGGTGCCCGCAGGAGTCTACGTGGAGAATATCGATCTGGCCATGTCTATGGACAGAGTGGCTTTTTTTGCGCGCCGGTCTCTGAAAAAGGAGCACGCGGCGTCGCCTGCCAAAGCGCCATCAGCAAACAAGGAGAGCAATTCATGAACGACGTGGAATCGGTTCTGAAAAAATTCCCGCGGGCGGGCAGGGACGCCCTCATCCCCATCCTCCAGGAGGTCCAGGAAAGCATGGGCTACCTTTCGCGCGACGCGGTAGCCCGGATCAGCAAACACCTGGACCTGCCGGCCACCAAGATCTACGGGGTGGCGACTTTCTACAACCAGTTCCGCTTCCAGCCCCGCGGCAAGCACCACTTCACCGTGTGCCGCGGCACCGCGTGCCACGTCAAGGGATCCAACCGGGTGATGGAAATGGCCGAAAAGATGCTGAAGCTCAAGGCGGGGGAGACCTCGCGCGACCGCGTGTTCAGCCTGGAAACGGTGGCCTGCATGGGAGCCTGCGGACTCTCCCCGGTCATGAGCCTCAACGGCGAGTTCCATGCCAAGGTCACCCCGCAGAAGCTGGTCAAGATCATCCAGGAATGCAGAGAAACGGAGTCCAAAAATGAGTGTTAATTCCATCGACAGGACGTTGGAGCCGGCGGGAAAATGCTGGGTCGGCTTCCGTGAAATCTCCGAAAGCCTGCTCGGCGACCTCAAGGCGGAACCGTTCGCCGGCGCGCGCGCCCGGGGTCCCGAGGCGCTGGGGGAACTGCTGGCCACCCTGCGGCGCGAGCGGATCGCGCATCCGGTGATCACCATCGGGGCGGGGACCTGCGGCTTGGGCGCGGGGGCGGACAAGACCATCGCGGCGGTCAGGGAATTCCTCCTCAAGCGTGATGCCCCGGGCGAGGTCGTCGAGGTCGGGTGCAACGGGATGTGCTCCGACGAGCCCATCGTCGATATCCAGGTGCCTGGGAAATGCCGGGTCAGCTTCGGCCCCGTCACCGCGGACAAGGTCGACGCGCTGCTCGAAGCGGTTCTCTTCGATGGGCGGGTGCCCGGGGAACTGGCGCTCGGCCAGTACCGCACCCGCGGCGCCATGCCCTGGGACGGGGTGCGCTTCCTCGAGGATCACCCGTTTCTTGCGGGGCAGGTGCGCGTGGTGCTCCCGGGGAGCGGCATCATCGACCCCGGCAACATCAACGAGTATATAGCCCACGGGGGGTACGGCGCGATTGCGCGTATCCTGCGCAGCATGACCCCGGAGGAAGTGATCGACCAGGTGCTCAAGAGCGGGCTCCGGGGCCGCGGGGGGGGCGGATTCCTGACCGGGATGAAGTGGAAGTTCGCCCGCAACACGGCCGCGGACCAGAAGTACCTGATCTGCAACGCCGACGAAGGGGATCCGGGCGCCTTCATGGACCGCGCGGTGTGCGAAAGCGACCCGCACCGGCTCCTGGAAGGGATGCTGATCGCGGCCTACGCCATCGGGGCGACCCGGGCTTACATCTACATCCGCGCCGAATACCCGCTGGCGATCCAGCGCCTCAACGAGGCGTTCGTGCAGGCGGAAAACTACGGCCTGATCGGTAACAACATCCTCGACAGCGGCGTCGATCTCTCGATCCGACTCAAGATGGGGGCGGGTGCGTTCGTTTGCGGCGAGGAAACCGCCCTGATCCACTCCATCGAGGGGATGCGCGGGATGCCGCGCCCCCGGCCGCCGTTCCCCGCCGTGCAGGGGCTGTTCGGGAAGCCCACCGTGATCAACAACGTCGAGACCCTCACCAACCTTCCCGTCATCCTGGACCGGGGGGCGGACTGGTACGCGGGGATGGGAACCGAGAAGAGCAAGGGGACCAAGGTGTTCGCCCTCTCCGGGATGGTGCAGCGGACGGGCCTGGTCGAAGTGCCCATGGGTACGACGCTGCGCGAAGTGGTCTACACCATCGGCGGCGGCATCCCGAACCAGAAGCGGTGCAAGGCGGTGCAGATCGGCGGCCCCTCGGGGGGATGCGTGCCCGAGGCCCATCTCGACCTGCGCACCGATTACGAGGAACTGAAGGCCTTCGGCACCATCATGGGGTCGGGCGGGCTGGTCGTCGTCGACGAATCCACCTGCATGGTCGATTTCGCCAAGTACTTCATGGAATTCATCCAGTCCGAGAGCTGCGGCAAATGCATCCCCTGCCGCGAAGGGACGCGGCGGATGCTGGAGATCCTGGAGGCGGTGACGCGCCCGAGGCACAAGGAAATCGATCTCGACCCGCTCCTGAGGGTGCAGGGCATCATGCAGCTGAAGCGGCTGGCTGAAACCATCAAGGCGACCAGCCTGTGCGGACTGGGTCAGAGCGCGCCCAACCCGGTGCTGTCTACGCTCGAGTGGTTCCGCGACGAGTACGAGGCCCACATGTTCGAGCGCCGCTGCCCGGCGGGCGCGTGCAAGGAGCTGGTCGGCGCCCCCTGCCAGAACGGGTGCCCCGTCGGGACCGAGGTCTGGCGCTATATCGCGCATATCGCCCGCGGCGAATACACGGAAGCCTACCGGGTCATCCGCGCGACGAACCCCTTCCCGTCGGCCTGCGCGCGGGTGTGCCACCACCCCTGCGAATCGGTCTGCCGCGCCGGGGCCACGGGGGGCGAACCGATCGCCATCCGCAACCTGAAGCGCTACGTGGTCGATACCGTTTCCCCCGAGGAGGGGACGGTCGTGATCATGCCGCGCGCGAATGCAGCCCGCATCGCCGTTGTCGGCGCCGGCCCTGCAGGGATGGCGGCGGCCAGTGAGCTCTCGCGGATGGGCCACCGGGTAACGGTGTTTGAAAGGGAAACGCAGGCGGGAGGCATGCTGATGGCGGCGATCCCCGAATACCGGTTGCCGAGCGCCGTCCTCAAGCGCGAGATCGCCGCGTTGCTCAACCCCAATATCGAGATGCGCTACGGGCAGGCCCTGGGACGCGATTTCACGCTGGACGGGCTCCGCGAGGAAGGGTACCGGGCGGTGTTCGTGGCCACGGGTGCGCATGCCAGCAAAAAACTGGGCCTGGAGGGGGAAGATGCGGCCGGGATCGTGCCGGGGATCAAGTTCCTCAAGGCATACAACCTCGAGGGGACCTCGTTGGCCCGGGGACGCGTCGGTGTCATCGGTGGGGGCAACTCCGCGATGGATGCCGCCCGGGTGGCTCTGCGGCAGCCCGGGGTGGAGAGCGTGACGGTGTTCTACCGCCGCACGCGGGAAAGCATGCCGGCCTACGCCGAGGAGATCTCCGCGGGCTTGGAGGAGGGGATCGTGCTGGAGACGCTGGTGACCCCCGTGGCCGTCGAGCGCAAGGATGGGAGGCTGTCCGGTCTCCGGTTCCTCCGCAACGAGCTGGGGGCCCCGGATGCATCGGGGCGACGGAAGCCGGTGCCCATCGAGGGCTCTGAATTCGCCGTTGAACTCGACACCCTGATCGTGGCGATCAGCGAAGAGCCGGAAGCGGCGGCGCTCGAGGGGCTGGGACTCAGTTCCTGGGGCACCGTCGAGGTGCACCCCGAGACCTCGGCTACCAGCCGGGAGGGGGTGTTCGCCGGGGGGGATGCCGTCACCGGCCCCAGCACGGTGATCGAGTCGATCGCCTCGGGGCGCAAGGCGGCCCTGATGATCGACCGCTACGTGACCGGAAAGCTGATGAAGGTCGTGCCGAAGGTCAAGCTCCCCACGGTGTACGTCCCGCCGGTGGGGGATGTGGACGAGGAGGGGACGGATCTGCCGCGGCTGGAGCTGTCGCTCCTCCCTGTGGCCCGCAGGAAGGGCTGTTTCGCGGAAGTGGAGCTCTGCCCGACCGAGCAGCAGGCCATGGCCGAGGCGCATCGTTGCGCCCGCTGCGATTTGGAATTCACCCAACCGCACTGACGGACGGGACTCACAAAACTGACTGGATGCATGGACCGAGGTGAACCGATGATCGAAATGCAAGTGGACGGCAGGGATATCGAGGCCAGGGAAGGGGAGACCATTCTCGCCGCCCTGAAACGGGAAGGGATCCAGGTCCCGACCCTGTGCTACATGGAGGGCCTGCTTCCCAGCGGCTCCTGCCGGATGTGCGTGGTGGAAATGGAAGGGGCGGCCGGGCTGATCCCCTCCTGCTCCTACCCCGTGGCCCAGGGGATGAAGATCCAGACCCGCTCCCCGAAGGTGCTCGAGGCGCGCAAGACGATCGTGGAACTGCTGCTCGGCAACCACCCGGACGACTGCCTCTATTGCGTCCGGAGCGGCAAGTGTGACCTGCAGCAGTTGGCGCAGACCATGGGCGTCCGGCAGCGGTCGTTCCGTGGAAAGAAGAACCAAATGGAGAAGGATGTTTCGGGCCCCATCGTGAGGGACCCGGAAAAGTGCATCTTGTGCGGGCGCTGCGTGCGCGTCTGCGAGGAGGTGCAGGGGATCGGCGCGATCGAGTTCGTCGGCAGGGGGTGCCGCTCCTACATCGGGACGGCGTTCGACCAGGGTCTCAACGTCTCCACCTGTGTCAACTGCGGACAGTGCATCGTGGCCTGCCCAACGGGCGCCCTCTCGGAACACTCCAGCATCAATGACGTGGTCGCCGCCCTGACCGATCCGAACCGGATGGTGGTGGTGCAGCACGCCCCGAGCGTCAGTGTGAGCCTGGGCGAGGAATTCGGAGTCGAGCCGGGGCAGGACGTCGACGGCAAGATGGTGGCCGCACTGCGCCGGGTGGGCTTCGACCGGGTGTTCGACACGTCGTTCACGGCCGACCTGACCATCATGGAGGAAGCCTCGGAACTGGCGGCACGCATCTCCGGAGGTGGAGTGCTCCCGATGTTCACGAGCTGCTCGCCGGGCTGGATCAAGTTCGTGGAGCAGTTCTATCCCGACCTGATCCCGAACCTCTCCTCGTGCAAGAGCCCGCAGCAGATGATGGGGGCCGTTATCAAGAGCTATTTCGCCGAACGGGAGAAGATCGATCCCGCGCGGATCGTGAGTGTCTCCATCATGCCCTGCACGGCCAAGAAGTTCGAGTGCGACCGGCCCGAGATGGCGCCCAACCACGTTCCCGACGTCGACTATGTGCTGACCACCCGGGAAGCGGCGCAGCTGCTGCGGATGTTCGGGGTCGACCTGCTGGCGATGACTCCGGAGGAGGCCGACACCCCCTTCGGCGAGCGCTCGACGGCGGGCAAGATCTTCGGCGCCAGCGGCGGTGTAATGGAAGCGGCCGTGCGCACCGCCCACTTCCTCCTTACGGGCAAGGAACTGGACCGGCTGGACATGCAGCCGCTGCGCGGCATGAAGGGGGCCAAGGAGATCCGGGCCAAAATCGGCGACCTGGAGGTCGGCGCCGCCGTCGTCAGCGGGCTGGGGAACGCGCGCAAGCTCCTGGAGGAGATCCGGGCGGGAAGGAAGGACCTGCACTTCATCGAATTCATGACCTGCCCCGGCGGGTGCATCAACGGCGGCGGCCAGCCGATCGGGTCGGATCCCGACGCGGCGCGCGCGCGGATGCAGGCGCTGTACCGGATCGACCAGGTGGAGAGCCTGAGGGTCAGCCACAAGAACACGCAGGTCGCCCGGCTCTACGAGGAGTACCTGGGCAAGCCGCTCGGGAAGAAAAGTCACCAACTGCTCCATACACATTACAACGCCAGGGATATATTATAGAGTTTCCGCGTGGAGCCTCCGCGGCGGATGCGGGACCGGGACAAGAGGGACAACGGGCAAGGGAGAGGAACAGAGTGAAAAAGAAGATACTGATCGTGGACGACGATTTCGATCTCCTCGAACAAATGACGGTGATCCTGACGACTGCTGGATACGAAGTCGTGAGCGTGGAGGGACGCGCGGAGGCGGAGGAAAAGCTGCTCGAATTCAAGCCGGACCTGGCCATCCTCGATCTGATGATGGAGGAGAAGGATTCGGGCTTCGTGCTCGGCCACCAGATCCGCAGGCTGTACCCGGACATCCCCATCCTTCTCCTGACTGCGGTCGCGGGGGAGACGGGGCTGTCGTTTTCCGCGCTCTACCCGGAGGCCCAGTCTTGGATCAAGGCGAACCGGATCATGGACAAGCCGGTGCGCCCGGAGCAGTTGAGGAACGAGGTGCACCGGTTGCTGCAGGAAGCCGCCGACGCGGGCGGCGGGCACGCCTAAACCAAGGCGGATCCGCCTCCGGGCGGGCCGGTCGGAGCCGGACGGAGCCATCATGCAGGCGGCATGTTTCGTACAAACGATCAAGGAGCGCTGCCGCGTATGCTACACGTGCGTGCGCGAATGCCCCGCCAAGGCCATAGGCATTTCCGAGGGCCAGGCCCGCGTGATCCCCGAACGGTGCATCGGGTGCGGAAACTGCGCCAGCGTGTGCAGCCAGGGTGCCAAGCAGGTGCTCGACGGGACCCATGACGTGGAGGCCCTTTTCGGACGCCACGCCGCCGTTGCCGCCATCGTCGCCCCGAGTTTCGCCGCCGAGTTCGAGGAGTGTCCCCCCGAGGCCGTCGTCGGGATGATCCGGGCCCTGGGTTTCCGCTACGTGCACGAGGTCGGCTTTGCCGCCGACCTGGTGGCCCGGGGTTACCGGGAGCTCCTGGAACACCCCCCCTACAGCCACTACATTGCTTCCACCTGCCCTGCCTTGGTGGGCTACGTCGAGAGGTACTACCCGGACCTGGTTCCCCGCTTGGCCCCCATCGTCTCCCCGATGGTGGCCGCCGCCCGCGTGCTGAAGCGGCTGTACGGGCCCGGGGTCCCCGTGGTTTTTATCGGTCCCTGCATCGCCAAGAAGGGGGAGGCGGCCAGCAAGGAGCTCGACGGCGAGGTCGCGGCGGTGCTGACGTTCGCCGAGTTGCGCCAGATGTTCTCCGGCGCCGGGATCGCGCCGGACACCGTGACGGGCGGGGATTTCGACCCGCCCTGGAGCGGCTCCGGGGGGCTTTTCCCCATCAGCCGGGGGCTGCTGCAGGCGGCCGACATCAGGGAAGACCTGATGCAGGGGGAGATCTTGGCCACGGACGGGCGGACCAATTTCGTCGAGGCGATCCAGGCGGCGGAATCGAGCAGCCTGGACGTGCGCCTGCTCGAGGTCCTCTGCTGCAACGGCTGCATCATGGGGGCCGGCATGACGGTGGATACGAGCCTCTTCTGGCGCCGGAGCCTGGTGGGCCGGTACGTCAGGGACCGCTGCCGGGATGAGGAGCGGCGGAAGCGCTGGGAGGCCGACATGGAGCGCTTCCGCGATGTCGATTTAAGGCGGAAATTCAGCCCCTACGACCAGCGCATCTCCCAGCCCTCGCGGGAGGAGGTGACGGCCATCCTCGCGCGCATGGGGAAGCTGCGGTCCGAGGATGAACTGAACTGCGGCGCCTGCGGCTACGACACCTGCGTGGAACACGCCATCGCCATCCACCGCCACCTGGCCGAAACGGAGATGTGCCTTCCGTACACGATCGAGAAGCTCCGGGACATCAACCAGCAGCTGGAGGAGTCCCACGAGCAGCTCATCAGCACGCAGGAGGCGCTGATGCACTCCGAAAGGCTCGCCAGCATGGGGCAGCTGGCCGCCGGGGTGGCCCACGAGGTCAACAACCCGCTCGGGATCGTCCTGATGCACGCCCACATGCTGCTCGAGGAGGCAGGGGAACACCCGGAGTGGAAGGAAGACCTGGACATGATCGCCGAGCAGGCGGACCGCTGCAAGAAGATCGTGGTCCGGCTGCTCCACTTCGCCCGCCAGAACAAGGCCGTGCTGCGGACCGTCGATTTGGGTGAACTGCTGCGGCACGCGGTCAAGGCCTACCCCTTTCCCGCCAACATCGAAGCGCGGGTGGAGCTCCGGATCGAGGACCCGGTGGTCGACCTGGATCCCGACCAGATCAACCAGGTCCTCACCAACCTGTTCGGCAACGCCTGCGAAGCGATGCCGGACGGGGGGAGCGTCCTGGTGACGGCCGAAGGGGACGCCGACGCGGTCCGCTTCGCGGTCGCCGACACCGGCATCGGCGTGCCCAAGGACAACCAGGCCAAGATCTTCGAGCCCTTCTTCACCACCAAGCAGATCGGGAAGGGGACCGGCCTGGGACTTGCCGTAACCTACGGAATTGTTAAGATGCACAGGGGGGACATTACCATGGTGTCCAACAGCGATCCGTCAGCGGGACCGACGGGAACTCAATTCACGGTCAGGCTTCCGCGGAGGTCGCGGGACGAGTAGGCCGGGCGTGTTTCTGAAAAGGAGGCTGCAATGGCTCACATTCTGTTGGTCGACGACGACCAGGACATTATCGAGATGAATCGGACGGTTCTCGCCCAGCGCGGGCACAGGGTCACGGTCTCCTTCTCGGCGGCCGAAGCGAGGCGGGCGGTGGCGGCCGAGGTCCCGGACCTGGCGGTGCTGGACGTCATGATGGAGGACAAGACCGCGGGTTTCGAGCTCGCGCGCGAGCTCCACGCGAGCTATCCCAAGATGCCGCTGGTCATGCTGACGGGCATCAGCAAGGAGATGGACCTGCAGTTCGGTTTTACGCCCGACGAGACCTGGCTGCCGGTGAGCACGTTCCTGAACAAGCCGGTCAATCCCCGCATCCTGGCCGATGAGGTGGACCGTCTCCTGAAAGAAGTCCAGTAGCGGAAAGGCGCCGGTAGTGGATCTCCTCAATATTCTCATCGTGGACGACGAATACGGGATGCGCCGGGGGGCGGAGCGCGCCCTGCGCAAAATGCACCTGCACCTGCACGACATCAACGGCGACGTCAGTTTCAACATCCGCACGGCGGCCGACGGCAGGGAATTCGACGAGAGGATGGCCGAGGAGCAGCCCGACATCGTGATCCTCGACTACAAGCTGCCGGATACGACGGGACTCGACATCCTGGACCGGCTCATGAAACAGCCCCTGGACCTGCTGGTCATCATGATCACCGCGTACGCATCGCTCGACACGGCGGTGACCGCCACGCGGCGGGGGGCCTATGATTTTCTCGCCAAACCCTTTACGCCGGAAGAACTCCGGGGCGCGGTCCGGAAGGCGGCGCGGCACCTGATCCTGCAGCGCCAGGCGCGGCGCCTGGCGGAGGAAAAGCGCCAGGTCCGGTTCCAGTTCGTCAGCGTCCTGGCGCACGAGATGAAGGCGCCCATCTCCGCCATCGAGGGTTACCTGCAGATGATGCGCGAGCGCGCGGTCGGTGAAACGCTCGCGGATTATGACCACATCGTGGACCGTTGCCTCGTGCGCATCGAGGGGATGCGTAAGCTCATATCGGACCTGCTCGACATGACCTCCATTGAATCCGGGCAGCGCCAGCGGGTGATCGCGACGGTGGACCTGGGCGAGATCGCCCGCCAGGCGGTGGAAAACGTGAAGGCCGAAGCCGCGCGGCGCGGCATCACGATCGACCTGGACCTGCCGGAGGGAGCCGGGATAGAGGCCGACCGGGCCGAGATCGAGATGATCTTCAACAACCTCGTATCCAACGCCGTGAAATACAACCGGGACGGGGGCCGGGTCGGCGTTCGGGTCCAGGAGGTGGAAGACGAGATCCGCCTCGACGTGGAAGATTCGGGCATCGGCATGACCCCCGAAGAATGTCAGCGGCTGTTCCGCGATTTCTCTCGCATCAAGAACGACAAGACCCGGCACATCTCGGGAAGCGGGCTCGGTTTGTCGACGCTCAAAAAAATTGTCACGCTGTACGATGGTGACATTTCCGTGGAGAGCCGCCCCGACGTCGGCAGCACCTTCAGCGTGGTGCTGCGCCCGGGTTCCGCGAATGCTTCCCGATAACGGGGTTTTGCATGTCTGGATTGCCTGCATTGAAAACCAGCCCGGGCGCGGTCGATTTCATCGACGACGCCTACCTTTCCTCGCTGCTCGAGGGGCCCGCGCCCGATCGGGAAACGGTCCAGGACGTCATCGCCAAGAGCCTTGAAAAGGAGCCGCTCACGGTCGAAGAGACGGCCGCGCTCCTGCGGACGGAGGACCCCGGGTTGCTCGAGATGATTTTCGGCGCCGCCCGGACCCTGAAGGAAACTGTCTACGGCAACCGCATCGTGCTCTTCGCCCCGCTCTACGTCGGCAACGACTGCGTTAACGACTGCGTCTACTGCGGCTTCCGGCGCAGCAACCCGCTGGCGGTGCGCCGCACCCTCACTCCCGACGAGCTGCGCGATCAGGTGGAACGGTTGGAAGACGCGGGACACAAGCGCCTCATCCTGGTCTTCGGAGAGCACCCGAAATACGATGCGGAATTCATCGCCGAGCAGGTGCGCACGGTCTACGGGGTGAGGAAGGGGCGCGGGGAGATCCGCAGGGTCAACATCAACGCGGCCCCGATGGACGTGGAGGGCTACCGCACCATCAAGGCCGCGGGGATCGGCACCTACCAGATCTTCCAGGAGACCTATCACCACGGCACCTACCGTCGCGTACACGCCCGCGGCAGCCGGAAGGGGGACTACGCCTACCGCCTCGACGGCCTGAGCCGGGCGCTGGAGGCCGGGTGCGACGATGTCGGCATCGGCGTCCTGTTCGGCCTGCACGACTGGCGCTTCGAGGTCCTGGGGCTCGTGGCGCACGCCGTGTACCTGCGCGGGCGGTACGGCGTCGGCCCCCACACCATCAGTTTCCCGCGACTGCGGCCCGCCAGCGGCGTGGAGCCGGCCGGAATGGGGTCGATCGCGGACGACGATTTCCGCCGGGTGATCGCCACCCTCCGGTTGGCGGTCCCCTATACCGGGCTGATCCTGACCGCGCGGGAGCCGGCCAGGCTCCGGCGCGAGCTCCTGGCTCTCGGCGTCTCCCAGATCGACGCCGGCAGCCGTATCGAGATCGGCGGCTACACCTACCGGGACGCCCGCCAGGTCAGGGACCGGGAACAGTTCGAACTGGGGGACACCCGCAGCCTCGACGCGGTGATGCGCGAGCTGATCGAGGACGGTTACCTCCCCAGCTTCTGCACCGCCTGCTACCGGCTCGGCCGGACGGGCGAACACTTCATGGAGTTTGCCGTCCCGGGGTTCATCAAGCGCTACTGCACCCCCAACGCCCTGATGACGCTCCAGGAGTACCTGGCCGATTATGCCTCGCCCGGGACCCGCGCCGCCGGGGAAGCCCTCATCCGCGCCGAGCTCGAGCGTCTTGGACCGGCGGCCGACCGGGACGAGATCGAGAATCGCCTTGCGCGCATACGGGCTGCCGGGGAGAGGGACCTCATTTTCTGAAGCTGCGAGCCCCGGGAGCAGATCTTCCGCGTGGAGTTCGAGGCGCCGAGCGCACCCCCGACTGTATCATGCGGGCGGGGTGCCCTCCGCCGGAGGAAAAGGAATGAAAGCTACGCCCAAGGGGATGCGAGTGCACATCGGCCTGTTCGGCCGCCGCAACGTGGGGAAGTCCTCGCTCCTGAACGCGCTCACGCGCCAGGAGGTGTCGATCGTTTCCGACGTTCCCGGAACCACGACCGACCCGGTGGAAAAGCCGATGGAACTGCCGCCGCTCGGCCCGGTCCTGTTCATCGACACCGCGGGGATCGACGATGAGGGCGCGCTCGGGGAGGTACGTGCGGGGCGCACGCGGCAGGTGTTCGAGCGGACCGACCTGGGGATCCTCGTGGCGGCGGGGGCGGACTGGGGCTCGTTCGAGGAGGGGGTCCTCGGGGAACTCGAGCGGCGGAAGATCCCCGTCATCGTCGTGTTCAACAAGTCCGACCTGGGCGCTCCCGCTCCCGCAACCCTGCGGGACCTCGAAAAGAGGAAGATCCCGGTGGTGGTCACGGCCGCCGGCCTCGGGCGCGGAATCGGCGGGTTGCGCGAAGCCCTGGTCCGGTCGGCCCCTGAAGAGTTCCTGGAGGCTCCGCCGATCCTGGGGGACCTGATCGCGCCGGGGTCCATGGTCGTGCTCGTGGTCCCCATCGACCTGGAAGCTCCGCGCGGCCGGCTCATCCTCCCCCAGGTGCAGTCGATCCGTGACGTTCTGGACCACGACTCCTGCTGCCTGGTGGTCAAGGAGCGGGAGCTGCGCACCGCGCTCGGCCGGCTCCGTGAGTCCCCGGCGTTGGTCGTGACCGATTCCCAGGTCTTCCTGCGGGTGGCCGGGGACGTGCCCGACGGGGTCCCGTTGACCTCCTTTTCCATCCTCTTCGCCCGGCTCAAGGGGGACCTGGCGGAGTTCGTGCGCGGGGTAAAGGCGGTCGACCGATTGCGGGCGGGGGACCGGGTCCTGGTCCTGGAATCGTGCGCCCACCACCCCATCGGCGAGGACATCGGCAGGGTCAAGATCCCGCGCTGGATCCGTCAGTACACGGGGGCCGACCTGGAATTCGTCCACCTGCAGGGGCACGATTTCCCCGAGGAGATCGGCGCCTACCAACTGGTCATCCACTGCGGTTCCTGCATGCTCAACCGCCGGGAGGTGCTCTCGCGCATCCTGCGCTGCCGCGAAGCCGGGGTCCCGATCACCAACTACGGCGTGGCGATCACCTACTCCCTCGGGGTGCTCGACCGGGCGCTCTCCCCCTTCCCGGGCTTCCGCGGCGGGCGCTGACGCCGGCTGTCAGATCCTGCCGAGCGCCCGCAGCACCCGGTCGGGGGTGGTCGGGTAGTCCGAGACCCATTTCCCGGTCGCGTTGTAGATGGCCGAGGCGGTGATGCCCGACATGGCCGCCCCCACGTTCTCCCCTATGCCGAAGGCGCCGAAGGCGGCGTACCCCAGGTGGCTCTCGACGACGAGGCACTCGGCCGGCGGGTAGTCGTTCATCGTCCCGATGTGGTACTGGGCCAGGTCGAAATTCAGACCCACCCCGGTGCGTGGACACCAGACCTGCTCCTCCGTGGCGCTCCGGCCGAGCCCCATCAGGGCCCCGCCGTACTGCTGGGCTTGGGCTCCGCGCGGGTTGAACAGGTGCCCTACGTCGTTGACGCAGACGATGCGCATGATGTCGACCATCCCCGTTTCGGTGTCGACCGCGGCCTCGATGAAATGGGCCTGGCGCCCCATGACGTACATCGTCGGATCGGGATTGCCGTCCATGGTCAGGCCGGAGACGGTTCCGACTACGGGATGAGCCAGGGCCGGGTCGGCGTCCCAGAAGATGTCGGCCACCTCCCGCAGCGTCTTCCTGTTTTCCGGGCGGGCCCTTTCAAAAACGAAGCTGTCGCGGATGTCGAGTTCTTCCGGGCGCAGGCCGGGGAAAGCCGGGGGGCCGGCGGTCTTGAAGAAGTGGCTCGAGTTGTAGGCGGGAGTGGGGCTTACGGCGTACTCGAGGATCTTCCGCTTCAGCTCGCGGGCGGCCATGACCAGCTGGGTGTTGATATAGGCGGTGGAAAAGGAACCGCCGGGCTGCCACATGTAGAAGCTCGAGTTGTCCGAGCGGCGCTCCTGGATTACGGTGTCCTCGTATTTCAGCCCCAGTTCCGAGGCGACGATGTGCCGGGCGCCCGATTCGGTGTCGGAGCCGATGTCGCTGCGGACCCCCACGATGGCCACGATGCCGTTGCGCAGCATCAGGCAGGCCCAGGACATCGCGCTCGCCGGAGCCTGCCAGGTCCATTCGAGCACTTGCATGAAGCCCATCCCGTGCATTTTCCCGTCCGGGAGTTTTCGCGTTCCCGGCGGGTGCCATTTCCGGTCCCAGTCGATGGCCGCCTTCCCCTTCTCGATCACCTCGCGCAGGCTCCAGCGTTCGGGGAAGCCGTTCTCCCTCTGGTAGCGCGTGACCCAGTCCCAGTCGTGCCCCCGGCAGCCGTCGTTGCGGAGCGCCACCTCGGTGGGGTCGAGCCCGAACTCCGCGGCCACCCGGTCGAACATGACGCCATGGGGGACGCAGCTGTTGGCCCCATGGCGGAAGCACATCTGGTGCCCCCGGTTGACGAGCCCCCACTCGCAGGTGGCGCGCAAGTTGGGGATCGCCGTCCCCTCGTAGGTCTTCTCGGCCAGGGCGTTGCGCGGGCCGACGACGTGCCAGGCGGCGGAAGTGATGGTGCCGTCCTTTTTCGCGCCTACCGTGCAGCTGTAGGTGCCGCCGTCGTCCCCCAGGCAGTAATGGGCGCTCTCGTCGTACAGGAGCTTGATGGGCCGTCCGCCCGCCCGGCGGGCGAGGATGACGGCCAGCCGGGTGAAGCAGGCGGAGTAGGCGAGCCAGGCGAAGCCGCCGAACATGCACCCCTGGTAGGGAAGGGTGGCTGTGATTTTGGACCACTCGGCGAGGGGGGGGACCGTTTGCTCCCGGGCCTCTGTAGGGTTGACGAGGAACCAGTGCGGGATGTCGTGGTGGTGGACCCAGAGGTCGAGAAAATCCCCGCGCCACTGGGCGATGCAGACGGCGGGTTCGGCTGCGACCGGCGCGTTCATCTCGCGGGTGATCTTGTACCGGAGGACCCGGTCGGCCGCGGCGAATCCCCCGTCCGGATCGCCGAGGGTGAAACTCTCCGTCAGGATGGTATTGGGTTCGCGGGCATGGGCGTTGGTGCGCCGGACGTCGGCCATGATCTTGGGCGCGTCCGGACGGATCGACTCCTCCATGTCCAGGATGAAGGGGATCTCCTCCCATTCGATGTCGAGGAGGCGCAGGGCGCGGTCGCAGACCTCCTCGCTGTCGGCCGTGATCGCGACCCCCATGGGGTGCTGGAAGAAGTCGGCCGTGCCGGGGAGGGTCAGGATATCGTAGTTCCCCGAAATCTCGTACCAGGCCCCGGTGGCGCTGTCATGGGCGATGTCCGGGTCGGTGAACCGGAGCACGTCCCGGACGCCCGGCAGCGCCTCGGCGCGCGTGCTGTCGATGCGCGTGATCCGCGCGTGGGCGTAAGGAGAGGTCAGGATCTTGGCGTACAGCATTCCCGGCAGCGTAATGTCGCGGGTGTAGACCGCGCTCCCGCTCACCTTCTCCCAGGCGTCCTGGCGGCGGATGGACGGCTGCGTTTCCCGGTAATTTTCGGGCACCTTCCAGGTCCAGGGCCTGTAGTCCATGGCAACCTCGCTAATGGGTTCCGAACAGGATCGCTCCCTGCTGCTGGAGGACCCGCTGGAGTTCCGTGACATCGGCCTCGAGCTGCCTGGGAGTGATCCCTTCCCGGGCCGAGAGGGCGGCGGCGACGCCGGCGGCCTGGCCCGTGACCATGGTCAGCTGCAGAAAGCGCGCATAGGAGGCCCGGTCGGTTGAGATCGCCTTTCCGGCCACCAGCAGGTTTTCAACTTTCCGGGGGACCAGGCAGCGGTAGGGAATGTCGTAGGAACCGCCGTCCTTCGGGTAGACGATCCCCTCGTAGGAGATGGTGTCGGCCGTGGCTACATGCTTGGCCCCGCTGGCGAAGGAACTCTTGCCGATCACGTCGGGAAATTTGCGCGCCTCGGCCACGTCCTGCTTGCACAGGACGTAGTCCCCCACTATGCGCCGGCTCTCCCGGATCCTCAGCTCCGGGCAGACGCGCGTCAGGTAGGAGTTCTCGAACCCCGGCATGTAGCGCCGGATGAAGCCCAGGGCCATCCGGATCTGCGCCCGGCACTCGATTTCGCACCGGGTCAGGTCGCGGACGTCGGTGGGGTCGGCGTTCCCCACCTGCGACGAGTGCTGGAAGTGCGCCTGCAGAACCCCGTGGTCGCGGGGCAGGATGAAGAAGCCGACGCCGCTGTAGGGGTGGTACTCCCCGGCGGCCACCGCGCGGTCCCGCAGGGTGTAATAACCCATGAAGTTGGAGATCTCCCGCACATCCTCGACCCGCCGGATCCTCTCGATGATCTCCTCTTCGCTCCAGCCGAGGTAGGGATGGGTCATGGCATTGAACTCGTAGGCCGCGTTCTCCTTGACGTAGGCGAGGACCTTGTCCCAGTCGACCCCGTCGACGGTGAAGGAGACCGTGTGCGGCTCCAGGTCCTCCTTTGGAGCCTGTTCATAGGGCGCGCCCGCGCGCGCGGCGAGTTCCCCCTCCCCGGTGCAGTCGATGACGATCTTGCCGAGCACGATCTGCCGGCCGGAGGGGTTTTCCACGATCACCCCGCGGATCGCGTCCCCTTCCATGACCGCGTCCACGACCAGGGAATGGAGCAGTAGTTCGACGTCGTTCTCCTGCATCATCTGGAAGACGAGGAGGCCCCAGTAATCGGGGTCCACCAGGGAGAAGCTGTAGCCGACGCGGAAATCGGGGGTGGTATGGGGAAGGGCGTGCCCCGCCTCGAGCAGCCGCCGGTGCGTTTCCTCGAGGATCCCGGCGATGATCTGTTCCCGGCGCGGGTTGAACATGTAGGCGTAGGCGAACCCCGGCGGCCCGGACACGTTCATCTGCCCCCCGAGGGTGCCGAGCCGCTCGACGAGGAGGGTACGCGCGCCGGTGCGCGCGGAGGCGATGGCGGCGGCGACCCCCGAGGTCCCCCCGCCGGCTATGACGACATCGTATTCACCGTATATTTCCATGCACGCTCTCTCCGTTCCGCCCGTCGCGGTTTTCACTTCCTGAATTGGTCGATGCTGTGCGCCGGGGTGCCGTCGGGCAGGGTCACCGGCAGGACGATCCCCTCGCTGTGCAACGCCCAGGGCAGGATGACGCCCGAATGCCCCCCGCGCCCTCCGGCGACGACCACCTCGATGTCCCGGGGTGACCGGGTCACCGGCATCGGGTGGCGATGGGCGAATTCCGGGGGGCGCACCGGGACCAGCCCGCGGTTGCGCACCATGGGTACGTCGTGGGTCGCCCTCAGGTGGACCTGCTCGCGGATGGCGTCCTTGGTATACCCCGAATTTTTCAGCATCATCCCGTGATCCGGGGTCAGGACCAGCACCAGCGGCCCCGGGATGTAGGCGTTGTTGGTCCCGAGCGTCGTGCAGCAGTCGATCAGGGTGTCGAGCAGGTCATGGCCGTTCAGGCTCAGGAAGTCGATGATGTCGTGCTGCGGCTCCGCCTTGAGCACGTAGACGGTCGTGGTCCGGGCGTCGCAGCGCTCCTCGTTGATCATCGGCCACTGGGCCAGGGAGGGCTCCTCGGCGAAGCAGTAGGTGAATTCCGCTTGCGAGGCGAGGCAGTCGAGGTCGCAGACGCCGGGGACAGCCCGGCACACGTTCAGGATGACGAGGTTGACCGCCCGCCCGATGGTGGCGTTGGCGGGATACCCGGGGCCCAGGCACCCCTGCCGGCCCGAGATCCCGATCTCCTGGGCGATCGGGCCACTGACCAGGACCAGGTTCCCCCCGGGGTGGGACGTCGTCACCGACTGCAGCAGGTTGTACCGGGGGTCGGCCATCGCCCGGAACGCGGCCACCAGGACCGGCATCGCCTCCGGTCGGCACCCGGCCATCACCGCCGCGATGGCGACGTCGCGGACAGTGACGTCCTTGCCCGCGGGTCCGACCTCGTGCCACAGGGGGGTTTCCGGCGCGAAGGGGCAGCAGGAAAACATCCTTTCGAGGCGCGCCGCGGTCGGGGGAATGACCGGCAGGCCGTCCCCCAGGTGTTCCCGGTCGAGGTACTCCATGATTTCTTCCATGTAGCAACCAGGTTCGTACACCCTCTCCTCGCTCGGCTCGATCCCCGCGGTGACGGGAAGCAGCCCGTCGGCGGCGGGGGGCGCCAGGTCCATCTTGAAATCGATGCGGGCGGCCTCGCGGACCTGCTCGGGCGTCCCCGCGAGCGATTCCATGATGAAGTCCCACTTGAGGTCTACCTGGGCACGCACCTCTTCCCGGGTGCTCGCCTGGTAGATATCGATCTTGCACAGGCAGAGGTTCCCGGCGCGGTAGGCCGCGACCCCCTCGACCAGGTCCCCGCCGGGGGGGGCGGTGATGTAGACGCTCGGGATGCCCAGCTTCTCCAGCGCGATGGTGACGATGCAGGTCGCGGGGGAGGTGCCCATGTCGCCGAGGGCCACGACGGCGGCCGCCGGCTTTTCCCGGGCGAGCATCGCCGCGTACGCCTCCAGTTCCCGGGTGTCCTTGCCGCGGACGGTTTCCCGGTAGTCGACGAAATTCGATATCCCCAGTCCGCGCAGGCGCTCCCGGATGCGGACGAAGACTTCGCCGTAGTTGCAGAAGCCCAGTTTGGTGTTGTCGTAAAAGAGGATCTTTCCCCGCCTGAGATTCTCGATGCCGCCGCGGGGCGCCAGGGGAACGGTCGGCCGTTCCTGGTGCCCGCGCGGATCGAGCAACGGCGCCAGTTTCTTGTCCATGGGTCTCCGACTTTCCTTTGGTGGCTGCATTCCGTGACCGGGGCGCCGTCGCCGAACGGTCGGGCTGCGCCCCGGGCCCTTGTCGCACTTTGTACCACAGAAGGGGGAGGGAGTGGCAAGAATTGATGGAAAGGGCGAGGGGGAAGGGGGCCGCGGCGGATGCCGCCCGCCGCGGCCGGACGTCGTGTCTACTTCTTCTTGGTTTCGGTTTTCTCCGACAGGATCCACAGGTCGGGGTCCAGTTCCACCGAGTTGGGTTTCATCGGCAGGGGGATCTTGAAAGCGGTTTCCGGCCCGTTGGCATAGATCACCGCGCGCCCCATCTGGTTCCCCGGGAACTTGAAGACGACGGGGAGCGGCATGAACCAGCTGGGGCCGGCGTTCGCCTGGAGGATGGTCCCGGTGACCACGGCGGAGTTGTTGTCGCCCGGCTCGATCCTGTATTCCATCCGGTAGCTGGGTAGTTTCGCCTCGAACACCCACTGCTGGAAGAACCAGCCGAGATCCTTCAGCCCGAACATCTTCCCGAGCGGCGTGTTGGCGAAGTGCGCTCCGGCCACGCGCATGAAGTCCTCGGTGGAGGCCGCCTGGTTTTGGTACTGCTTGACGAAATCGGACATCATGTCGAAGAACGGCTGGCCCGACCCGGTGTTGGGGTCCGAGAAGAGGAAGTGGAGCATGCGCAGCACCAGCGCCCCCTTGCTGTAGATCAGGTTGCTGTAGACGTTCATCGTGTTCCGGGTGCTCAGCCGATGTCCCAGGATGAGGGGCCCGATTTCGGCCAGCTTTTCCTTGCCGATCCCCCGGTCGGTTTTCGGGCGGAAGGGGAGTACGTAGCGGGCGTCGTCGATCAGCTCCCGCTGGTTTTTCATGCTGTCGCGGAACCCGGTGTAGAGCATGCCGGAGTATTCGGCGAACCCCTCGCTCAGCCACTGGTCGCGGTAGGAGCGCCAGGCGACGATGTTGCCCCACCACTGGTGCGCGGTTTCATGGGCGATGAAGGAAAAGACCGCGTAGTTGGCCTGGTCCGTCCTGGGGATCATCAGCAGGGTGGGGAATCCCTGGCCGAAGTTGAAGGGATGGATGGTGGCCTTGAAAGAGGGGTAGGGGTACGCGCCGAAATATTCGCTGAAATAGTTCAGGACGTTCCCCATCTCGGCGAGGATGAAATCCTCCTTGACGCTGCTGACCGAGGAGGGGACCGAATAGAAATCGAGATCGATCTCCCCGAACTGCAGCTTGCGGTGATCGCTGTGGCGGACGAGTTTCCCGGCCGCGAAGGAGATGAAAGACACCGGGATTTCCATCCGGAATTCGGTCAGGCCGTCGGTGGAATCGGGCCAGGTCCCTTCGCGCACCAGCTTGCCGATGCTGGCCACGCGGTCGTTCTTGTCGTGGCGGAACAGGGCGTTGAAGGTGGAGCGCTTGAGGTAGCCGTACTTCGGGTACCAGCCGTTGTTGTCCTGGGGGTAGTAGCAGTTCAAGAAGGTGTCCTGGTTGTCGATGAAATCGCCTTCGAGCGCCACCTCGACGCTGAATTTCTCCCCTTTCTTCATCGCCTTCGGCAGCAGGATCGTCAGCCCCGACTCCCAGTCCTCCTGGAGACAGGGGATGTCCCTGCCTTCGTAACGGGCGGACGTAACCCGCATCGCCTCCTTGAGCCGGATGTTGTCGAACTCCGTCAAACCCTCGTTGACGTCCATCGGGATCGCCCGCAGTCCGTCGGCCAGCGACTGGAAATCGATCCGCATCCGGGTGCGCAGGACCTTGCGCGCGTTGCGCACGTCGATTTCCATGTCGTAGTGGAGCGGGGCGACCAGGTCGAAGCTGTCGGAATAGCTGGCCTGGTTCTTGGCGAAATTCTCCTCGGAATAGGTGGCGATCCACATGTCGTTGGTGTACGAGTACGGGGCGTAGGAGAACAGGAGCACCTTTTCCCCCCCGTTGATGCCGAAGACCGAGCTGGGAAGGCGCGTCTGCGGGTCGACGAGGTAGGTGAACCGTCCGCGGCTCCCCTTGTCGAACTGCGCGAGGAAAACGCCCGGGGATTCGGCGTTTGCCAGGGAAACCAGCAGGCGCGCGGAGATGTTGGCCCCCGTCTCCTTGAGCAGCCTTGGTTCGAGTTCGGCCGCCAGCTTCCGGGCGTCGTCGGGGGCCGCGGCCCCCGCCTCCATCCCCTTCCCGATCTGCTCGAAGGTGTCGTCGCTGAAGCGCAGCACGGCGGTGCGGAAATCGCTCTCGGCCGTATCGGTGTTGATGAAGCGCACCATGGCCTCTTTTTCATAGGAGATGGGGGGCGCGGCCGCCTTGAAACTCCCGCTGCCGATGAAGACCGCGCCGGTGACCCGGCCGTTGGCCGGGGCGGCGAAATAGAAATCGCCGGTGAAGACCATTTCGGCGCGGTCTTTCTTGAGCGTGAGGTTGCTCACGGACGCTTTCCCCTGGAGATCGAATCCCTTCAGGACTTCGTAGAGAGCGCGGCCTTCGGTCGGGGCGGCGTCCTGGGCCGGGGACTGGAAGGCAAAGAGCACGGAGCACAGGATCAGGACGGAGAGGGGACCATGGAGGTGAAACCTTTTCGGCGCATGCATCGGATCCTCCTGTTTCGGGCAATAGGCTTAATGCTCGGACCCTTTCCGCCTGGAGTGCGGGGAGTCCCGGTTCAGTTGGCTGTGGTGTTCATGGCCACCATGATATACGAAATGTCCATGAATCAAGTTAAGAAATCTGAATGCGGGCCGTCTTTTCGGCGGCACGGGGCGCGCCCCGGCCGTGCCCGCCGGGGGCGGTTGACATGCCGCGGCAGGGCGGTTATATTCGAAAGTCCCTCCTTGCAGGAGGCGCGTATGGTTTCCATGGTGCCCGGGATTTATGGTACAACCTCAAGACCCACTCTCCTTCGATCCGTCTTCACCGCCGCGGTGGTACGCCCTCTATACCCGGAGCCGTTTTGAAAAGAAGATGCTGGCCGCGCTGTCGGAGCGCGGGATCGAAGTCTTCCTGCCGATGCGCGAGGTGGTCAGCCGCTGGAAGGACCGCAAGAAGAAGGTCTGGCTCCCGCTCTTTCCCGGCTACCTGTTCGTCCACCACGAGGACACCCCGGAAAACCGCTACCGCGTTCTGAACCTTCCGGGCGCGGTCCGTTTCGTGGGATTCGGGGGGAGCGCCGAACCGGTTCCCGACAGCCAGATCGACGCCATCCGGCGCTTCCTGGAAGCCGGCCTTTCAGCCGATCCCTATCCTTACGTACGGTTGGGGACCCGGGTGGAGGTCACGGCCGGTCCGCTCAAGGGCGTCGTCGGCGTCCTGGTCGAAAAACGGAGGCACTTGCGCTTCGTGCTCCAGGTGGACCTGATCCGCCAGGCGGTCGCCGTGGACATCGACGCCTCCGACGTCCGGCCGCTCTAGTCCGGATTATTCATGAGGATACGTTGCGAGGCGGCGCAGGCGGGCGTGGATACAAGGCGCGCGCCGGGAGAATTCCGCAGGCGTACTCGACGGTACGTCGAGGAATCCGACCAAGCGCAACGATGTAGACATGCTCGATTGCACCGACGCAGCAGGAGCTTCATGAATAATCCGGGCTAGGAACCAGCGTCACGCCGGCCGCTCCGGCCAGGCGTGTTTCGGGTAGCGCCGGGCGAGTTTGCGCCGGATGGCGGGGTAGTGGTTGGTCCAGAAGCCGGCGAGGTCCCGGGTGACCTGGACTGCCTGCCCGTTGGGGGCCAGCAGGTGCGCTGTCAGGGGCACCCGCCCGCCGCAGATCGTCGGCGCCGCCGCCATGCCGAAAAAATCCTGCAGCCTCGATTCGATCCATGGGGGGCGCCCCGGTTCGTAATGCACCCGTACCATCCGTCCCCCCGCGAGCCGGATGCGTTCGGGCGTTTCCCGTTCGAGCAGGGCGCGCTGGCGTGCGGAGAGGGGCTCCAGGAGGGCGGCGACAAGCGAAACGGCGGCGAGTTCGGCGAGGGTGCACCGGTCGCGGCAGAGGCGCGCGACCGCCTCGGCGACGGCGTCGGCGCCGAGCGGGGGGAAGGGGGGATTGGGGAAGCAGCGGGCCAGAAGCGCCGCGCGGACCTCGAGCCCGGGGACCGAGGCATGGTCCGCGAACAGCCCGATCCCGCGCCCGGCCGCGGCCGCCGCCAGCAGCCGCGCGCTCTCCTCCGACGGGGGGGCGGGCCGGACCGATTCCTCGAGCGTGATCCCTTCGAACAGGGTCCGCCGGACTTCGTCCACCCGCCCGGCGGCCTCGTTCCACACCCGCTCTGTCCTTTCCTCCAGCGCATCCGGGTAGAGCGCGGCCAGCCACTCGATCTCGACGGCGGAGGCCAGCCGGACCAGGGGCACGGCCGCCCGGGCATCCACGGGGTCCAGGCGCTCCTCGATGTCCACCGCGACCAGGAAGGGGGCTGTCCGCACTACGCTCCGGTCCGAGAGGCGCGCCGCGCCGCCTCCGGCGAGCAGGAGCTCGCGCGCGTGGGGCCGGCGCCGGCGGGCCACCCGGTCGGGGAAGGCGCGGAGTATGGCCAGGAGCAGCGCCTCTTCCCGCTCCCCTGGAGGCGCGGAGGAGCCCGCGCCCCCGGAAGAGAGGCGTCCGATCTGGCGGAAGGCCTGCCGTGCGGCGGCGACGGCACGCGGATCGAGGCTGAGCTCCCGGAGCCGTTCCGGGACGAAACGGGCCGTCTCCGCCTCCCGGAAGCGGTCGATCAGTTCGAGCAGGTCGGACGGGCCCGAAGCCGGCTCCCGCGCCGGTCCCCCCGCGCCGCCGACGCCCGCGCGGGCGTCCAGGCGGATGTCCCGCTCGCCGAGCAGGGCCGCGAGCAGGGCGGCGTCCCGTCCCACCCCCAGCGCTTCCCCCTCCACGATCATCCGGGCGATCCTGGGGTGGACCGGAAAGCGGAGCATGCGCCGCCCCGAGTCGGTGATGAGGCCGGAGGAGTCGACCGCCCCCAGCCGTGTGAGCAGGCGGCGGGCGGCGTCGAGCGCCGCCTGGGGCGGAGGCTCGAACCAGGGGAAGTCACCCGTGTCGCGGATGCCGGCTCCGTGGAGCGCCAGGAGGGCTTCGGCAAGGTCGGCCCGGCGGATTTCGGGGGGATCGGCGTCGGGGCGCGCGAGGAAATCGTGGCGGGTGTAGAGGCGGACGACGCGGCCGGAACGGGTGCGGCCGGCCCGCCCGGCGCGTTGTGCGGCCGAGGACTTGGAGATCCTGGCGGTGGTGAGCGTGGGACGCCCGCTCCAGGCGGAGTGAGCGGAGATGCGGGCCAGGCCGCTGTCGACGACGGCGCCGATGCCGGGGATGGTGATCGAAGTCTCGGCCACGTTGGTGGACAGGATCACCCGGGGCGCGTCCCCCGGCTGGAGCGCGAGTGCCTGTTCTCCCGCCGGGAGGTCGCCGTGCAGGGGCTGGATCCGTAACCCCAGCCGATCCGCTGTAGGCCGGAGTGCCGCGGCCGCGCGGCGGATTTCGGCGGCGCCGGGGAGGAAGACCAGGATGTCGCCCTCCAGGCCCGAGCGGAAGAGTCCAAGGACCGCGCCCGCCACCCTCTTCTCGAGCGGCCGGCGGTCGATTTTCTCCTCGTAGGAGATGTCGAGGTCGTAGCGGGTTTCCCCGAGCGCAATGACGGGTGCGCCGTCCAGGAAGGCGGCGACCGGTTGGGGGTCCATGGTCGCCGACATGACGAGGAGCCGTGGGCGCCCGACGCGCCGCTGCAGCCGGCGGAGCAGGGCGAGCGCGAGATCGGTTGCGAGGCTCCGTTCGTGGAACTCGTCCAGGATGACGGTGCCCACCCCCTCCAGGTCGGGATCCTCCAGCATTTGCCGCACCAGGACCGCCTCGGTCAGGAAGCGGATGCGCGTGTGCGGGCCGGCCACCGTGTCGAACCGGATCGAATAGCCCACGGTCCGCCCCGGTCGTTCCCCGAGTTCGGCGGCCACCCGCAGCGCGCCCATCCGGGCCGCCAGCCGCCTCGGTTCCAGGACCAGGATTTCACCGCTGGCGGTGGTTCCCCGGAGATGGAGAAAGGGGGGGATGCGCGTCGTCTTTCCTGCCCCCGGAGGCGCCGTCAGGACCAGGGCTCCGGCGGCGTCGAGAGCCGCGCCGATTTCCGGGAGATGGGGGTCGATGGGGAGCGGTTCCGGCTGCGGCTGCATGACACGCGGGCCCGGGGTCACTTGGAGAGCGCCGCGAGGACCGATTCCGCCAGGACCCGCTGGGCCTCGAGCACCGCGGCGTCCCCCTTTCGTCCGTTGGCAAGCAGGATGACGAAGAGCTTCCGTTCCGGGTCCACCCAGAAAAAGGAGCCGTTGGGCGCGTTGTGCCCGTAGGCGGAGCGCCCCAGGCCCGCGGTCCAGTCCGCCCCGGACGGCTTCGACCAGGGCCCCCGCGAGCCGGTGAGCGCCGTGATCGTGGCGGCGCGCGCATGGCGGCGATGGTCGTACAGGCCGCGGTTGAGCAGCATCTGCGCCCACACCGCCAGGTCGCGGGCCGTGCCGTACAGGGAGAGCGGCGTCGGGCGTCCCGCTGTGTGCAGCCGGGCCGGGGGGGTGTGGGACGTGTGCTTCATACCGAGCGGCGCAAAGAGGTTTTCCGAGACGAAGCGGTGCCAGGGGACTCCGAGCGAGCGTGAAACCGCTTCCGTGAAGAGCTCCGCGGGCTCTTCGCCCGGTGACGGGCCCGAGAGGGGACCGAGGAGGTCCAGGATGGCCCCGGCTCCGGGCGCCCGGTCCGCGGCCTCGGGGACATAGTCGGCGAGGGGGGAACGGAGGTCGAACGCCCTTTCTTCCATCGCCGGGGCGGCCGCCATGGTGGCCGCCGCCGGGAGCGACAGGGTGTCCAGGTCGAAGACCGTTTCCGGCAGGACGGCGGGGGCGTCGGGATCGGGGCCACCGCGACCGGCGGAGGCTTCGAACACGATCTTTCCGCGGAGCCCGACGACGAGCTGGACGCCGGGCAGCACCCCGGCCCCGGTCAGGTCACGGATAGAGCGGCGGGTGGGATCGAAAGCGTCCGGGGAAAGCCCCATCGAGAGCGCGTCTGCAGGCTCGAGCACCATTTTGAGCCGCGGGATCTCGATCCCGGAGCCGGCGCCGGCATAGCGCGGGATCGAGACGGGGAGCCTCCCCGCGACCCGGACGGCGCCCGAGAGCGCTTTTGCGGCGGCGATCTGCGAGGATTCGGAGGTGCTGAAGGTGCACAGGGATGTGACCGACGGGGGCGCCATTTCAAGTACGTAGGGGCTTCCCAGCGCGATCCAGATCACCGGCCGGGGGGACGCGGCCAGCCGTGCCAGGATCCGGCGCTGCGCGGCCGGGATCGACTGGGACGGCTGGCCGGTCGCCAGCCGCATCACGATGGAGCAGAGGACGACGTCCGCGTTCGCCGCGCTTTTCAAGATCGCCTCCTCCTGATCGGCGGGGATGCGGGCGTTGGCCCAGGCCGTGGTCACGGTGGGAAACCGGCGGCGCAGTTCGGCCTGGAAAACGGACGCGGGGGAAGAATCGAGGCCGGGGGTCAGCACGAGGCTGTAGATCCTCGGTTCCGCGACTGGGTCGAGCGGCAGCCGCCGTGCATCGTCCCTGACGACGGTGACGGCGCGATCGGCGATTTCCTGGGCCAGGGCGAGGCTTTCCGGCGCGGCCACGTCGGAGCCGATGGAGGGGAGCTCGACCCGCCGGTGAAGATGGAGCCGCAGCCGGCTCTTGGCCTTGAGGATCTTCAGGACCGAGGCGTCGATGCGGGCTTCGGAAATCTCCCCGCGCCCGACGGCGCGCTCGACCTCGTTGATGGCCACGAGCGCGTCGGTGGGCAAAAGCAGGATATCGGCCCCGGCCGCGAGCGCGGCCACGGCCGCGCGGCCGCCCCAGTAGCGGCCGGTGACCCCGGCCATTTCCAGGGCGTCGGTGACGACCAGTCCCTCAAACCCCAGTTCTCCGCGCAGGGCGTCGGTAAGCACCCTGGCGGAAAGGGTGGCGGGAACCCCCGCGTCTCCCGTTATTCCGGGGACCGCGACATGAGCCGTCATGATGGAGTCCACCCCCGCCGCGATGGCGCTTTGGAAGGGGACGAATTCCAGCGAGCGCAGCCGCCGGGCATCCGCCCTGATCACCGGCAGGCCGAGGTGGGAATCGACCGCCGTGTCCCCATGCCCGGGAAAATGCTTCGCCGTGGTCAGCACCCCCCCCTCGCGCGCCCCGCGGATGAAAGCGGCGCCCAGGCGGGCGACGGTTTCCAGGTCCTCCCCGAACGACCGGATGTTGATGACGGGGTTTTCGGGATTGCTGTTGATGTCCACCACGGGAGCGAAGATCCAGTGCACCCCCAGGGCGCGCGCCTCGCGGGCCGTGACGCGGCCCTGCCGGTAGGCCAGGGATTCGTCCCCCGCCGCGCCGAGCGCCATCGTCCAGGGGAAGGGGGTCGTATCCGAAATCCTGAAAGCCGCCCCACGCTCGAAATCGGAGGCGACCAGCAGCGGCAGCCGGGACATGCCCTGCAGTTCGTTCAGCAGTACGGCCGATTCGTGGACATGGCCCGCGAACAGGACCACCCCTCCGACGTGGTGCTCCCGGATCTCCGCCGCAATCTTCAGGAATTCGGGGCCCCGGCGGTTGAGGAACGTTCCCGGGACCCGGATCTGCACCAGCTGCGCGATCTTGTCCCTGAGGGAGAGCCCGGCGAGCGTCCGCTCCGCCCAGGCGTCCTCCGGGGCGCCCTGGAAGGCGGTGGCTGTGAGCCAGAACCCGAGCAGGAGGACCACCGGGCGGGGGAAAAGCGTTGGTAAGGGTTTTCGAAACATTTTTGTGCGCTCGAACAGGGGGCGGTTGGAGGACCGGCCGTCGGCCTATCCCCCGTACAGGGTCTGCGTGTTGACGGGGAACCCGAGCAGCTTGAGATAGGTGAAGAGCTGCATCTTGTGGTTGGTGAAGTGCTCCTGGAAGGAGAAGGCCATCTTCTCCAGCGTGCCCGCGGCGCCCCAGGGGGTGGAGGCCACCTTGTTGGCGAACTCCTCCTCGGTCAGGCCGTCCAGCACGGCGCGCAGCGTACCCTTGTCCCGTTCCAGCCGGGACAGGGCATCGGCGACATCGCAGGAGGGCATCCCCTCGGCCGGTGTCGCCCAGCTGTTATGGACCAGCATCTCCAGTTCGGTGCCGATGCCGTCGCCGAGGTGGCGGATGAGCTGCCCGAGCGTCATGAAGCCGTCGCCCGGTTTCCAGTCCAGCTTGTCGGCCGGGATCATCTTCATCATGTTTTCGACCGGACGGTAGCCGTCCACCGCGTACTGGTAAAAGTCGTCTTTTTTCATGAGATCTCCTCCTCGAGGAATGGTGGTTTCCTGGCCTGACCAGAGTACCACAGGGGAGGGGGTTTCGGCAGCCGTCGCGGGCGCAAAAACCTGCGGGGCATCCCGCCGAAATGGGTTATCATATGCGCATGGAAAGTAAAAGTGTGAGTGTGCGGACCACCCCCTTCGACGACCAGCGTCCCGGTACCTCGGGACTGCGCAGGAAGACGCGGCGCTTCATGCAGCCCCATTACGTCGAGAATTTCACGCAGGCGATCTTCGACGCGGTGCGCGAGGAGGTTCCCGATTTTTCCGGGAAGACCCTCGTCGTCGGCGGCGACGGTCGCTACCACAACCGGGAAGCGATCCAGTCGATCCTGAAGATCGCCGCGGCCAACGGTTTCGGGCGCATCCTGGTCGGGCGCGGCGGCCTGCTGTCGACGCCGGCGATGTCGGCCGTCATCCGCCGCCGGGGGGCCGTCGGGGGGATCCTGCTGACGGCAAGCCACAACCCCGGTGGGGCCGAGGCCGATTTCGGGATCAAGTTCAATACCCACAACGGCGGCCCGGCCCCCGAGAAAGTCACTGAAAGGATCTATGCGCACTCGCGCGTGCTCGGGCGCTACCTTTCGCTCGAGGCGCCCGGAGTGGACCTGGACCGGGAGGGCGCCGTCCGGCTGGGCGGCGCCGAGGTGGTCGTCATCGACCCGACCTCCGATTACATCGCGGTCCTCGAGGGGCTGTTCGACTTCGAGGTCCTCCGGGAACTCTTCCGGTCCGGCTTCCGGCTCCTGTTCGATGCCATGCACGGGGTTACGGGACCATACGCGCGGACCATCCTGGAAGGGATGCTGGGCGCCCCCGAGGGCACCGTCATCCGCGGGACGCCGCTCGAGGACTTCGGCGGGGAGCCTCCCGATCCCAACCAGCGGCACGCCCGCGAACTGGTGCGGCGGATGTCGCTTAGCGACGCCCCGGACATGGGCGCCGCCTGCGACGGGGACGGCGACCGCAACATGATCATGGGGCGGGGGATTTACGTGAGCCCGGGGGATTCGCTCGCGGTCCTTGCCGAGCACGCGGCCGGGTGCATCCCCGGCTACCGCTCCGGGCTGCGGGGGGTGGCGCGTTCGATGCCCACCAGCACGGCCGTGGACCGAGTGGCCCGGGCGTTGGGGATCCCCTGCCACGAGACGCCGACCGGGTGGAAGTTCTTCGGCAACCTGATGGATTCGGGGCAATGCACGTTGTGCGGGGAGGAGAGCTTCGGCACGGGGTCGGACCACGTGCGGGAAAAGGATGGGCTCTGGGCCGTCCTCTGCTGGCTCTCGATCCTGGCCGTCACCCGCGTCTCGGTGGGGGAGACGCTCATCAGCCACTGGCGCCGCTTCGGACGCAGCTATTTCCAGAGGCACGACTACGAGGGGCTTGACACCGGGGCGGCCGACGGGGCCATGGGCGAGTGGAGGGACCGGGTGTCCGCGCTTGCCGGCACGCGGCTGGCGGGCGCCGTGGTGCGGCACGCCGACGACTTCAGCTACACCGACCCGGTCGACGGCAGCGTCAGCCGGAGGCAGGGGATCCGGGTCCTCGGCGACGACGGGTCGCGCATCGTGGCCCGGCTCTCGGGGACGGGGACGGAGGGGGCGACGCTGCGGCTCTACTTCGAAAGGGTCCTTGGGGACGGGGGACTGGGCGAGGGGGAGACGCTCGCGCCCCTGGTCGAGGCCGCGCACGACCTGTTCCGGCTCCGGGAGCGCTTCGGTCGCACCGGTCCCACGGTGGTGACCTGACCGGAACCGTTCTGCTATATTCGGCGCTATTCAACTCTTAACCATACGGGTGCGTTTATGAGAAACGTCGTCATCATCGGTTCCGGACCCGCGGGATACACCGCGGCCATCTACGCGGCGCGGGCGGGTCTGGCCCCGCTCCTGCTCGCTTCCGAACCCAGGGGGCTGCAGATGCCGGGGGGCCAGCTCATGTACACGAGCGAGGTGGAGAATTTCCCCGGGTTTCCCGAAGGGGTCCAGGGGCCCGACCTCATGGAGCGGATGAAACAACAGGTGCTCCGGTTCGACGTGGAGATGCTCGAGGAGGACGCCGAGGAGGTCGACTTCCGGGGTCCGTTGCGCGTCCGCTCCCGGTCGGGATGGGTGGAGGCGCGCACGGTGATCGTCGCCACCGGGGCCAGGGCCCGGTGGCTCGACCTGCCGGACGAGGACCGGTTCCGCAACCGGGGACTTTCGGCCTGCGCCGTCTGCGACGGGATGTTCTTCCGCAACCAGGAGGTCATGGTGGTGGGGGGCGGGGACACCGCCCTGGAGGAGGCGCTGACGATGGCACACCACGCCTCGAAGGTGACCGTGGTGCACCGCCGGGATGAGTTGCGCGCCAGCCGGATCATGCAAGAGCGGGCGGAGCGGGAGCCGAAGATCGACTTTCTCTGGAACAGCGTGCTCACCGCCTATCACGGGGCGGAGGCGCTCGAGGCGGTCACCGTCAAGGACGTCAGGACCGGCCAGGAGCGCAGGGTGGCGATCGGGGGGGTGTTCATGGGGATCGGGCACCAGCCGGCCACCGAATTCCTCGGGGGTGCGCTGGAACTGAACCCACAGGGTTACATCGTCACCCGCAACGACGTGGAAACGAGCGTGGAGGGTGTTTTCGCGGCCGGGGATGTGCACGACCCCAACTACCGGCAGGCGGTCACGGCCGCCGCTTTCGGCTGCATGGCGGCGCTCCGCGCTGAACGCTGGCTGGGGGCCAACCCGGCCTGATGGAACGGGGAGTCGCTTACTACATCACGGCCCACGGCTACGGGCACGGCCGCCGGTCGTGCGATATCATCCGGGCCTTCCGGCGCCTGCGGCCGGAGGTGCCGGTCTGGGTGGTGAGCGGGCTCGACGAGGCGTTCGTGCGCAGCCAGCTCGGGCCCGGCGGGTACGCCCTGCGCCCGGGATCCTTCGATGTCGGGATGGTCCAGCTCGACTCGATCCGGGTGGATGTCGAGGCCACGCTGGATCGGGTGGAGCGGCTGTGCTCCCGGCGCCGGGAGCTCATCGACGCGGAGAGCGTGTTTCTCCGCGAGCGGAGGATCGGCGTCGTGGTGGCGGACATCCCGGCGTTTCCCATCGAGGCGGCCGCCGGGATGGGCGTCCCCGCGCTGGCGGTCGGCAACTTTTCCTGGGACTGGATTTACGCCGGATTCCTCGACCGCAGTCCCCGGTGGCGGGCGGTGGTCGATATCTTCGCCGCCGGGTACGCCCGGACAGACATGCTCCTGCGCCTTCCGTTTTCCCCCGCGATGGACTCCTTTCCCCGCAGCGAGGAAATTCCCCTGGTCGCGACCCCCGGCCGGTGCCGGCGGGAGGAGATCGCGCGGATCGCGGGGTGCGACCCGGACCGGGAATGGGTCCTCCTCTCCTTCACGACGCTCGAATGGGACGACGGGGCCCTGGCCCGCGCCGCAGAGAACGGGGATCGCGAGTTTTTCACCGTCCTGCCGCTCCGGTGGGAGTCGCCCCACTTCCATGCCCTGGACCGGGAGCGCGTCCCCTTTTCCGACGTGGTCGCCTCGGTCGACGCGGTGGTTTCCAAGCCCGGCTTCGGGATCCTGTCCGACTGCGTCGTCAACCATAAGCCGCTGGCCTACGCCGAGCGGAGCGATTTCAGGGAATACCCGGTGCTCGAGGCCGCCGTCGGCCGTTACCTCAAGCACGTCCACATCCCCGCCGAAGAGCTCTACCGGGGCAACCTGGGCCCGTTTCTCGACCGGCTCGAGCTGAGCGCGGGACCGGCGGAGCGGCTGACGGGGGGCGGGGACGAAATCGCCGCGGCCCGCATCGCGCAATACCTCTGACGATGTTTCATTCCCCGATGATCTTGATCAGGATCCGCTTTTTGCGCCCGCCGTCGAACTCGCCGTAGAAGATCTGTTCCCAGGGGCCGAAATCGAGCGCCCCGCCGGTGACGGCCACGACCACTTCGCGTCCCATGATCTGCCGCTTGTGGTGGGCGTCGCCGTTGATCTCGCCGGTGAGGTTGTGGCGGTAGACCTTGGTCCCCGCGTCGAAGGGGGCCAGCCGTTCCAGCCAGCGGGCGTAATCCTCGTGCAGGCCCGGCTCGTCGTCGTTGATGAAAACGCTGGCGGTGATGTGCATGGCGTTGACGAGGACGAGGCCTTCACGGACGCCGCTCTCGTCGAGCGCGGCCTGGACCTCCGGGGTGATGTTGCGGAACGCCATGCGGTCCGGGATGAAAACTTCGAGTACCTTGCGGTGGCTTTTCATTCTTCCTCCTCTCCGAGCGGCGGGAGCCCCCAGGCGGGCAAATCCAGGTCGACGAGGCTGCGGAGGACCTGGTGCGCCGCGCCGTAGGCGCTTTCCTCCATGTGCGGGTCGGGGACCGCGACAACGTACATCCCGGCGGCGCGCGCCGCGGCGACCCCGGCGGGGGAGTCCTCGAAGACCAGGCAGCGCTCCGGGTCGGCCCCGAGATTCCGGGCCGCCAGCAGGAAGATATCGGGCGCGGGCTTGCCGCGGCCGACCTCCGGGTCGTCGCCGGTGACAACCGAGGAGAAGATGCGGAACCACTCCCGGTGCCGGGTGATTTTCAGGTCGAAATGGCGGCGGTTGGAGCTCGTGGCCACCGCCATGGGAATGCCGTGCCGGTGGAGGTGGCGGCTGAGGCGCACCGCCCCGGGCAACGGTTCCGCCCCGGGGAAGAGCTCGTCGAGCATTCCCTGGCGCGCCTCGAGGTACTCGGGAACCGACAGGGGGATCCCCAGGCTCTCGATCATCACCCGGGCGGAGTCCTCGGCGCGGAGCCCGATCATCCGGGATTTAACCGTCCAGTCGAACACCTTGCCGAAGCGGGCGGCGACCACCTCGTGGGCGCGGGTGTAAAAAGGCTCCGTGTCGAGCAGGAGCCCGTCGTTGTCGAAGATGACGTATCCGATCCTCTGCATCATGGAATCCCTTCCGCAATCCGCGGGTTCAACAGGCGGCGATCCCGAGAAAGATATCGTACAGGGCATGGGACGCCGCGGCCACGCCGAACCCCCGGGCGATGAAAATCACGCCGAAATATAACCCGCCCGCCGTCCGCAGGGCAAAACTTCCCGGGGAGAACGGGTCTCCGCCGGGGCCGAGGTAGTGAAAGGCCGCGAATACCAGCGCCGCCGAGAGGACGGCAGCCGCCGTCGCCGCGGCGGGAGGCAGGACTTTACGGAAAAGCCAGAGGAGGAAGCCGACGAGGATCCACCGGAAGAGCAACTCCTCGTATACGCCGGCGCCGCAGTAGAGGATGAAGTTACTGATCCCGGGGCCCCCGGCCGCCAGGGGAAGACGCGGGCCGAGCCAGCCGAACAGGGCCAGGAGCACGAGGGCGAAACAGGCGCTCTCGAGCAGGCAGAGCGCCAGCAGGCGGGGGCGGATCCTGCCGGGCGCGCGCGTGCGCCATTGCCAGGCCGCCAGCATCGCGGCCAGTACCAGGGCGGAGGCGTAGACGGAATAGATGCCGAGTGCGCCGAGGATCCGGAGGATCAACGCGTCGGCGCCGTTGATGTGCGTGGTGTCGGCAAGGAACGTCCCGGCGTGGTACACCAGCAGAAAGGGAAAAACCAGGGCGGCCGAGTAGACCGGCCGCCGGGTTTCCCGGAGGTATCCGCGGTACTTCTTCTTCATAAGGAGGCATCATACCCCAAGCGGCCCGTCCCGGCGAGGGGCGGAGCGTCTTTTCGGCCCCGGGTTGCCTTGGATCCCATGAGGTGCGATACTGAAAGATCGCCCATGGTATCATGGGCGGGGGCAGGGGGCGGCCCGAATCGCCCCGGAGTGGCAAGCGAATGGAAGTCGATCGCGTCGGCATCGTCGGCATCAAGGACACCCTCGGGCGCGAACTGAGGGAGATGAGGATATCGGTCACCGACCGGTGTAACTTCCGCTGCAGCTACTGCATGCCGCTCGAGCAGTACGAGTGGATCGACCGGAGGGAGATCCTCACCTTCGAGGAGATCACGCGCCTGGCCGGGCTCTTCCTCCGATCGGGGGTCGAGGAGATCCGGATCACCGGGGGGGAGCCGCTGCTCCGGCACGGGCTGGACACCCTGGTTTCCGCCCTCGCCGGTCTCGAGGGGCTCAGGGACCTTTCCCTGACGACCAACGCCTCCCACCTGAAGAATCAGGCGGCGCGGCTGATGCGCGCCGGCCTACGACGGATCAACGTGAGCCTCGACACGATCCATCCCGCCAGGTTCCGCGCCCTGACGAAGCGTGACAACCTGGCCAGCGTCCTGGAAGGGCTGATGACCGCCCGGCTCCTGGGGCTCGCGCCCATCAAGATCAATTCCGTCGTCCAGCGCGGTGTCAACGACGACGACATCCTTCCCCTGGTCGATTTCGCGCGCCGGAACGGGTTCTGGCTCCGGTTCATCGAGTTCATGGACGTGGGCAACTCCAACCAGTGGGTGTCGGAGCGGATGATGTCCAAGCGGGAGATCCTGGAGATCATCCACGCGCGCTATCCCCTCGAAGAGGCCGGCCGGAGCGACCCGAGCGCACCCGCGGTCAATTACCGCTACGTCGACCGGGGGGGCGACATCGGCGTCATCGCCTCGGTGACGGAGCCCTTCTGCATCGGCTGCACGCGCGCGCGCCTGACGGCCGACGGCAGGCTCGTCCTCTGCCTCTTCTCCGACCGGAGTGTCGACCTGAAGCGGCTGCTGCGCACGGGGGCCGACGACCGGGAGATCCTGGCGACCATCCGGTCCGCCTGGGAAGCGAGGGCCGACCGCTATTCCGAGGAGCGCCTGGAGGCGATGAAGGCGGGTGAGTACGAGCCCGGTTCGCGCAGGAAAATCGAGATGATCAGCATCGGCGGCTGAAAACCGGCCGTCGGGCCGCCTATCACCGTGCGAAGAAAATCCCCGAAGTCGCCACCGACGCGATGACGGACAGGGCCGTCATTCCCAGGCAGGCCAGGGCCCCGATCGTGTGCCCCACCCGCTCGGGGAGGAGGGGATTGAACACCCGCCCCGCGACGAAGCCCCCCGCGAACCCCCCCAGGTGGGCGAAGTTGTCGACGTTGGGCATCAGGAGCCCGAACACGAAAAGGACAGCGGCGTAGGTCAGCGCCTGGCTGCCGACCTGGCGGCTCCCGGTGCGCCGGTCGTAGGCCACCAGCGCCCCCAGGAGTCCGAAGATCGGGGCGCTGGCCCCTACCGTCAACTGGATGCCGCAGAGGGTGCTCAGCAGGAACCCGGTGACGGAGGCGACCGTGTAGATGATGGCGGCGCGGGAGGCCCCGTACAGCGTCGCCGCCGCCGGCGCCAGTTGGCGGATCCAGAGCAGGTTGAAGGCGATGTGCAGCAGCCCGCCGTGGAGCCACCCGGCGGACAGGACGGTCCACCAGCGGTTCAGGCGGAACACGGGGAGGGCGCCGCTGGCGCCGAAGGCCAGCAGGCTCCGCGTGCTCGGGGAGAGGATGGAGAGCCCCGACATCCGGATTCCCTGCGGGTCCATGATAAGGGTGGCCACATACAGCAGGGCGCACCCGTAGATGACTACGGGGACGAACCCGAGGTTTCCCCCCATCCGGCGCAGCACCCCGGCAAAACCCCACATCCCCGGGTTCGGCCGGCCGCAGTGGAAACAGGCGTCGTCCCCCACCCCGACCAGCTTGCCGCACGAGGGGCAAAGCACCGATCCTGTCTTCTGTCGTTTCAGCATGGGGACATTATGAAGGCAAGCGGCCGGTTTGGGAATTCACAATCGCCCGCAAGGCGGAAATTTTTGGGACTTCTTCCCCGGTCCCCCCGCGCCGCTGTGATATTTTGACATCGGAAGGAGGGGGTATGGCGGAGGTCGCCGTTATCGGGGCGGGGAGCTGGGGGACGGCGCTTGCGGGGGCGCTGGCGGGGATGGGGCACGGCGTCCGGCTCTGGGCGCGCGAAGAGGAGGTGGTCGCCTCCATCCGGGAGGAGGGGCGCAACCGGCTTTTCCTGCCCGATATCGTCCTTCCCGCCGCCGTGGGCGCCACCTCGAACCTCGAGGAGGCGCTCGCCCCGGCGGAAATCGTGCTCAGCGTGATGCCGTCGCACGTCTGCCGCGCCCTGTACGAGCGCATGGCGCCCCTCCTCCGGTCGGACATGGTTCTCGTGAGCGCCACCAAGGGGCTGGAGGAGGGGACGCTGATGCGCATGAGCGAGGTCATCCGCGCCGTCCTCTCCCCCCGCTTCGAGCCCCGGGTGGCGGTCCTGTCGGGGCCGAGCTTCGCGCGCGAAGTGGCGCGCGGGGAGCCGACGGCGATCGTGGCGGCTTCCGCTTCCCCGGACCTCGCGGGGCGGATCCAGCGGGAATTCTCCTCCCGGACGCTGCGCCTGTACGCTTCCGACGACGTGGTGGGGGTAGAACTGGGGGGCGCGGTCAAGAACGTCATCGCCATCGCCGCCGGCGTCGTGGAGGGGTTGGGCCTGGGGCACAACCCCATGGCCGCGCTCGTCACCCGGGGCCTGGCCGAGGTCTCCCGCCTCGCCGAGGCCTGCGGGGGACGCCAGGATACCTTGGCCGGGCTGGCCGGGATGGGGGACCTCGTGCTCACCTGCACGGGGGCGCAGAGCCGGAACCGCCGCGTGGGGGTCGAACTGGGCAAGGGGAGGAGGCTCGACGACATCCTGCGCTCGATGCACGAGGTGGCCGAAGGGGTGAAGACGACCGAAGCCGTGCTCGAGCTCTCGCGGCGCCTCGGGGTGGACATGCCGATCGCGACGATGGTCGGCCTCCTCCTCCGCGGAGCGATCTCCCCCCGGGAGGCCATCGACGCGCTGATGGAGCGGTCGCTCAAGAGCGAATAGGCCGCCCGTTGGTTGCGCGCCCCTTCAGAGGAACCGGAGCGCGGCGCCGCCCGCCAGTGCGATGGCCAACGTCGCCGGCAGTATCCTTTTTTTCAGGCCCCGGCTGCTGAAGAGGAGGACAAAGCCGCATTTGGCGAAGGTGTTGGCCAGCGCGGCCAGGGTGATGGCGGCAACAGCCGTGTTCTCGGCGCCCCCGCTCCGGGCGAAGTCGGCCATCGACAGGGTGATGGCGTCCACGTCGGTCAGGCCGGCCAGGAAAGCGACCAGGTAAAGGCCTCGGGATGAGAAGCGTTCCTCGGCGATGCTGACCGCCACCAGCACCAGGGCGAATACCAGGCCGAAACTGACGGCCCGGGTGAGGCTGAAGGGGTTCTTCAGGGCGACGTCCTGCATGTGCCCCCGGTCCCCGGCCCGGCTGCGAAGGCTGCGGCGGTAGAAGAAGGCGGCCGCGCCGAGCGCAGCCAGCCCCATGGCCAGGAAGGGGGACGCCAGCCGGGAAAGGAGCGGGGGGTACACCACCGCCACTTCCACCATCACCCGCGGAAACATCATCCCCCAGGCGATCAGGATGCCCAGGGCGAGGAGATCGCGCGCGGCAGGCTGGTCGGACTCCCGGTCGCCGCGGGCGAAGGAGAGGGTGACGGCGGTCGAGGACACCAATCCTCCCGCCAACCCGGTCAGGGCGGTGCCCCGTCCCGGCCCGAGCCAGCGGACGGCGATATAGCCGATCAGCGAGAGCGCGGAGATCAGGATGACGAGAAGCCAGAGCTTGTAAGGGTTGAGCGTGTTCCAGGGGTCCACGGTCCGGTTCGGGAGAAGGGGGAGCACGATGAACGAGGCGAAGAGCAGCCTCAGGCCGGCGTAGATGTCGTCCCGCCCCAACCGGCTGACCCAGCTGTGCATCGGGTCCTTGTAGGCGAGGATGGCGGTGGTGACGATGCCCAGGCCCACCGCCAGTTCGGGGTACCCCAGCGTCGTCATCCCGCCGAGCAGGCACACGCACAGCACCGCCGCCTCGGTGGTCATGCCCATCGATTGCGGCCGCTGGCGCCCGTGCATCACGTAGCTGGCGATCTGGGTCCCGCCCGCGACAGCCAGGGTGGCGACGAAGAGCCACGGGGAGCCCATGCGGGCGCCGATCCAGGCAGAGACCGCCCCGGCCATGGCGAACAGGATGAAGGTGCGCAGGCCGCTGTTGCTGGCGGGGTCTTCCGCGCGCTTGTGGTTTTCGCGCTCGGCGCCCACCAGGGCGCCGATCAGCAGCGCGATCGCGAAATCCCGAAGAGTCACCCATTCCATCGGTCAGTCCCCGTGTCGGCGACGCTGGCGGGAGTCCGGAGGCGCCACCGCAGGCCCCACCATCGCACAGCCGCGCCGCGGCGGCAACAGGTTTTGTCGGGTGCGGGTGTTCCGTCGTTGGCAATAGGATCCATGCTAGTAGTACTATTTCTTCCGTGAAGGATTGTCCAGAACGCAAGCGGGAGGGGAACAGGAGGCGATCGGATCGCTCTGCTGGAGATTTTGGTCGTGATCCAGGTCAAATAGCGTTTTTAGGTGTTATTTTGTCCTATTGGCGCCATAGTTGTAAGCGGCGGTGGCTTTAGGTAAGATCTTCCCGCGCATGGACGCGCGGACATTATCGGCCGCAGGGCCGCTACCGGGAGAAGAGAGTATGCATTTCCTCCGCAAAATCAAACCTGCAACGGCCGTGCTGGGTGCGGCGCTCCTCCTCGTGGCCGGCGCCGGAACGGCCGCCTACCGGACCCACCAGGAACAGGACTCGGAAATCTTCGTCGGCGCTTATCCGCACCTTGAGGGGACCCGGATGGACACGTGCGATGTCTGTCACAGCCGGATTTCGGCGCCGCCCCCCGGGGCGAAGGACGCCGTGGTGCTCAGCAGCTGCGATTCCTGCCACCAGGTGACCGATTACGGCCGCAGGAAGGCGGACACTCTCAATTCCTTTGGAAAAGACTACCTCGGGTCGGGGCGCAACGCCGGGGCGTTCGCCGCCATCGCCGCGTTAGATTCCGACCGGGACGGGTTTTCCAACGCCGAGGAGATCCGGGCGGCGACCCACCCCGGGGATGCCGCGAGCCGTCCCGGTTACCCCGAGGCGCCGCACGTCCTCCTTTCCCTGGATGAGCTGAAACGGCGCGGTCTTCCGCTGTTCGAGCAGGCCCTGTTCGTCAACGTGAGCAAATCCAGGGAAGGCGACAGCTATTCGGACATCGGCGGCTTCCGCCTCATCGACGTGCTCGAGGCCGCCGGGTTGCGCAAGGGGGCGACGGCCGTCGACGTCATCAGCCTCGACGGCTATACCACGACCTTTTCGATCGAGCAGCTGCGGAGGAAATATCCGCAGGCGGCCCCGGTCATGGGCCTGGACGAGGAGACCCTGGGGGAATGCGGCTGGGTGCGCTACGGCGCCCGGGGGCTGAAGGAGGGGGTGCCGTTGCCCGACGCCGACATCCTGCTCTCCTTCTCCGTCAACGGGGAGCCCTATCCCGCCGCCTCCATCTCGGCCGAAGGGCGGCTGGTGGGGAGCGGGCCGCTGCGCGTCGTCGCCCCCCAGATGAAAAACCCGGGAATCCCCGACATCTCCAGCCGGGCCACCGAGGCCTGCGTGGCGCGGGTCCCGGAGCGCCACCGCTTCAACCGGGATTACGAGAAGAATTCCGATTACTGCGTCAAGGCTGTCGTAGCCCTGCGGGTCCACCCGCTGCCGGAGGGGACGGTCGACCTGGACTGGACGCGGCACGCGGCGGCGGCGGTCGCCGGGCGGAGTGTCGTCATCTTCGGCGCCGTCGCGGACGCGGCCGGCGAGTGACTTAGCCTGGACCGTTCCTGAGCTTCTTCCAGGCTCCGACTCCGGGCCTGAGCGCGAGCAGAAACAGCAGCGTCATGATCGCGGCCGAACTGAGGCACCAGAGACAGGTGGCGCCGATGACGAAGGGCTCGAGGAACGTCAGGTAGATCGAAAAGAGCACCCCGAAGGCCGTCAGCGCCAGCATCGCCACCGCCGCCTGGAGGGAAATCCGGGCGGGGCCGAAGCGGCGCAGCGCCCATGCGGCCAGGATGGTCAGGAAACCGCCGAGTCCCAGCACCCCGATGGGAAGGATGCCGAACAGCTTCGCGTAGGAGCTCTGCTGCACGGTGTTGCAGTCCCCCACGGGACCGCAGACGGCCTCGACCTCCCTCAGTTCCACGTGGGACAGGTAGCCGGCGACGACGAACCCCGCCAGCACGAGGATCGGGACGCAGGCGTCCAGGCGCGGCCGGCGCAGGTCTCCCTTTCCCGACCCGGCCCGTCCCGCGATTTTCGGAGAGGCCGCCAGCACGGCGATCATGACGACGAGCATCAGGATCGCCAGGCCGTTGCCGTACGGATCGCGCCGGATCTTTGCCAGGATGCCCGGGTTTTCTTCCTCTCCGGTCAGGTCGAGGATGCCCGAGGCGGGAGCTGCTGGAGCCGCGGGAGCCGGCGGCTCGGACTCCGGTGTGGGAGCGGACGTCGGCGCCGGCACTGGTTCCGCGATAGCCGGCGCGGCGGGCTCGGGGGGCGCCGGTGCGGCCGGCGCCGCCTCGGGTGGGGCGGATGCCGTGGTTTTCTCGGGTGCCGCCGCGGGGGGCGCCGGTGCGGGGGATTTGGATGCAGGCGGCCGGGCCGACCCGGCGGGGAGCGGGGCCGATGCGATCATCGTCCTGAGTCCGGGGATCGGGGGCCAGTCCGCCCCCCCGGCTTCCAGGTACCGGTCGATGAGGCCCGGGAATTTGTCCGGGATATCCACGCTCCCGACCAAGGCGGAGTTCCCCACCACCAGCAACGGCACCGACATCTTCAGGAGCCCGTGTTGCAAGCAGGCGGAGAGGAACAACTCCTGCCCGTTCTCGGTCGCGGTGCTGATGACGGCCACCTGCAGTTGGGGACCGTAGCGGGCGGCAAGCGGGGGGAGCACGTTCTCCCGGACATCGGCGCAATGCAAGCAGGTGGGGGAACTGAACAGGACCGCCCGCACCACCGGGAGTTCGGTCTGCGCCGGGCAGACCGCGGGCAGGAGGGCCAATGCTGCCAGGGCGGGGATCCAGAGATTATGGTGGAGTCGCTTCATAGGGTTGTGCATCCTCTGCGGCATGGTTGGTCGCTTCAATCGGTTGAGCCTCGGCGGTTGAGCCTCGGTTGTTTCCGCAGGGCGCCCGGCGCCGCTCTCGGGGGGCTGCGTCGGATGCCCGCCGGGGGCGCATTATACCATGAAAACGGGGGAGCTCTGTGCTAGGTTACGTTCCATGAATGGATGCAAGGAGAGGGCCCATGAAACTGCCTGATATGGTGGCGGCCGCCCTGGCGGCGCTCCTGGCCGTCGCGGGCGTTGCCGCACAGGATGGTTCCGGCTCGGAGAGGCTGTTCCCGGATGTGGTGGCCCGGGTGAATGGAGCGGAGATTCGGGGCGGGGACCTGGAGCTCGAAGTGCGCCGGGAACTCGCCGCCATCGGCGACCCTGAATGGCAGGACCTGCGCCCCGAGTACCGCGGTGAACTGGTCCTGGGCAAGCTTACCGCGCTCGTCAACACCGAGCTGATTCGGCAGGAGGCCGCCGCCGCCGGTATGCGGGTGTCGGAGGAGGATGCGGCCGCTGAAATGGAGACATTCCGGAAGTTGTTCAAGGACGACGCGGCGATGGACGCGGAATTGGCCCGCCAGAACCTCGACCGCGCCTCCCACAAGGAGATCCTGCGGAGGAACCTGCTGGTGAGCCGGTATATCGAGGGGACGATCCACAAAAAGGTGGTCGTGTCCGAAGCGGAGATGAGGGAACATTTCGCGGCCCACCCGGAGGAGCTGGAGCACCCGGAGATCGCCCGGACGCGCCAGATCCTCGTCCGGGCCGAAGGGAGAACGGAGGAGGAGGCCCGCCGGCTCGGGGAGAGCCTGTTGGACAGGGTGCGCCGGGGGGAGGATTTCGCCCGGCTGGCGGCCGAACATTCCACGGACCCTTCGGGCGCCCGCGGGGGCGACATGGGGTACGGCACCCGGGAAAGCCTCCTGCCCGAATACTCGGAGGCGGCTTTTTCGCTCCCCGTAGGGGAGGTGGGCCTGGTCCGGACCCGTCTCGGGTATCACGTCATGGAGGTGACCGAGCGGCGGCCCCGGGGGAGGTTCAGCTACGACGACGTGCGGCCGCAGCTCGGGGAGCGCCTGCGGCAATTCAAGGCCGACAACGAACTTCAGGCCCTCGTCGAAAGGCTCCGGGAGAAGGGCAAGATTGAAATCCTCCTCTCGGCGCGGGAACTGCTCCGCCCCTGACGCCCTCGGGGCGCGACGATTCGGGCTCGATGTCGGCGCCCGGTCGTGTTATAGACACAGTGGCACGGCCGGGCCGTGACGACGCGATGGAGGATGGTGGAATGGTACGAGTGAAGCTGGTGGGAGCGGGCGGGTACGGGGGAATCGGGCTGGTGGAGCTGCTGCTGCGGCACCCCGAGGTCTCCCTGGAGGTCCTGGTCGATGTGCAGGGGGTGGGGAGCCCGCTGAGTGACATGTGGCCCTACCTGAGGGGGTACTGCGACCAGGTCATCGTCGCGCCCGATTCGGCCGAGGCGCGGGAGACCGAAGTCGACGTCGTGTTCTGCGCGACCCCCGACGGGGTCGGGCAGACGGTGGCCCCCGTCGAGGTGGCGGCCGGCCGCAGGGTGGTCGACTACTCGGGCGATTTCCGGTTCAACTCCGAGGCGCTCTATCGCGAATACGCCACCCGCATCGCACGCGACCCGGTGCACAAGGCCCCCGGGCTGCTCGGGGAGAGCGTCTACGGTCTGACCGAGCTGCACCGCGACAGGGTGCGGAAGGCGCGCGTGGTAGGGAACCCCGGGTGCTTCGCCATGAGCTGCATCTGCGGGCTGTGGCCCGCGGTACAACACGGGCTGGTGGAAACGGAGGGAATCTGCTGCGACTGCAAGACCGGCGTGTCGGGCGGGGGAAAGAAGCCGGCGGCCGGCTTCCATTTCCCCGAGCGGTACGAGAACACCAACGCCTACCGCCTTACCGGGCATCAACACGTGATGGAGATCGAGCGCGAACTCGGCCTGCTGGCGGGCCGCGAGGTGCGCGTCACCTTCACCCCCCAGGTGGTGCCGATGGTGCGCGGCATTCTCTCCACCCTCTACGGGCGCCTGCCCACAGGGGTGACCCACCGGAAGGTCCTGGAAGCCTACCGGGACACCTTTGCCGGGGAGCCCTTTTTCCAGGTGCGCGACTACACTGAACCGGCCGGGACGAGCGACGTGCGCGGCTCCAATCGCGTCATCGTCACCGTGGCCACCGACGAACGCACGGGCGTCTTCCGCGTCATCAGCCATATCGACAACCTGGTCAAGGGGCAGGCGGGGTCGGCGCTGCAGAACATGAACGCCATGTTCCTCCTGCCGGAGACGATGGGGTTGGACCTGGCGCCCCAGCACCCGTAGGCTCCCCCCGGCAAGACCGGTCAGAGGCCGTGGCGCTCGAGTTCAGGCTCGGAGAATCCGAAGTAGTGGCCGATTTCGTGGATGACGGTTTTCACGATCTCGGCCTCCATTTCGGCGCGGTCTGAAAACATCTCTTCGAAGCTTTCCCGGTAGAGTTCGATGCGCGTGGGCTCCAGCTCGAGGTCGAACATGGAGCGCTCCGTGTAGGGTACGCCCACGAAAAGCCCGAACAGCACCCGGTCCTCTTCCCGGAGCGCCCGCGGGACCCGGTTGCGCGCCAGCACCGGGATCCCCTCCCGCTCCAGGATGTCCCGGAACCGCCGGGGCACCCCGCGCAGGGCGCGCTCGACGATCTCCTCGAATTCCCGCTGTGTCATAGGGGCCGCCCGCTTGGGGCATTCTACCACACTCCCGCCGCTTCCCCTCCACCTGCACGTTTGCCTGAAGCCCGCCGAAGCGCTATATTATAAAGTTCCTCCGGCCTGAGGTGGTGGGGCGTCGCCGATGGGTGTCACGCCGGGCGCCGCCCGGGCCGGAACTACTGGCAATCACGCGGAGTCGGACGATGGATTGGGAATACAGCGATAAGACCAAGCAGCTGTTCATGGACGCGGTGCACGGCAGGCCGGGCACCCACCTGGGCGAAATCGAGAACCCCGACGGGATGGGCGAGCACGGATCGATAGCCTGCGGGGATGCGATGCGGTTCACCTTCCGTGTCAAGCGCCATCCCAGCGATCCAACCCAGGACATCATCACCGAGGCGAAATACCTGACCTTCGGTTGCACTTCCGCCATCGCCGCTTCGGAGGCGCTGTGCTCCATCATCGAGCAGGGGGAGTACACCCCGATCTCCGCGCTGAGCATCCAGAACAGCGACATCGTGGAATACCTCGGGGGGCTCCCGGAGCAGAAGATCCACTGCTCCGTCATGGGCGCGGAAGCGCTGGAAGCGGCGGTCTTCAACTGGGCGCAGCGGCGCGGGGTGGACCTGGAAGCGCTGGGTATCGACCTGCAGGGTCGGGATACCGAGGAGGGGCGCATGGTGTGCAAGTGCTTTTCCCTGACCGAACCCTACATCCTGCGCAAGATCAAGGAGCTCAACCTGCGGACGATCCCGCAGATCACCAACGCCATCAAGGCCGGCGGCGCTTGCAGCAGTTGCCACCATGTCCCCGGCGGGCTGCAGGACCTGCTCGACCGGGCCTGGCAGGGGGAAAGCACGGCGGCTGCGAGCGACACCCCGGCGGCGCCGGTGTTTCCGCTGGTATCGCTCGAGGCGCCGCCTCCCGCCGAATTCTCCCCCTACCAGTTTTCGAAGAAGGTGGAGAAGGTGGTGGAGGAGTTCGTCCGTCCCTCCCTGAAGCTCGACGGCGGGGACATCGAGATCGTGGACATCAAGGGGATGATCGTCTACTGTCGGCTCCAGGGAGCCTGCGCCCACTGCTCCGGCGCCTCCCGGACGCTGAAAAAGATGGTGGAGCGGATCCTGAGGGAACGGGTGGACGAGCGGATCCGGGTGATCGAGGTATAGGCGGGCATGGATATTATCTATCTTGACAACAACGCCACGACGCGGATCGCCCCGGAAGTCTACGAGGCGATGATCCCGTTTTTCACCGAAGACTATTTCAACCCCAGTTCAATGTACGAACCCGCCGGGCGGACGAGCCAGGCGGTCGCCGCCGCGCGCCGGACGATCGCCGACTGCCTCGGGGGGGTGGAACCGAGCGAGATCCTTTTCACCGGGTGCGCGACTGAAAGCAACAACACCGCCATCCAGGGGGTCGTGCGCGCCAACCCGAACCGGAAACATATCATCACGACCACGGTGGAACATCCGGCCGTGCTGGAGGTCTGCCGGGAGATGGAACGAAACGGCTGCCGGGTGACGTACGTGGAGGTGGACCGGAACGGTAATCTCGACATGCCGGGGTTCATCCGCGCGCTCTCGCCGGAGACCCTGCTGGTGTCGATCATGCACGCCAACAACGAGACCGGCGTGGTGTTTCCCATCGACCAGCTGTCGCGCATCGTCAAGGAGACCGACCCGGGCATCGTCTTTCACACCGACGCCACCCAGACGGTGGGGAAGCTGCCCATCGATATGGTGCGGGGGTTTCCTTACGTGGACCTTCTCTCCTTTTCGGGGCACAAGCTGCACGCACCCAAGGGGGTGGGCGTCCTCTACCTGCGCCGCGGCACCCGGATGCGTCCGTTTCTACTCGGGGGGCACCAGGAGGCGGGCCGGCGCGGGGGGACCGAAAACGTCCCTTACATCGTGGGCCTCGGCCGGGCCTTCAGCCTCGCGACGGCCAACGCGCCGGGGGACGAGGCCCGGATCGGGCGCCTCCGCGACCGGCTGGAGCGGGGCCTGGTGGAGAGGATCCCTTCGGTCGAGATCAACGGCGGCGGGGCCCCGCGCCTGCCGAACACCCTGAACATCTCCTTTCACTTCATCGAGGGGGAGGGGATGCTGTTTCAGCTCGGCGAGTACGGGATCTGCGCCTCGAGCGGGTCGGCCTGCACCTCCGGGTCGCTCGAGCCTTCGCACGTGCTGCGGGCGATGAAAGTGCCCTTCACGGCGGTGCATGGCTCGGTCCGCTTCAGCCTGAGCCGCTATACCACCGACGCGGAGATCGACCGGGTGCTCGAAGTGTTCCCGGGCATCGTAGCCAACCTGCGCACGCTTTCCCCCTACTGGGACAACGCCGTCAACGCCCCCCATCCGGATGCGCTCGGGATGCTCGAAGCGAAATAAAAAAGGGGCCGCGGGTCGCACTCGCGACCCGCGGCCCCCGGAACTCGAGGCCGGAGACGGACTCTAGCCCAGCTTGCCCCGCTTCTCGAGGGTGTCGGCTACCTTCTTCATCCCCATCTTCTCAAGCGTCTCCCGGGTGGCGATCCCGGTGGCGGGATTATACCCCTCGAACTTGTAGAAGCGGGTCTTCCAGTCCTCGACCTTGGCACGGTCCAGCTTGCGTCCCTGCCCCGTGGCGTATGTCCACTTGCCGTCGACCACCATCGGCTGGACGCTGCCCCTGCTTTCCTGGTCGTACACGTAGTCGGGGAAGACCTCCATGTCCCGCGTCCGGCCCTGCAACGCCCAGATGGCCCGGTCGAGGGTGAAGATCTTGTGCCCCAGTTCCATGTAGTCGGCGAAGGTCTTGTTCTGGCCCGTCACGGCGTTCCAGAACCTCGGCTCCGCATGAGGGGTGGCCCCCCGCCGGTCGGCGGTGTTGTTGGTGATGCACTGCGGCCAGCGCCATCCGCAGAACCCGCCCGCGCCGATCCAGAACTTCTCGTAGTGCTTGACCCAGGCCACCTGCTTGACCTTGGAATCGGAGTAGATCCCCGTCGGTCCTTCCCCGTAATCGACCAGGTAGCGGTCGTCCTCGTAGGGGACCATCGCCTCGGCGTAAAGCTTGGAGGCCTGTTCGGCGTCGAGGTAGGGGTTGCCCGACTGCGCCATCCAGTGCAGCGGGTAGTTGGCCATCTGGTGCAGCATCAGGTCGCGCTCCCCCAGGATGGAGCCGTAGCCCCATTCCACCTGGGTGGCGGAATCGTAGTGCTCCTGGGTCCCGTAGTAGGTCAACCTCAGCATGCCGCTCGAGACGTCCTTCTGGTAGCGCCCCAGCTTTTCGGCCATCCGGGCCGCCCCCTCGGCCGCCAAGGCGCCGAGAGGCCCCTCGCGCAGGGCGATGGTCCGGAACATCGTTTCGTGGTAGGCGAAGCTTCCCGCGGGGGGCAGCTCGAAATCGATCTGCTTTCCCTTGCCGATGACGCCTTCGCGCACCAGGGCTTCGATGTAGCCGCGGGTGGCCATTACCTGCCAATGGCCGAGACCGTAGCGGTGCATGAGATCGTTGGCCTGCCGCGTCAGCTTCTGGCTGAGCGCCGTGGGCATGGCGTTCGGGTCCGGCTTGCGGCCGAAGGCGGCGAACATGCCGCCGCCGCCGACGTTGGCCACCATGGTCCCGGCGCATACCGCCTCGTTGCTGTCGCCGGTGGCAAGCCGCATCTTGCATCCCCTGGGGCAGGAAGCGCAGGCGGCCGCGCGCGCGGGCACCCGGTTGGGCCCGCCGTTGGTCACGTTGCCGCCGCTCGGGGCGCCGTTGATCAGGGAATACCCCCCCCCTTCGAAAATCTCGGCGTCGCGCGGGTTATCCACGTCCCACTGGAACTGGCGGAACCAGAGCCGGGCGTCCATGAAGGCCTTGGGGTCGGCGATAGGGACGCTGCCGGTGCCGAGGAAGCTGATGGCCTTGAGGTTCTTGGACCCGAAGACGCCGCCGAATCCGCACAGGGCGGCCTGGGAGCCCGGGCCGTGAAGCAGCGCACCCAGCCGGCTCTTGCGTTCGCCCGCGGGACCGCAGGCCACGACCGCGGGGATCTGGGTGGTGAAGCAATTCTGGGCCAGTTCGGCCCATTCGCCCTGCTTGAGGCCGGGGACGGCACGGCGCGAGATTTCCTGCTGCGCGTCCCAGGTGTCCATTCCCCAGACGCCGTTGGTGGCGTCCTCGATCTTCACCTGGTCGTTGATGACGTCGATGTAGACCGGACTGTCCGAGGCGCCTTCCACGACGATGCCGTCCCAGCCGGCGAATTTCATCTGGGCGGTGAACCGCCCCCCGAAGTTGCTGTGGCCGAACCACTCGATCGGGTAGAGCATCGGCCCCAGCCCCTGGACTTCGCACCGTCCGCTGCCCGGCATGAAGGTGCCCGAGAAGGGGGACGCCATCATGATGATGAGGTTGCGGGGATCGAAGGCGTCGAACGGGAGCTGGTCGCCGACCAGGTCGAAGAAGACGGCCGAACCGATGCCGTGGCCGCCGCCGAATTCCACGTACTTCTCCGTGGGAATGGTGCTGACCTGCTTGGTCGTGAGATTGACTCTTAAGATCTTACCTGTGTATCCGCCTGGCATGATATGTCTCCTCCTTATGCTTTCGCTTTGGGCGCCTGCATTTTGGCTTTCGGTGCGCCGCCGCCCATGCTGCGCGATCCAGGCGGTACGATTCTGCTGTCGTCCACCAGCCCCAGCTTGAGCCAATGTTCGTTGCGTAGGTTGACGTTATAGCCATCGGTTTCCTTCTGGTCGGGCATTTCGCTGACGAACTTGATGGCTTTCATAGGACACGATTCCACGCACGCCTGCTTGCCGCCGATCCCCCCCTTTTCGTTCCAGTAAGGGGTCTCGAGGCAGAGGTCGCACTTGGTGGATTTCTTGATTTCGTGGTTCCAGACGGTCCGGTGCGGCTGCTGGGGGCACATCTTGAGGCAGGTCTTGCAGCCGATGCATTTGTCGGTGTCGATCCTGCGGACGTTGCCATTGGCCTCGTCGACGAAACAGGCCTGGACCGGGCAGCTTTGCACGCAAGGGGGGTACTTGCACTGGCGGCAGGGGGCCATCTCCAGGTCGGTCGGAAATTTTCCGAAGGAGTCCTGTATGATCTGGATGCGCGCCAGCGAGAGGCTCTGCACCCCGTAGTGGGTCAGCGAGCAGCTGAGCATGCAGGTCGTACACCCGATGCATTTCTTGCTGTCGTAGACCAGGTACCCCTTGGATGCAGGGTAGGCCTGGACTTTTTCAGGCGGTGGCGCGGGGGACGCGGCGACCGCAGCGGCGGGAGTCGTGGCTATCAGGGCATCGACCGCGACCACGGTTCCGCCGGTGACCAGAAAATCGCGTCTTGTAAATTTCTTTTTGGCAGCCGTTTCCGTGCTGTCGGTTTTCTTGCCTCCGGACATGGCGTTACTCCTTCGCTCGATATTATGTAATGAGTGTCGTCTTCGGGGTTGACCCATGGACAAACATTGCCTCGTCATCCGCGTGCGGGTGGACGGCTACCACTGTGGAACAAACGGGGACAGGTTGTCAACCATTCAATCCTATCGCTTTTAATTACGTCCTCCATGATGGTAACGTTTCATCCAAAGGGGCCGCGGGGATTGGCGGCGGCTCCGGATGGAGGACGGCATGGATGTCGGCGGGGAAGTGCGGCGCAGGTACGGGGCGATCGCCGCGCGGGCGCTCCAGAGGAGCCGGCGGGAGGGGGGGGCGGCCGTGCAGGTGTCGCTCGGTTGCGGCGACCCCGTGTCCCTGGCCGGGCTCGGGCCCGGGAACGTGGTGCTGGATCTTGGAAGCGGCGGGGGGCGCGACTGCCTGCTGGCGGCCCGGCGGGTGGCGCCGGGGGGCAGGGTCTACGGCCTGGACATGACGGAGGAGATGATCGCCCTGGCCGCCCGCAACCTTAAGGGCACGGCCGGCGTCGAACTGGTCAGGGGCGAAATCGAGCGCATTCCGCTCCGGGACGGCACGGTCGATGTCGTCATTTCCAACTGCGTCATCAACCTTTCCGTCGACAAGGGCCGGGTGCTGGCCGAGGCTTTCCGCGTCCTGGCGCCCGGCGGGCGGCTGGCTGCCTGTGATATCGTCACCCGGGGCGACATCCCCGCGGGGATCCGCGCGGGGGTGGGCCGCTGGGTGGGGTGTCTCGGAGGGGCGCTCGAGGAGCGGGAATACGCCCGCGCGCTCGCCGGGGCCGGTTTCGAGCGGATCCAGGTGGAGGTGACGCACCTCTATCGGGCCCGGGAGGTCCTCGGGTTCCTGGAAGAAAAGGGGTGGGACATCGGGAGCATGGTCCCGCACGTCGACCGGAAATGGGGGAGCGCCTCGATCATGGCGGTCAAGCCCGCGCTTTGAGTCGGTCGCGGCGGTCCACGACCAGTTTCTTGGCCCGGTCCGCCGTTTTCAGCGCTCCCGGCGGCAGGAGGCTCACCCCCGGGGGCGCCATCTCCCCCCGGTGGAGAAGCCGCCGGACGAGGGGGTGCCCGTGGAGGCGCGCGGCGATGGCGTGCGCCGTGTCCCCCGCTTTCGGAAGCAGCTCGATCCCGAAATCGAGGCGCGGCCGTTCCCCGTCCCGCGTCACCTCCACCCGGTAGTCCAGCACCCCGGGGAGGGCGTAGAGGACGTCGTCGAACAGCGTTGGGTGAATCTCCTCTCCCGCGCCGATCGTCACTATCGATTCCCGGCGTTTTCGGACCGCGTCGAACCGGAGCAGGCTCCGGGCGCCGCAGGGGCAGGGCCCCGGGATCCAGCGGGAGATGTCGCCGGTGCGGTAGCGCAAAAGGGGCATCGCCTCGCGGTTGAGGGTGGTGAACACCAGTTCCCCCTCCTCGCCGGGCGCCGCCGGCTCGAGCGTCACGGGATCGATGATCTCAAGCAGGAGGTCGGCTTCGTTGAAGTGGTAACCGTGCCCGGCCTCGCACTCCACGGCCACCCCGAGCCCCATTTCGGTGAGCCCGTAGTGCGTCCGCACCCGGCATTTCCAGGTTCTTTCCAACTCCCGCCTGCGCGCTGCGGGGACATACTCGGCGGTGAGAAAGAGGACGCGCACCCCGCACCGGGACGGGTCGCACAGCGCCTCCAGTTCGCGCGTGAGCCGGTAGAGGGGACCGGCGCAGCCGAACAGCACCGTGCTGCCGTGCCGCCGGATCCACTCCAGGTGCTCGGGCGCGGAGCGGCCGGTGCCGGCCACCAGCGCCCGGGCGCCGACGGCGGCCACCCCGCGTCCGAGCAGGTCCGCCTGGCTGTAAGGAGGGCCGTCGGGAAGGCAGATGTGTACGACGTCCTGCCTGCCGGCCACCGTCCCGATGCCGGCGGCCATGAAACGGACGATGCGCCCGAGATCCCCCCGGGTCCAGAAAACCTTCTTCCGGGGTCCCGTCGTGCCGGAGGTGACGAAGGTATGGACCCGCTCGATTTGCGCCCGGGAAAGGCACAGGAAACGGTAGGGGGCGCGGGCCACATCCTCCTGCCTGGTGAATGGGAGGCGCCCGAGGTCGGCGCACCCGCGGATCTCCTCCGGGCGGATGCCGCTTTTTCGGAAGAGATCCCTGTAAAAGGAGCTGTGCGCCGCCGCGTAGCGCACCGCCCGGGCCAGCAACGCCCCCTGGTACCGCACCACCTCGGCGCGCCCCGGGGCGGGTCCGGCCTGCACGCGCGCGCGGGGACCGGGGTCGTTTTCAAGGCCGGACCGGATGACGCCGTGCAGCCACTGTTCAAGGAACATGGGCGGTTTCCCCGTAAAGTCGGCGTCCGTGCGTGTCGACCAGGTACCAGGCGCAGAAGGGGACCAGACCCCGGGTTGGACTCGCGACATGGATGCAGCAGCGCCGGAGCCGCTCGAGGTCGATGTTCCAGGCATCCTGGAACGCCATGCCGGAGATGCAGAGCACATGGGTGCGGACCCGCTCGAAGAGGTTGTCCGGACCGGGCGGCGGGGCGGCGGAAGCGGGTCCGGGTTCGGCGAATTTCCAGTGGCGCCGCACGTAGGCGCGCGATTTTTCGGCGGCGTCGTCCCCGGCCGGTCCGGCGCGCTCGAAACGCGTGGTCGCCACCAGCCTCCCATCGTCTCTCAGCACGGAGAGAGCGGAAAAGGAGCAGTGGGGTTCCTCTCAACCGGGGGGGATGAAATTCCCTGTCTCGATTTCCCCCCCTGTCTGGCGCTCGATCGCCTCGAGGATGTCGGGGATCAGCACCCGGTCGTTGTTGCGGGGCGAATGCGGGTAGCGGCCGAGCCAGGCCTGGGGCTGGAAGTGGATCCCCTTCACGACCGGCATCCACGCCTTGGCGAACTCGATGAGTTCGCCGATTTGGGCGTCGTTCACTCCCTTGACGAGGGTCGGGACGAGGATGACGCCTACCTGCAGTTCCCGGCAGCGCTCGAGGGCCCCGAGCTTGAGGTCCAGGAGCGGCGCTCCCCGCAGGCGGCGGAAGACGTCGTCGCTGACCCCGTCGAACTGGAGAAAAAAATCGGTGACCCCCGCATCGGCCAGCGCGCGGGCGAATTCCGGGTCGCGCCCGAGACGCAGGCCGTTGGTGTTGACCTGGACATGATCGAAACCGATCTCGTGCGCCCGGCGCACGATGAGGGGCAGGTCGTCCCGGAGGGTGGGTTCCCCGCCGCTCAGCTGCAGGGGGCAGTTCCCGGCCCGCGCGAACGTCCGCCCGAGGAGGCGCTCCAGCCCGGCCAGGTCGGGGTCGGGGCCGGCCGCGGGCCCGGAGGCGGCGAAGCAGACGGGGCAGCGGAGGTCGCAGCGGGCGGTGATTTCCACGATGGCGCTGCAGGTGCTCTGCCGGTGCCCGGCGCAGATGCCGCAAAGGCGCGGGCAGTCTCCGGGCGGATCGGGTGGGGGAAGAGCCGAAGGGTCCCCGGGGCGGCTCCAGAGGGAGTAGGGGATGGTGCGGTTGCGCCAGAGCAGCACGGGCTCCACCTCGCCGTGCTCCGGGCAGCTGCGGCGGAGGAACAGCTCGTCCCCCACGGCCACCCGCTCGGCGGGGACGCGCCGCAGGCAGTGGGGACAGAGGCTCTCGGTTCGCGAAACGACTTCGGCCATGCGGGTCCTATTTCTGTTCGAGGGCGTCTTCAGCCTCGTTGACGATGGTGGTCACCACCTCCTCGGTGAGGTACTCCACGCCGCAGACGGGGCACTTCATCCCGGGGACGAACTGGCGCAGCAGCATGTAGCTGACGAGCAGCTCCTTTTCCTCCATGGCGACCTTGTCCTTGCAGCAGAACCAATCAGTCATCCGGGGTCTCCTTCGAGCAGCAGTCGGTGCGCGTAGGCCGTCCGGACGCGGAAAGCACCATCCCGGGGCTCGTATTCGACGTAAAAGTAGGTCTCGGCCATGCGGAGCTTGGCCAGGAATCGCCCCCCCTGGGGGCGGCACAGTTTTTCGCCCGATTGCTCCGCGTGGCAGAGGACGCGCCGCATGTCCTCCTCGGTGATGTGGCGCTCCTCGAGCCGCTCCCGCACCCCTTCGTCCAGGACCAGCTTCATCGCCCGCGCCTCATCCGACAGCGGCGGCGGATCCTCGGCCGTGGAGAGCGGTTGAGCCCCCAGCACGGCCAGCGAGGCGAGGGCGAACTCCCTGCGTGAAAGAGATGGTTTCCCGTCGCCGGGTTTGGTTTTTTCCTTTTCGTCCCGGGGCATGGGCGCGATCTCCCGAATCAGGTTCCAGACAGGGGCATGTTAGATGCTTCCTGCCGCCAAGTCAAAGATTCCCACCGACGCGGCGGAAAACCATGTTTCGGGATATCTTCAATATCTGTTGACAATAAAAGCTGTGTTTAGATAATATTTAGCCGTCTTGGACGAGAAGCGACAACGAACTCTTCGGATAATAGGATTTGACTTTTGGTTTGGAAGGCGCGCACACTGAAAAAGATCGCAGTCACACAAACATAACTACACTTGAAGAGGTACGACTGATGAAAAAGCTTGGGTTTGCAGTGATTTTGTTGTTGGGCTTTGCGGGAATGGCAGTGGCGCAGGATGTCCCGGTCGCAGACGTGTTCGGGGGGTATTCCTTTTACCGCTGTGATGCGGGGGAGGACATTTCCTGCAACCTGAACGGGTGGAACGTTGCGGTTGATTTCAACGCTACCGAAAGATGGAGCGCCGTCATGGATTTCACCGGCCACTACGGGTACCTGGACGGTCCCGTTGTCACGGGCTCGGGCGTCTATCCGTGGTACGATGTCAAGTCGCACAACTTCCTGTTCGGACCGCGCTACAAGATAAGGACTGAAAAAGTCACGCCCTTCCTCCACGCGCTCTTCGGGATCAACCACGTCAACCCCGAAGAGATGGATCTCATACAGAACAATCTCGCCATGGCGTTCGGCGGCGGGGTGGATGTCAAGGTCAACGACAAGGTGTCCGTGCGTGCGATCCAGCTCGATTACCTGACCACCCGGACTGATTTCGGATGGACCGACAACCTGCGCTTCTCCACGGGCGTGGTGTTTCATTTCGGCAGCAAATAGTCCGATATAGTCCGAAATGAATCCGGCCGGGATGGATGGGGCAGGGCCAGGGGCTCGCTCCATCTACCCCGGCGGGGCACGCCTGATGCGACGGTCCTCATTGCTCCGCGCCGTGCTGATCTCTGTCGCGGCCATCTTCTCCTCACTCCCGGACGCCCTCCCGGCCCCGGGGCACTACCGCAATTTCGCCGTTTCCGTCTACGCCCGCGTCTACGAGGTGCGGCGGATGGCCGATCCCGAATGGCTGCAGGCCCACTGGGACGCGATCGCGCGCCAGGTGAAGGTCGACAAGATTTACCTGGAAACGCACCGGGACACGATCGTCGCGGATGCGGAGACGGTGAAAAACGCCGCGGAATTTTTCCGGAAACGGGGGCTCGAGGTCGCGGGCGGCATCACCCTGACGGTCGACGAGAGCAACCGCTTCGAGACCTACTGCTACAGTAACCCCGAGCACCGGGACAAGGTCCGGCAGGTGGTCGAGTTCACGGCCGGCCTGTTCGACGAAATCATCCTCGACGACTTCTTTTTCACCAACTGCAAGTGCGAGCGCTGCATCCGGGCGAAGGGGGAGAAGAGCTGGACCGATTTCCGCCTCGGTCTGATGGACGAAGCCGCCCGCAACCTGGTCATCGGGCCGGCGAAACGGGTGAATCCCCGGGTCCGCATGGTGATCAAGTACCCGAACTGGTACGAGCACTTCCAGGGGCTCGGCTTCGACCTCGAGCGGGGGCCGCTGCTCTTTGACGGCGTCTACACCGGCACGGAGACGCGCGACCGGACCGGGGACCAGCACCTGCAGGAATACCTCGGCTATTCGATCTTCCGATACTTCGAGAACCTGCGTCCCGGGCACAACGGCGGCGGCTGGGTCGACACCTACGGGGGGCGCTACCCCGACCGCTATGCCGAACAGATCTGGCTCACCCTGTTCGCCCGGGCGCCGGAGATCACCCTCTTCGATTTCCTCCAGCTCGAGCGCCCGATCCGCCCCACCGACCGGGCGCCATGGCAGGAGTACGGGCCCAGCTTCGATTTCGACGCCATGACCGCCTCGGTCGCCGCGTCGGGGGGGGAAGGAAAACCGCCGGTCACGTTCGCGCGCGCGGCGGGTTACACGCTCGAGGAGGTGGACCGGTTCCTCCACGAACTCGGCCGTCCCGTCGGGCTTCCCAGCTACAAGCCTTTTCATTCCACCGGCGAGGATTTCCTGCACAACTACCTGGGGATGATCGGCATCCCGATCGACCTTCTCCCCCGGTTTCCCGAAGACGCGCCCATGGTGCTGCTGACGGAGTCGGCCGCCTTCGATCCCGGGATTGTGGCCAAGATCGAACGCCAGCTGAGGGCGGGAAAATCGGTGACCATCACCTCGGGGCTGCTGCGGGCGCTCGAGGGGAAGGGGATCAGGCACATTGCCGAGATCCGCGACACCGGGCGGAGGGCCGTCATCAAGAATTTCCGCGGCCAGCCCGATCTCCCCCCCGGTCTTTCCATCCTCATCCCGCAGATCCAATACCTCACCAACGACGCCTGGGAACTGGCCAGCGCCATGACCCAAAACGACCTCGGGTACCCGCTCCTGGTCCAGGCCGCCTACGGCGGGGGGACCCTGTACGTCCTGGTGATCCCGGACAACTTCAGCGACCTATACAGCTTCCCGCCCGGGGTGCTCACGCAGATCCGCAACGTCCTGCTCAGGGAGATGGAAGTGCGGGTGGAGGCGCCGGGCGACGTGGCCCTCTTCGTCTACGACAACGGCACCTTCATCGTGGAGTCGTTCCGGCCCGAACCGGTCGCCGTCACGCTGTCACTCGATTCCCGCTACACGGGGGTGCGGGAGCTGACCACCGGGGAGACCCTGGCGGGCAAGGAGGGAACTTCAGGCGGCTTCGGGCCCTTCGGTGTGGGGGGGGTGAGGCGCACGATGGTTCCGGTCGAGATCAAGCCCCATTCCTACCGGGTGTTCGCGGCGCTCCCCTGACAGCCCGGTCCAGCAGTAGGTGCAGACCCCTTCCAAGGGCCGTCCGATGGCCTCGGCCATGTCCTCGAGATCCTGGTACAGCAGGGAATGGGCCCCTATTCCCTGTGCGATCGCGGCGACCATCCTGCGGTAAGGGGCCGATCCGGTCGCAAGGTAGCCGGAGATGTCGGGGATGTCGCTCCCTTCCAGGATGCGGATCGCCTTGCGCGCGGCCAGTTCCCGGGTCGTGCGCGTAGACTCGTTGTAGATGCAGGGGAACAGGAGCGGCGGGCAGGCGATCCGGATGTGCACCTCGCGGGCGCCGTTGACCAGGAGTTTTTCCTTGACCATCCTCCGGATCTGGGTGCCGCGCACGATCGAATCGTCGCAGAGGACGATGCGCTTGTCCCGGATGATCTCGGGAATCGCAATCAACTTCATGCTGGCGATCAGGTCACGCGTCGTCTGCACCGAGGGCATGTAGCTCCGGGGCCAGGAGGGGGTGTACTTGACCAGCGGGCGGGCGTAAGGGATTCCCGACTCGTTGGCGTAGCCGATGGCGTGTCCCACGCCGCTGTCGGGAACCCCGGAAACGATGTCGGCCGTGAAGCCTGCGGCCCGGTCGCGCCGCGCCAGCAGCGCCCCGCTGCGGTAACGCGCCTGTTCCACGTTGATCCCCTCGATGGAACTGGCGGGGAAGCTGGTGTAGATCCAGAGAAAGGCGCAGGGTCGGCCCAGGCGCGGGTCGGCCCCGCAACGCCGGGAGATCCCCTGCCCCGAGATCAGGAAGATGTCGCCCGGGGCGAGTTCGGCGATGGTCCGGTACCCCAGGTTGGGGAAAGCCGTGGTCTCGGTGGTCACGGCGAACCCGTCGCCGTTCTCTCCGATGACCAGGGTCGAATGCCCCTCGCGGTCGCGCGCGGCGTACACGCCGTCCTTGGTCATCACGAGCAGCGAGACCGAGCCTTCGATCAGGGCGAAGACGGAGAGGATTCCTGCTTCGAGGCTGTCGGCCCGGCTGATGATTTCGGCGACCACCTCGGCGGGGCTGATGGTGGAATCGGGCTGGATCTCGGCAAACGTCGACCCCTCGGACTGGAGCCGGGCGATGATCGCGTCGAGGTTATGGATATAGCCGTTCATCACCACGGAAAAGACGCCGAGACGCGAGGAGAGCACCACCGGCTGGATGTCGTAGCCGATCACGCCGATGCCGTAGGGGCCGCTCATCTTTTCGTAAGCGTGCCGGAACTTCGGCCGGAAGTTCTCCCCGCGGATGTCGTGAATCTTGCGCTCGATCCCCCGGTCGCGGTAGACGGCCATCCCGGCGTAATCGGTGCCGAGGTGGCTGTGATAGTCGAGGCCGTAATAGAGGGATTGAATGCAGTTCCCCTTCCTGGATGCTGCGCCGAAAATGCCGGACATACCCACTCCTTTTGCATGCGTGCGCCCGAACTATAGCAGAAAAGCACTGGGCGGGGGACAGGCTCCTAACGGAGGGAAGGTTTTCCCTCGCGCTCGGTCCAGTTGGCCGCCTGCCACGCCTCCTGTTCCGCGCGGGACAGGTGCCGCTTGTCCCCGTCGCGCGTCACGCGGATGGCGGCGTCGGGGCCGCCGGCGGGGCAGTTGTACTCACAGATGCCGCAACCCACGCAGCGGGCGGGATCCACGTAGGGGAACCCCTGGAGCGGTTCGGCATCGCCCCCGTCGGCCGGGTACGGGACGGCGGAGCCGTTTTTGTCCAGCCAGTAGATGGCGCTGTAGGAGCACACCTCGTCGCAGACGAGACACTGTTTGCCAGATTCCCAGACGACGCACGAAGAGCGGTTGATGACGGCGCGCCCGATGAACAGGTGCTCCTTTTCGGGGATGGTGAAGGGTTCGATGGCGTCCGTGGGGCACACCTCGCCGCACAGGTTGCAGTTCTGGCTGCATTCCCCCACCCTGGGCGTCAACACGGGAGTCCAGATCGCGCCCAGGCCCCCTTCGACGATCGCCGGCTGCAAGCCGTTGGTCGGGCATACCTTCATGCAGGCGCCGCAGCGGACGCAGCGCTCGGTGAAGAGCTCCTCGGCGACCGACCCGGGGGGGCGGATGAGGCGTTTGCCGGTGATGCGGCTTTCGCCGTCGCGCGTGGGGCGCCGGGCCAGGGCCGAAGCCGCGCCCAGTCCCCAGGCGGTGCCCACGCCGACGCCGGCGAGGAGGCGCCTCCGGTCGAGGTTGAGCTTGGGGCCCGGTTCCGGTCTCCCGGGGGACATGCGGATCGCCTCCTGCGGGCACAGTTCGGCGCAGGATTGGCATTGGATGCATTCGGCCGTGGAGGTGCGCTTCCCCTTTTCCCCGATCGCGTCCATCTTGCATTCGAGCCGGCAGAGGGTGCATTCGTTGCACGCGCTTCCGACCCTGCGGCGGAAGAAGGGGACGCGGGCGATGAGGCCCAGCAGCGCCCCCAGCGGGCAGAGGCTGCGGCACCAGAACCGGCGGGAGAGGAACCCGCCGGCAAGGATGGCCCCCAGCAGGAGCGCCGCGGCGAACCCGCTTCCGTACGCCGCCTGCTGGTCGGGAAAGATCCCCCACGATTGGAGCCGGCCCGTTCCCGGAAGCCACTGGATCGCCCGTTGCAGGGGGGCGAAGAACCCGAGCGTCAGGCTCCGGAAGGTGAGGGCGATCGGGTCAAGCAGCCAGACCAGCTGGGATCCCAGCAGGGCGCTCGCGGCCACCGCCCCGAGCACGTAATACTTCAGCCGGGGCCGGGAACGCTCCAGCTTGGTGCGGCGCTCCCGCTTCGGGCGCACGGCGCGGTCCGCGCAGTCGACCAAGGTCCCGAGCGGACAGACCCAACCGCAGAAGGCCCGGCCGAAGAGAAGGGTTAAAAGGAGCACGGGCACGGTCCAGAGCGCGACCGCAAGGGGAAAGCTTCTCGATGCGACAATGGCGGTCCAGCCGAGCAGCGGGTCGATGCGCAGGAAGAAATCGGCGGGGAGGAAGGCCGATACGCTCATCCCGCCGTCCGCCCAGTCGATGTGGTGTGCGGTCTGGAAGAAGAGCACGAGAAAGAGGAGGAGGAAAAAGATCTGGCTGGTCCTGCGCACGGTTTTCATATAGTCGGTTCCGGTGGCGGGGGATCAGGCCCGCTTGACGACGATGTTCGAGGGATTGCCTTCTCCCAGGCCCAGTTCCACCGCTTTCCCGATATAGGCGACCGACGACGGCTCCAGGTCGAACAGGCGGCAGGCGTAGGCGTCCGCGGCGACCGGGTCGAAGGACACGATCACTTCCTCCGGCTCACGTATCGTGCCGGGCCCCTTCGGCCCGTTGGTGACCAGGATGCGGGACGCGTCCATGACGGTGAGGTCGACGGCCACGGCGCTGGCGTAGTCGGCGATGTACTGGGCCAGGTCGGGACCCGAGTGCCATGCCTGGCGGTTGAAATTGACCCCCATGAGATTCTTCAGCCCGAGCGTCAGCTGCGTCTGGGAATGGTGCTTGGCCTTGGGCATGTTGATGAAGACGTCGGCCTCCAGCACCGCGCGCGCCAGCGTGTCCTGCTTCATCATCTTGCCCCGGGGCACCATGATCGGGGCGAAATCCCCCTCGGTGGCGCCGTAGATCAGCTCGGCCCCCTCCTGGCGCGCGGCGGCCGCGATGCCGGAAACGGCGAGCACCTGCGCCGCCGGGCGGTCGATCGTATGCTCGAAGACGGTGATTTTCCCCGCCCCCGCCTCCCGGCACAGCTGGATCATGGCGGTGAGCAGCCTGGGGTCGGTGTTGGCCGCCTGCGCCGGGGTGCGGGACCAGGCGGCGTTCGGCTTGAGCACGACGCGGCTTCCGGGCCGGATGAAGGCAAGGCCCCCGGCCGCGGCCAGCGCCGACCGGAGGGCGCTCGTGGGGTCGGCCGCCTTCCCCACGTACACCTCCCCTCTTCCCCTACCCGCCGTAAGCGAGCCGCGTCCCTGGGGGGGCGTCCCTCCCGATCCGGGGTCGCCCGGGCCGGGGCCTTTTCCGCACCCGGCGAGCGCTGCGCCGCCGCAAGCCAATCCGGCCATTCCGAGGAATCTGCGTCTATCCATGGGTCTCCCTTGTCAAACTCGGCTTTCCGCCCGGGCCGGGGCGGCGCGCGTGAGCGGCGCTTTCAGAAACAGCTCTCCTTCTCAGCGCCGCTTCCGGAAGGTTAGGATATAGCTTGGGCAAAGTCAATCATTCCCGGTTGGCGATTTTTTGAACCCCGCTCTCCCGAAATGCAAGGCGGGGGTATAATCGCCCCGTTCCTCCTCCTGCTTTCGCTCCCATCCATCCCGGCCGGGAAGCGTTCCTTCCCGGCCGGGCCACGGACGTCGCCTGATCGAACCCCGGCGGATGATCCCGCCATCCCCAAAAGGATTCGGCCGTCAGGCGACGGCGCACAGGTGGCGGAAGGTCGCGATCCCCGGAGTGGTCCCGAAACGGGCCGTAAGCTCAGGATCGTCCCAGCGGAGAAAGGGGTTCGTGGCCCGCTCCTCCGCGAGCGTCAGCGGCACCGTGGGCGTGCCCGCGGCTGATTCCAGCCGCCGCAGCCGCCGTTGCAGGAGCGTGTTCTCCGGGTCCACCCGCGCCGCCTCCCGCACGAACTCGAGGGTGTATTCGTGGGCGCACCAGATGCGGGTGCCGTCCGGGAGCGCGCGGATCTTGCGCATCGAGGCGAACATGTCCTCGGGGGTTCCCTCGAACAGGTTCCCGATGGTGCCGCCGAAGATGGTATCGCCCGAAAACAGGTCTCCGCCCCCGCGACCGTCGTCGAAGAAATAGGCGACGTGGGAGCGGGTGTGCCCGGGAACGTCCAGCACCCGGCCCGCGCCGCCGCAAACGGTGTTCCCCTCGGAGAGGAACCGGGTCTGGCCCGGAACCCGTCCCCGGTCCCCCGCTCCCGCGGAGACCTCGATGCCGGGGAAGAGTTCCAGCAGGCGCGGGATGCCCCCCGTGTGGTCGGCGTGATGGTGGGTGGCGAGAATCGCCTCGAGTCGGCGGCCCGATTTCCGGAGCCAGTCGATGACGGGCCGGGCGTCGCCCGGGTCCACCGCCGTCGCCCGGTCAGGCTCGTCGCCGCAGATCATGTAGATGTAGTTGTCCCCCAGGGCGGGGAGGGCGATCACTTCCATTTCTCTTCTCCTCTTTCTTCCGTCCGGCTGGATCATGTTGCGCCCGTTCATTGGGCGCCGGTGCTACGTCGGCAGCATCACGCTCCCGCCCCTTCCTCTTCCGGGGAGGATGCGCCCCTCTCCGATGAGGCGGGCCCGGGTCGCGGCGTAACGCTCTTCGGTCCAGCCCAGGTGTTTACGGAGCGCCTGGTTACCCGATTTCCCGCCCGGTTCCTGCAGGGCGGCAAGGAACGCTTTGCAGTCTGCTTCTGTTGTTTCCATTATTGTTTCCGCCGTTGTTTCCGGAGCCTCTGCGGTTTCCCCGGCCGAAGGAGCCTCCTCCGCGGAGTCGCCGGCTGACGCCATGTCATTCATGCCGGCCCGCGTCGGGGCAGGGGACAGGAGGACCTGCCGGGCGCCGAGGGGGGCGTAGTCCGAGGGGGTGCACGTCAGCACGATGACCTGCAGCCCGCGCGCGGCGCCAAGATCCAGCATGCGCTGCAGGTCGCGCACCCGGTCCGGGTCGGAAAAGGCGAAGGAGTCGTCGAAGATCACGGGCAACGAGCCGCCATGGTTCTCAGCCAGCAGTTCGGCCGTGGCCAGCCGCACCGCCGCAGCCAGCTGCTCGCGCGTGCCGCCGCTCAGGGCGTCGAAGGGGAAGGCCGCCCCGGACCGGACCAGGCGGATACCTTTGAAAACGGTGCCGTCGAAAGTGACCTCGGCCCGGGCGCCGGGGCCGAAGACCCCCACGAGGTAGTCCGATATCCGCTCCGCCAGCGGCTGGGTGAACCGGTCGGCCAGGACGCGCCGTTCCTCCTCGAAGAGCCGCCCGAGGAGCCGCACGGCTTCCGCCCGGCGGCGGACGCTTTCGTGGTATTCCCGGGCCGTCCGCTCGCGCACCCGGGCCCGGGTGAGTTCCGCCCGGGGGTCGTCGCTGCCGTCGAGGGTGAGCGCGGCGCGACTGGCGGCGCGCCGCTCGCGCGCCTGCTGGCGCTGCTCCTCCTGGGCCTGGATGGCCCTTTCGAGCCGCACCCGGTCCCGTTGCAGCTGGTCGGGCTGCAGTTGCTCCAGCTGCGCCCGGGTCTGTTCGAGCGCCGTACGGGCCTCCGCGGTCTCTTCCTCGGCCGCGCGCAAGGCCTCCAGGCGCAATTGGTCCTCGCCGTGGTTTGCGAGGAGGAGGCGCGCCTGGGCCTGCAGCTCGTCGAGGCGCGCCTCCTGCGCGCCGATGGCGGCGGCGATTTGCACCAGGGCCTTTTCGGCCTCATCGAAATCCGCTTGTGCGGCCTGCCCGGCGGCCTTCTTGGCGGTCTCCTCCTCGTCGGCCTGTTCGAGCGCCTGCTCCTCCGCCCGGCGCCAGGCCTCCGCCTCCTCCCGGTTGGAAGGTTCCGGGGCGTCGGGGACCAGCTGCGAGCGGCGCTCCGCCTCGCCTTTGGCGGCGGCCAGGGCTTCCCGGGCTTCGGCCAGGGCCCCTTCGAGGCTGCCGTCGTCAAGATCCCCGAGCCTGGACTCCTCCCGTTCGAGCCCCGATTCGAGGTTCGCGCGCATGTTTGCGATCTCCGCCGCCCCGGCGAGTGAATCCACCCCGAGCCGGTCGAGCGCCTCCCGGAGCGCGTCGCCCGCCGCCCGGAGGGCAGCCCGGGCTTCGGCGAGACTGTTGCCGCCGCCCGGCCGGACGCGCAGGTGAACATCATCCCCTACGAAGATATCGACCGCCTCCGTCACCCTGTGCGCGCTCCCCGGCGCCGCCTCGCGGTCCCCGATCCGCACCGGCCGGCCGGATGCGACCACCTCGATGCCGGCGGCCATGGCTTCGAGGGCGGCCGCGGCTTGGTCCGCGCGCGACTGGAGCCGGCGCAGGCGACCCAGGGAGTCCGCGTCCACCGGGGGCAACGGCGCCAGTTCGTCGCGCAGGGCGCGGATGGAGTCCCGGATCTTTTGAGCGTCCTCCAGCCGCCCGGCCAGTTCCCGGCACCGGGACTCGCGGTCGAAGCTTTCCACCCGGGCGCGGGCCAGTTCGCGCCGCCGGCGGACGCGGCGCGCCCGTTCGGCGGCCTCCTCGTGGGCCCGGGCCGCAAGCTGCGCCTGTGCCTGCCGCTCCTCCCTCCGGGTGCGGGCCAGTTTGGTCTCTTCCCGCCCGGGGGCAAGCGCCTCTTCCAGGGTGGCGATCTCCCGGCGGAGGTTGCGGATCTGCCCGTCAGCCTTCCGGAAGTCGGCAAGCTTCTCCTCCGTCCGGGCGGAGGCAAGCGCCTGCTGTTCCTCCCGCGCCTTGAAGGCCTGCGCCGCGGCCAGTTGTTCCGTGACTTTCCGGAGCTCGGCGTCGAGTGCGTCCAGGTCATCCGTGGTGCGCCGGACCGTCTCCTCGGCCTGCTCGAAACCGGTAGCGGCGTCGAGCAACCGTTGCCGCCTCTCGGCCGCATTCCGCCTCTTGGTCTCGGCGTCCTGGAGCCGGGCCTCGGCCTGTTGCAGTTCGGACCCCGCCTTCGGTTTCCCGGCGCTCGTGAAGAGGGCGGCGGAGCGTTCGGCGAAGCGGCCGGCCACCTCCGCGTCGCGCGGGGACTGCAGGGCGACGGCGCCCCCTTCCTGCTGCAGCCGCTCGAGGAGCGCATTTTGTTCCGACGCCGTGTCGGGCGCAGGGTCCTGCCCGCTCTTGCCCTGCCACACCCAGAGATGGGCCCATTGCTGCAGGGTCCGGTCGGCGAGGTTGCGCCCGCCCCCCACCTCCTCCACCTGCAAAAGCGCGTTGAGGATCGATTCGGCCTCGTCCCCATGCCACGAGGCGCCCTCGGCCGAGGTGAGCGTCGTCGTTCCCCCCGCCCCGCTGAAACGTTTCAACAGCCGGTATTCGTTCTTGCCGGCGATGAAGGCGATCTCGACTTCCGGGTGGCCGGGGTACAGGTTCGAGACCATCCCCTGCCGCCCATCGCCGGTGATCCTGGACTTGAGAAAGAGTCCCCGGTGGACGGCCTCGATGAATGTGCTTTTGCCCGACTCGTTCGGCCCCGCGATCAGGGTGAGCGCTGAATCGAAGTCCACCCGGGTCTCCCGGTGAATGCGGTAGTTGCGCACCGTCGCCGACAGAAGTTTCATGCCTCCCCCTCCCGCCGGCAGGCGGCGTGCAGTTCGCGCAGCGCCACGGCCGCGACCTCCGCTTCGTCGCCGGCGGAGCGGGCCATGGCCGCCAGGCGGCGCGCCACGGTGGCGATGAGGGGATCGCCCGCCTGCATGGTGAGAGCCTCCACTTCCCGGTCGGTGGGGGCGATGGTGGTGTGGTCGTCTATTTTGAGCCGCAACAGCCGGGCCCGGAGCGAATCGAGGAGCGTCTCGAGCCGGCTCGAGGCCTCGATGCCGAGACTCCCGCCGAGGGAGAGGCGGAGCAGGTCCTCGTTGGACCGCCGGCCCAGCAATTCGTCAAGCCGACCCGCGCAGTGATCCACGCCGGCGTCGTCGGCGAACTCGAACGAGGCCTCCGACCACCGCAGCCGGCCGGTGGGGATCATCCGCACTTCGGGCTGCTCCCCGCGCCGCGGCTCCACCAGCAGGATATGGCCCGGTTTCTGCTCCTCCCCCTTCTGGAACCGGTCGCTCTCGGGGGTCCCGGAATACCAAGCCTTGGGTCCCACCTGCTTCGCCCCGTGCCAGTCCCCCAGGGCGACGTAGTCGATCTCGTCCATCGGGAGGAGCGCAAGGTCCACGCGGTTCGGTTCCATCCCGTCCTCCTCCTCGTCGTCCCCGCCCCCCGTGAAGCCGTGGACGCTGCCGTGGGCCAAAACGACGCGGGCCTTGGAGGGGGGGAAATTCTGAAACACCGCCGGGTCACGCAGCCATTCGGTCCGGTCCCCGGCCTCCAGCCGGCGGAGCAGGGGACAGGGAAACAACACAACCTCGTCGAGTTCGAACGGCTCGGTGTCAAGCAGGATCGTCAGGTTCGGGGCGAGGCGGGCGCTCTCGCGCCGGAAGAAATCCTGCTCCCACACGCTCCCCGGCCCGCCATGGTCGTGGTTGCCCGGGATCGCCACCACGGGCACCCCGATCCGGCCGATGGCGCTCGCCGCCTCGGCGACCGTGGACTTGTCCGCGCTCGGCGAATCGAAAAGATCCCCGGCGACGAGCACCACCCCGGCGCCTTCTTCCCGCGCGACCTCCGCGATCCGGTCGACGGCCTCGATGCGCGCCCTCTGCACGAGCGCGCGCTTGTAATCGTCCTCGATCCCCGCAAACGGCTTGCCGACCTGCCAGTCGGCGCTGTGGATGATCTTCATCGGTTTCGTCGCTCTCCCAAAATTCGTGATTATAAACGCCCGGGGCGATCTGCGGGACGGCCGCCTGTTTGTCGAGAAACACCAAAATAGCAGAAAAAGGGTTGTGTTGAATATGAGTTTCTCGCGGGCTGCGCCGGCCGGGGCCGCCAGGGCCTGGTTGACATCGGCGGGCGCTCTCGTCGACCTGGGCGCCGCGCTTGGTTTTAAAGGCAGGCTGGATGAAGCCATTGCCGAATATCGTACGGCATTGCATCAACGGCCTGGTTCCCCGATGCCGGGGCCGCTCTCAAATGGCGTTGGAAGGCCAAAAGAAGCCGGGGCGAGGGGCGCTGCGGCTGGAAACCAATCGGGTGTTCTGGCGTGATGGCGTCGTTTCCGACAAACGTAAGCGTGCCATGGTCCCCTCATCGATCATGAGCCCTCGAAATCCTGGATGGGTTCATCGCCCGTCGGGCTTGCGTCGAAGACGGGCCCGGCCGCCGCAAGCGATACGGCATGTTCTTTTTCCGCCAAGCGATAATTGATCGCCCGCCTGGAGGTGTCGGATTGGGAATTTGACGGCGGGAAAAAATGCTTGACATAAGTTTCGGCACGCCGTAAAAAGTTTGGCATGATGAAACTAAATGGGCTGAGGGGTGAAAAATGACAGCGGCTGAAACGTTAACAGCGAGCCTGGAAGATTATCTCGAGGCGATCTTTCACATCATCGCGGAGAAACAGGCGGTGAGGCCAAAGGATATTGCAACGCGGCTGAAGGTCAGCAGCTCGTCGGTGACAGGCGCGCTTCGCTCACTTGCCGATAGGGAACTAATCAACTACGCCCCTTACGACGTGATTTCCCTGACACCCGCCGGGACGGTTGCCGCCAAGGATGTGGTCCGTCGCCACGAGGTTCTCAGTGATTTCTTCGTCAAGGTTCTTGCGGTGGACGAGTGTGACGCCGATAAGGCCGCCTGTCAAATGGAGCACTCCATTCCCAAGATTATCCTGGAGCGGTTCATCCAATTCGCCGAATTCATCGAGGTTTGCCCGCGTGGAGGATCCAAGTGGATTGCGGGTTTCGGTTACCACTGTGATCATGATGACACTCGGGAGAATTGCGAAAGATGCATTTCGGCGACTCTTGAAGACGTGAAGCGAAGGAGACGGCAAGGAGGTCCGAAAGCGATGACAGCAGTGAAGTTGAAGGATTTGAAACCGGGGCAAAGAGGCAAAGTGCTGAAAGTCAATGCCCGGGAAGGAGCAAATAAAAGGATGGTCGAGATGGGCGTCACGCCGGGGGCCGTCGTTGAGGTGAAGCGAGTGGCTCCCCTGGGAGACCCCATAGATATCAAGGTGAAAGGCTATCATCTCTCCATGCGGAAAGACGAGGCCGATGGGATCGAGATCGAAGTGTTGTAGATGGCAATCAAGTCCGGTAACGAGGTTTATGCAATGCCGTTAACAATTGTACAAGCGGGTAGGCGAGTACGATTTGTCGCCGTGAATGCGGGGCATGGGTTCCAGGGCAGGTTGGCCTCGATGGGGCTGGTGCCGGGCGTGGAGATCGAAGTGCTTCGGAACTCCCTCCATGGACCGTTTATTATAGCTGTAAAGGGCAGCCGGATAGTGTTGGGTCGGGGCATGGCCCAGAGGATCATTGTGGAATAAATTTTTTTTTGCGGCAAAGTTTCGGCAAGACTAAAAAAGTAAGGCAATCCAAAAATATCTGTGGGATTCCATCGAGGATGGAGCAGGAGGACACATGAAGCCCAAGGTAGTGGTCGCCCTCGCGGGTAACCCGAATTCCGGGAAAACAACCATATTCAATGAATTAACCGGGGCCCGCCAGCACGTGGGCAATTACCCCGGTGTGACCGTGGAACGCAAGGAGGGGTTCCGCAGGCACGGCGACACGGAACTTCAGATCGTTGACTTGCCCGGAACATACAGCTTGACCGCCTACTCGGCGGAGGAAGTGGTGGCCAGGAACGTCATCATCGATGAAAAGCCGGACGTGGTCGTCGACATCGTTGATGCCTCGAACCTTGAGAGAAACCTTTATCTCGCGGTTCAATTCATGGAACTCGGCGTACCGCTCGTGCTGGCCTTTAACATGAGTGATATGGCCAGGGCGCGCGGGTACGAGTTCGACACCGAAAAACTCTCAAGGTTCTTCGGGGCACGCATCGTGGAGACCGTCGGCAATAAGGGTAAGGGAATGAAAGAACTTCTCGACGCAATCGTCTTAACGGCGAACGAGGGCGCGCTGAAGGCGGACCAAAACCTTGAAAAGGCATCAACCGACGATCTTTCCTCCAAAACTGGCATTCAAAAATCCTACCACAAGGTGCCGGCGATCAACTATGGACGGGAAGTCGAGGATGAAATAGCCAAAATAGAGTCCATCATCCGGGCGGACAGTACGGTCGCGGGCAATTACGATGCTCGGTGGCTGGCCGTGAAACTTCTTGAGAACGACAAGGAGTTGCGGGCAACGATCGCATCCTCCGAAGTCAACGAGCAGATCGAGAAAAGCGCCGCGCACATCGAGAAGGTACTCGGCGAATCCGCTGAAACCGCTATCGCCGGGGCAAGGTATGGATTCATCTCCGGTGCTTGCCAGGAAGCGGTACGTTCCACCATAGAGATTCGCCATACGATTTCGGACAGGATAGACTCCGTAGTCACCAACCGCGTTCTCGGCATCCCGCTGTTTCTCGTCCTGATGTACCTCGTCTTCCACCTGACTTTCACCCTGGGAATTCCGCCCATGGAATGGATTGAAGGAGCCTTTGGATGGTTGGGCGGGGTGGTTGAAGGCTGGTGGCCGGAAGGGACGGAAAGCCTCCTGAAATCCCTCCTGGTGGATGGCATTATCGGTGGTGTCGGCGGTGTGGTCGTGTTCCTGCCGAACATTCTGCTGTTGTTTTTGGCCATAGCGATTCTCGAGGATTCCGGCTACATGGCCCGGGCGGCCTTCATCATGGATCGCTTGATGCACAAGATCGGATTACACGGCAAAAGCTTTATCCCGATGCTTATCGGGTTCGGTTGCTCCGTTCCGGCGATCATGGCCACCCGCACACTGGAAAACCGGCGGGACAGGCTGACGACGATGCTTGTGACCCCCCTCATGAGTTGCGGCGCCAGGCTGCCGATTTACGCACTCATTATTCCAGCGTTCTTCCCGCAGGCATGGCATGCATCCATGCTTTGGATTATCTATGTAATCGGCATTCTCCTTGCCGTCGCGAGCGCCAAGCTGCTTCGCAGCACAATCCTCAAGGGTGAATCGGTGCCGTTTTTGATGGAACTGCCTCCGTATCGGATGCCGACAATGAAGGGCGTGCTCATCCACATGTGGGAGCGTGGCTGGCTGTACCTAAAAAAGGCCGGGACCATCATCCTCGGTATTTCCATTCTTTTATGGGCCATGATGGTGTTCCCGGGCCTGTCTAAAGAAGAAGCCGCAAGGTTCGAGACGGCGAGGCAGGCCATTGAAACGGAAAACGCGGGGCAGGATGAAAAGGACGAACGCTTGGCCGTCGTCGACAACGAAGAAGCTGAAGCGAAGCTCGTTCACAGCCTCGCGGGACGCATCGGCCACGCGATGGAGCCCGTCCTGAAACCCATGGGGTTCGATTGGAAGATCGGCACCGCGCTCATCGGCGCCTTTGCCGCCAAGGAAGTCTTCGTGGCGCAAATGGGGATCGTCTACTCCGTGGGCGAGGCGGACGAGGAATCCGAAACGCTCAGGGACAAGCTCAAGAACACGTATTCCCCATTGGTCGGTTTCTGCATCATGCTCTTCTGCCTCATCAGCGCGCCGTGCATGGCAACCATCGCCGTGACAAGGCGGGAAAGCAACTCGTGGCGGTGGGCGTTGTTCCAGCTCGGGGGGCTCACTCTTCTGGCTTATGTGGTGACCGTGTTCGTCTACCAGGCGGGCAGGCTGCTTGGCATCGGGATTGGATAGGAGGCTTGCATGCTGGAGAACATCATTGTCGTTGTAATTGTAGCCACCGTTGCACTCATGGCGGGAAGATCGTTCTACCGGACCATGCCGGGCAAGAACGACGGGTGCGGATGCGGCGTCAACTGCCGGGGTTGCGCCTACAAGGATTTCCCCGGGGCTTATCAAGGACGGGATGCCGACAAATGACGGCTTACGAATTGTTGACTAAGAATCTCGAAGACATCCACGTGATACTTAAGGATCACGGCTGCCTTCTGAATTACCTGAAGGGAGGGGGCGATGCGCCTGTCCTGCGCCGGTGTGTTTCGTCGTGTCCCCACAAGCGGAAGCTTAAGGAAACGCTGCTTGAAACCATCCAGGTGCTGGAGGAGTCAAAAAGGGCCTTCAAGTCCAGGCAACTGGAGGAGTTGAGGAAGAAGTTGATAGGGGTCTTGGCGGAAACCGCCTGACCCTGAAGGTGAAAACATAGGTCCTACGGCCCGGCGCTGGGAGTCGGGAAGTGAGGGCGTGACGAGGTCGGCATGTGATGCCGGACTCGTTACGCCCTTTTTTTTTGGTCACAAAAACTGGAAGGAGAATGAAGAGATGAACCTAGTCGGAAGGTTGGTGACGGGCGGATTGGTGACCCTGCTTGTCGCCGGCTCGGTGTTTGGCCAGGAGCACGGCGTAACGCGGCCAGAAACGGCCGCCGTTAAAACCGATAATGAAAGCATGGATAAGGCCGTCGAACAACGGGCTGCGCACGCTTCAAAAGCCGAAGAAGAAAAGCGATGGTACGAAAAGATCGAAATCGCACTTGGAGCGACCGGTGTGCTCCAGGGTTCCCCCGGGGCCGAGGAGCTCCTGGGCCCCGGGGGTGACGTAACCGATGGCTCCATGTCGTTCGATTTGGAATTGACCTTGCCGGTTGCAAAGCACGGCAAATTCTACACGCTGTTCGAGGCCGGGGCGGGCGATGGTATCGACGGCGACATCCCGACCCTTTCAGGCTTCAACGATGACGCGGATGACGATCAAAGCGTCAGGCTCACCGAGATATGGTATGAACATGCCTGGTTCAGTGACCGTGTACGGTTGCGCGGAGGCAAGGTCGATCTCACGACGGATTTCGATACCAGCGCGCTGGCCAACAGTGAAACGGATCAATTCCTTTCCAGCGGGTTCGTTAACAACCTGGCCGTGGAATTCCCGGACGACAATGGTTTCGGGGCAATGTTGTGGGCTTCTCCGGGCGAGTTTTGGGATATCGGTGTCGGGATTGCAGACGCTGACGCGGACTGGGACAAAGTGTTCGAGGATGTTTTTTCAATAGTGGAGTTGGATTTCAAGCCGAAGATTTCGGATCGCCAGGGCAACTATCGGATCTATGGCTGGTTTAACGGCAGCGATCATGAGCACCTGAACGATGACACCAAAACCCGGGAAAACAATTATGGGTTTGGCGTATCGTTCGACCAGGAGATCACCGGTGTATTCGGGGTTTTCGCCAGGTATGGATGGCAACGCGGCAGCGTCTCCCAAATTGAACACTCCTGGAGTGCGGGGTTTCAAGGTTCCGGCGGGTTCTACGGTCGAGAGGATGACATCTTTGGTTTGGCTTACGGACGGGCCATCATTGGAGATGCCTGGAGAGATGTCGCCCTGGCGAACGGAATCAACTCCGCCGACGAGCACCATGTGGAGTTCTATTACAATCTGAAGGTCAACGACCATCTGAATTTTTCCCCCAACATCCAGTGGGTAAAGAACCCGAATGGAGACAGCAACGATAACGTTTGGGCGTTCGGCCTGCGAGCCCAACTGTCGTTTTAAGAAAACAAAATGATCCTATTTCACCTTTTGCAAAGTATTCAGGCGGGACCTCGGCATGGGTCTCGTCGGAGAGACAGGGCTGCTGCAACTGGGGGGTGTAACGTTCTTTCTGTAAATTCAAATTTGAACTGATTAGGGTTGGGGGCCTGAGAGAAGGCGAGGGAACCGAGCCGGAACACAGGCCCCCAACCCCAGCCTTGTAGTGGTGGGCCAAATCT
>JAAYAJ010000017.1 GCA_012719455.1 Acidobacteriota bacterium | reverse complement strand
TTTGGCAAGTTGACGCGCGCGGGAGGTTTTGGTAATATTTATCCCGGTTACGGCGCTATCGTCTAGGGGTTAGGACGGGTGGTTCTCAGCCATCAAACCGGGGTTCGATTCCCCGTAGCGCTACCAATCCCCCGCGTGACCGGCATCACTTGCCAAGACAACGCACGGCATCCGATGACTCGCTCTTGGCACGGCCGGGCGCTGGAATGCAGGGAATCTTTTCATTGATCCCCTGCAACCTTCGCCATACAATGACGCGGGTGGCGGAGTGATTCCCGGGTTCCGGCACTCCTTTACATCAACAAAAGATCCTGAGAAATCCGCAGGGGCGCCTGCCAGGAACGGGAGGGTGCGTGAACATTCATGAATATCAGGCCAAGCAGATACTGGCGCGGTTCGGGGTGCCTGTGCCCAGGGGGGAGTCGGCCTCTAACCCCTACGAAGTCTACGACATCGCCGCGCGGTTAGGGGGCAAGGTAGCGGTCAAGGCGCAGATTCACGCCGGTGGGAGGGGCAAGGGTGGCGGAATCAAGCTGGCGGCCTCCCCCGAGGAGGCCGAGGAGATCGCCCGTGCCATGATCGGCATGACTCTGGTGACGCGCCAGACCGGGAGCGCGGGACGCGTCGTGCGGCGGGTGCTGGTGGAAGAGGCGCTCCCGATCAAGAAAGAGTTCTACCTGGGAATCCTCGTCGACCGCGCCAGCCGGCGCCCCGTCATCGTGGCGTCCCCTGCCGGTGGGATGGACATCGAGCAGGTCGCTGCGGAGACCCCCGGGCTGATCTTCCGGGAGTTTGTCGACCCCCGTGTTGGGCTGCAGCCCTACGCGCGGAAAAAACTCGCCTTCCACCTGGGCCTGGCGGGCAGCCTGCTGTCGGAAACCACCCGCATCCTCGGTGCGCTCTATCGGGTGTTCGAGGAGAACGACGCCTCGCTGGTGGAAATCAACCCGCTGCTCCTGACCGAGTCGGGAGCGTTGTGCGCCCTGGACGCCAAGATCGTGCTCGACGACAACGCGCTCTACCGCCACCGGGAGCTGCAGGCGCTGCGCGATTTCGAAGAGGAGGAGCCCCTGGAAATCCAGGCCTCCCGCCTGGGGGTCAACTATATCCGTCTCGACGGCAACATCGGCTGCATGGTCAACGGGGCCGGCCTGGCGATGGCGACGATGGACATCATCAAGATCGCCGGCGGGAATCCCGCCAATTTTCTCGATATCGGCGGCGGGGCGTCATCGGACCAGATCCGCAATGCGTTCCGGCTTCTTCTTTCCGACGCCAACGTCAAGACGGTGCTCATCAACATCTTTGGCGGGATCGTGCGCTGCGACCTGGTGGCCCAGGGGGTGGTGGAGGCCATGCGGGAAGTTGAAGCGGCGATCCCGGTCGTTGTCCGGCTCGAAGGGACCAACGTGGAAGAGGGACGGCGCATGCTGCTCGATTCTGGGTTCGCATTCACGGTTGCGGACGGGATGAAGGATGCGGCTGAGAAAGTGGTAGCCCTGGCGGGATAACCGGTTCCCCGGGGAGAGGAGGTTGTGGTGACGATTCTGTTGGACGAAAATACACGGCTGGCGGTTCAGGGGATCACGGGCAGGGAAGGCTCCTTCCATGCGCGGCAATGCCTGGAATACGGCACGAAGGTTGTCGCCGGGATCACCCCCGGCAAGGGGGGGACGAAGTTTGACGGGATCCCGGTGTTCAACACCGTCGAGGAGGCGGTGGCGGCCGAGGGGGTGACGGCGACGCTGATTTTCGTTCCCGCCGCGTACGGGGCGGACGCCATCCTGGAGGCGGCCGCGGCTGCGGTTCCCCTCATCATCTGCATCACCGAGGGAATCCCTACGCTGGACATGACGCGGGCGATGGCGCTGATCACGGAATCCGGGAGCCGCTTGATCGGACCCAACTGCCCCGGCGTCATCTCGCCGGGCAAATGCAAGGCGGGGATCATGCCGGGCGGCATCTTCCGGGAAGGGCACGTCGGGGTCGTGTCGCGCAGCGGAACGTTGACCTACGAGGCGGTGAATGAGCTCTCCCTGCGCGGCATCGGGCAATCCACGTGCATCGGCATCGGGGGGGACCCGGTCATCGGTACCCGCTTTGTCGACGCCCTCGAGCTGTTCGAAGGGGATCCCGACACGCACGCGGTGGTCCTGGTGGGGGAGATCGGGGGGACGGATGAGGAGGAGGCCGCGCGTTATATCCGGGAGAAGATGACCAAGCCGGTTGTGGGTTTCATCGCGGGCCGGACCGCGCCTCCCGGAAGACGCATGGGACATGCGGGCGCGATCGTATCGGGGGGGAAGGGGACCGCGGCGGAAAAGATGGAAATGCTCGAGCAGTCGGGTGTGCGCGTGGTGTCGAGTCCCACGGATATCGGCGCGGCGATGGCGCAGCTCCTCAACGCGAGTTGACCCCCCCTTCCAGTGACCCCAATCCTGTACGTTTTTTGAAAAGGATCGTGTTATGTCAAGTGATGCCGCGCCCCGTGAACAGGATATCCTGGATGCCCTGAAGAAGGTCGAAGACCCGGACCTGCACAAGGACATCGTCAGCCTCAATTTCGTCAAGGACCTGAAGATCGACGGCGGCGTCGTCTCCTTCACGATCGAACTGACCACTCCCGCCTGCCCGGTCAAAAAAGAGATGGAACAGTGGGCGCGCGAGGCGGTGCTCGCGGTGCCCGGAGTCCGCGACGTCCGGATCACGATGTCGGCGGCCGTGACCCGGGGGGCTGCGGGGGAGGGGAAGCAGTCGGTCCCGGGAGTGAAGAACCTCGTCGCCGTGGGGAGCGGCAAGGGGGGGGTGGGCAAATCCACCGTGACCGTGAACCTGGCCGTGGCCCTGGCGCAGACCGGGGCCGCCGTCGGGGTCCTCGATGCCGACATCTACGGGCCGAACGTTCCCTTGATGATGGGGATCGAGGGGAGGCCCCGGGCGATCGGCGACCGGATCCAAACCCTGTCGAATTACGGCGTGCGGGTCATGTCGATGGGCTTTCTGACCGATCGCGACGACCAGCCCCTGATCTGGCGCGGTCCGATGCTGCACAGCGTGATCCAGCAGTTCATCCGCCAGGTGGACTGGGGGGAGCTGGACTACCTCCTTGTCGACCTGCCGCCCGGCACCGGCGATGTCCAGCTCAGCCTGACCCAGACGGTTCCCCTCATGGGCGCCGTCATCGTCAGCACGCCGCAGGACGTGGCGCTGCAGGACGCGCGCAAGGCGATCTCGATGTTCCGGCAGGTGCGTGTGGAGATCCTCGGGATCGTGGAGAACATGTCCTATTTCCAGTGCCCCAAGTGCGGTGAGCGGACCCACATCTTCAGCCACGGCGGCGGCGCCGCCACCGCCTCGCGCTACGGGGTTCCCTTCCTCGGGGAAGTGCCGCTCGACGTGGCGCTGCGCGAGGGGGGGGACGCGGGCAAGCCGGTGACGGCCCTGGCCCCCGACTCGACCGCCGCCGAGGTGTTCCGCGGAATCGCCCGGCAGGTGGCCGCCCAGGTGAGCATCGCCAACGCCCACAACGTCGGGGTAGTTATCGAGTAGTGCGCGTCCTGGTCCTTCACCCCGGCGCCCTGGGGGACGTCATCCTGGCGCTCCCGGCGCTGGGGCTGCTCGGCCGGTCGGCGCCCGGGGCGGAGATCACCCTGGCGTGCGCCGCGGGCCTGCAGGATCTGCTGCTCGTGCCGTACGCGGACCGGGTCCTCCCGCTTTCCGCCTTCCCGCTCCACCGCCTCCATGGTCCCGCCCCCCCTTCGGAAGAGGACACGCGTTTCTGGCAGGGCTATGACAGGATCGTCTCCTGGACCGGAAACGCCAACCCCGACTTCGTCCGCAACCTGCGCTCGATCCATCCCGATGCCCTCATCGTCCCCTGGCGCCCGGAGCCGGGGGAGACACGCCACGCCGCGCGCGTCTACGCCGATTCCCTCGCTCTCCCCCCTCCTCTGGCGCGGGACCTGGCCCCCGCGTGCGTCCGCCCGGGCGCCGCGGCGCTCGAAGCGGGAAAGCGGTGGCTCCGTGAGCAGGGGTGGGACGGGCGGAGGGCGCTCGTGATGCTGCACCCCGGGGCGGGGGCGGCGGGGAAGCGCTGGCCTCCCGAAAACTTCGCTGGGTTGGTCCGCCGCCTGGTGTGCCGGAACGACCTCGAACCCATCCTCATGGAAGGCCCGGCCGAGCCGGGGCTGGGGCGGCGCATTGCCGAGGCGGTCCCGGGGGCGATGTTGTGCGCGGGGGCCGCGCTGGGGCCGCTGGCAGGCATCCTGTCCCGCTGCCGCTTTTTCATCGGGAACGATTCCGGGGTGACCCATCTTGCCGCCGCGCTGGGAGTCCCGACCGTGGCCCTGTTCGGACCCACGGCCCCGGCTCAATGGGCCCCGCTCGGAGAGAGCGTGACGGTCCTCCGGGACGCTTCCGGCCGCCTGGAAAAGATCACGGTCGACGCGGTCCTCGAGGCGATGAAGCGTCAGCCGGGGAAGACCGGCCCGGCGGTGTAGGCGACAAAGACGACCGGGAGCGCTGCTTACCCCGAGGGTGCGGGCCAGGGAGTGAGGTTAGGGCCGCTTGATGACCAGCCGGTTGAGTAAAGAGGAGATCCTCTGGGCAAGATTCTCACCTGTCACCCTGTCCAGTTTGCTGAAGCCCCTTCTCCAAGCAGCGGAGGTCCGCTCCCTATCCGAAACTATGGCACCGCGAACCTAAAATAGCGGATCGTCTTATTTTAGGTTCGTGCTGTTTCCTAACCCGCTTTATTCATAAAGCACCCGGAAAACGGCATTGTAATGCAGTTCTGGCTCCCTGGAAACAAGATTGCGGCGGTGATTTCAGAGAAAACGGTGACCAGGGACCATTGAAATGGGTCCGAATGGACCCGAGAGCAAATTCAGGCTATCTCCCCGGCGATAACGCACACACCACTCCCATCATGCCCGTACTTCCTTCCCGGTTCGAAGGGTGAAAGCATTCAGAGCTGCGTGACGACATAGCGTGCATTGTCTCTCGGGTCGCATCCAGGGAAACGTACCACCTCTGCTTTGGCTACCACCCGGCTGGGTTTGGGCCAAGGCTTGGCTTTGTATTGAAATTCCGAGAATATCGTTTCGGTCTTGTTGCTGATGACTGAAAGGGCACGCATCATATCCATTACTTTCCTGGCCCTGGAGACAAGAACGGAATTGGAGGCGTACCCCACGATATATTCAACGCCTTCCTCGTCCAGGTAATCCAGGATATCTGGAGTGCCGAAACCGCCATCGAGGCGCACGCGGATCCGGGTTTTCGGAAACGCCGCGCGTACTCTCGAAATGATCCGGGAAAGAATGCCGATGGCGCCACCGCTAGCTATGGGTATTGCCCGGGCGAAGGACCGCCGCGAAGAGGTACTTTTCGTTTTCGCTGTTGAACTGCATCGTGCCGATCATGGGCAGATAACAGAAGCAGTGGTAATGCGCGTTGAAGAAGGTGAGCTGTCGGGCGCCATGGGTTGGATCGTCAGTGGGATCCAAATCGATCGTGATGCGGCGGGCCCTCTTTTTCAGTCTGCGGGCATGATGTTCGACGACGATATCGGCCAGATCTTCGGCCATCGCAAACAGATCTTTGGAGGTGACAGAGTTCTCGAAGCGCGAAAGCGTTGGCTGCGATCCGAGATCCTGCCCGTCCATGGGATCTCGATCGAGCAGCAGTTTGTGTATCGGATCCTTGGCCAGGGAATCGGCATCGTTACAGTCCGGGTAACCAGCGGCAATGCCGTAGATGCGTTGCCGGAGAAGATCGAGGTTTCGATGAATGACCTTGCCGGGTTGGCGGGAATCGCAAATGGTTTTCGCAAGGCGTTCAG
>JAAYAJ010000016.1 GCA_012719455.1 Acidobacteriota bacterium | reverse complement strand
CAGCAGTACTATCGGCAGCTCGCTACGCTCGACTACAGCACCAAGGAGGAGTAACCGCCGGTCCCGGAAAGCAAGGCGAAACTAGCGCAGGAGCCACACCCCTGCGGCTATCGTCAGGATCGTGAGCGGCAGGCCGGTTCGGAAATACTCCCCGAAGCCGATCGGCGCCCGCCGTCCTGCTTTCTGGACGACGATCAGGTTCGCGACCGACCCCAGGATGGTCAGGTTCCCGGCCAGGGTGGATGCCATCGCCAGCAGGAGCCAGGCCCGGTTCGGGTCGGCGAAGGCGGGGATCAGCGGCTTGAAAAGCAGCACCGCCGGCACGTTGCTCACGAGGTTGGACAGCACGGCGGCGGCGGCGCTGAACGCAACCGGGTTCTCCAGCCCGTGCCCCGCGGCGCGCGCCAGTTCGCCGGACGACACCAGGGCCTTCTCGACGCCGGCGATGACGATGAACAGCCCGATGAAGAGCACCAGCAGCGAAAAATCGATCTCCCGGTAAATCCGCTCCGGTTTGAGCTTTCTCGTCAGGAGCAGCAGCGCCGCGGCCACGATCGCCACCACCGCGACCGGCCACCCCGCGAAGAAGCCAAGGAGCATGAGGGTGGAGACGGTGAGCGATTTCCAGGCCAGCGGCCGGTGGACGCGCGCGCGGCCCGGCACGACCGCGAGGGTTTCGAAACGGCGGAATTCGCTGCGGTAGAGGAGGGCGATGACGAGGAACGCCAGGACCAGACCGACGGCGGCCACTGGCCAGAGTGCGGCGGCGAAGGTGCGGTAGGGGATCCCGGAAAAGGCTCCGATCATCATGTTCTGGGGGTTCCCCGTGATGGTAGCCACGCTGCCGATATTGGATCCCATGGCCACTCCGAGCAGGTAGGGGACCGGGTTGCGCCCGAGGGCGAGGACCGTGTCGAGGACGAGGGGGGTCAGGACCAGGCAGACGGTGTCGTTGACGAAGAAGGCGGAGAAGACGCCGGAGACGAGGATGACGGCGCCCAGCAGGGTGAGCGGATGATGGGCGTGGCGCACCGTCCACCCGCTCACGGCTGCGAAGACGCCCGCAACCCGCAGGTTGGCCGCCACGATCATCATCCCGAACAGGAGCAGGATCGTGTTGTGGTCGACGGCGGCGTAGGCCTCCTCCAGGGTGAGGACCTCGAACGCCATCATCAGGCTGGCGCCGATGATGGCCGCGCCGGTGCGGTCCACCCGGAAGCCGGGCAACCGCCCCAGCGCCAGCACGAGATAGGTCCCCAGGAAAATCAGAGTAGCCGCGAGCACGAAGCCATTTTGCTCGATACTTTTGCGATTTCAAGCGGATAAATCATGGTCGGGGGCGCGTCACCCGGGAGAGCTTCCGGTGCCCCGATCGCCAACCGTTTCGGCGGGGCCTACGCCTGGTTCGCGTGCTTCCATACATCTTGCGCCCGCGCTCGAATTCCCTATAATGAAGGCCAAATGCTCAACCGCATATTCAATGAAAAGGATTGGGTGTGTTTCAGAAAGGCGGTGCCATGAGAACGCCCGGATTTTTCATGATGCTGATCGCAGCACTCGCCGCCGCCGGCATGAACCTCGATGCCGCGCCGGCGGCCGATTGCGTGGATTGCCACAAGAACGTCACGCCCAATATCGTGACCGACTGGGAACTGAGCAAGCATGGGAAAATGGGGATGGGTTGCACCGTGTGCCACGGTGCGGACCATGCCGCCGCTTCCGATGTCGCCAAGGCCAAGATTCCCACTCCGGACACCTGCGCCCGCTGCCACAACGCCCGGGTGCAGCAGTACAAGAAGGGAAAGCACGCCGTGGCGTGGACCGCGATGAAGGCGATGCCCACCATGCACTGGCAGCCCTCCATCCTCACCGACGGGATGAAGGGGTGCGGCGGCTGCCACAAGATCGGGATCAAGGCCGAGGAGGAGATCAAGGAGCTGAAGAAGAACAACCCCGGCTACGGTACGGCTTCCTGCGACGCCTGCCACACACGGCATACCTTCTCGGTCGTCGAAGCCCGCCAGCCGCAGGCGTGCCAGACCTGCCACATGGGTTTCGACCACCCCCAGTGGGAGATGTTCTCCTCTTCCAAGCACGGCGTGCGCGCCCTGCTCAAGCAGAACAAGGTCCTGCCGGAAGGGACGGCGGCTCCCACCTGTCAAACCTGCCATATGCAGGAAGGGAATCACGAAGTCCGGACCGCCTGGGGATTTCTGGGGCTGCGGCTCCCCATGCCCGAGGACAGCGTGTGGGCTGAAGACCGCAAGGTCATCCTGCAGGCGGTCGGAGTGCTCGACCCGTCCGGCAACCCCACCAGTCGTCTCGACGAGGTCAAGAAGATCGATTTGCTGCGTACGACCCAGGAGGATTGGCAGAAGGAACGGGATAAGACCCTCAACACCTGCAAACAGTGCCACTCGGGCAGCTTTGCCAAGTCGGAGCTGCTCAAGGGGGACCAGATGATCAAGGAGATCGATCACCTGATGGCCGAGGGGATTCGCATTGTCGCCGGGCTGTACAAGGACGGGATCCTGGAACAGCCCAAGTCGTACCCCTATGCCTTCCCCGATCTCCTGGCATTCCAGGACGCTCCGACCTCCATCGAGACCAAGCTGTTCGTCATGTTCCTCGAGCGCCGGAACCGGGCGTTCCAGGGGATGTTCCACGCCAGCGCCGATTACGCCTGGTGGTACGGCTACAGCGGTATGGTGCGCGACCTGACCGAGATCAAGTACATGGCCGAGGAGATGCGCAGGGCGAAGGGGAAGTAGGACGGGTCGTTTCCGGCCGTCCGCCACGGTTACTGCGGGCCGCCTTCGGGCGGCCCGTTCTGTTTTTCCGGGGGACTATTGCCTGCGCAGCGGGGTGGTGTAGAGCATGAGGGTATGGCTGGCGTTGTCCTCGTTGGAAGTCACCGTCCGCGTTTCGTCCGGAACGATGCCGTCCAGCCCGTAGTCGTGGCACACGATGCGCGCGCCCGGCTTCAGCTTTTCCAACTGGGGCAGGAGCTTCCGGTTCATCTCGGGGAGGAGGTAGATGGGGAGGACGGTGGCCTCGGCCAGGTCGACCTTGAAGATGTCCTCCTGGATGATCTTGACCAGGCTTCCGACCCCGTATTTGGCCACGTTCTCCCGGGATTCCCGGATACGCACCGGGTCGATGTCGTAACCGACGGCGCGGCAGCCATATTTCTGGGCGGCCAACACCGGCATGCGGCCGTCACCGCAGCCGAGATCGTAGACCACGTCGTCTTTTCCGACGCGCGCCATTCGGAGCATGATGGAGACCACGTCGTAAGGAGTCCCTACGTAGACGACGTCCGGGGTGCGCATCCACCCGGGGTCCCCTTCCTCCCCCGGGGCTACAACCCCCAGGGCCAACGCCGCCAGCATGACGGCCATTAACGGCACAATCCGCACTTTTCGACGCATGGTCGTCCATCCTTTTTTCATGTTCGTGGCCTAGCGAAAGATTGCCAGCATCGGAAAACGCTGGACGATACGGTAAGCGGCCATGTCCCCGATGGGGGCGCCCTCGGCATAGACGATCCGGAGGTTGGGCATGGAGAGGAACGACTCCAGGTCGCCGTCTCCGACCGCGCAGCGCATGATGTTGAGTTCGTTCAGCCGGGGCATCCCTTCCAACCGGGCGATTCCCACCCCGGTGACCTTGGTGTCGGCCAGCGCCAAGACCTCGAGCTGCCGGATGCGGGCGACGGCCTCCATGGCCTCGTCCCCGACCGGATTGCCGCTCAGGTTGAGCACCGTCAGCGATTTGGCCGCCAGGTGCCCGAGCGCGGTTCCATCGGTACCCGTGCGTTGCAGCGCCAGGGCTTCCAGGTTCGGCAGCCCGGAAAGCCAGGCGAGCGGATCCCCGCCGAGATCGATGTCGTGAATGTAGAGGCGCCGGAGGAGGGTGGAGTGCTTGAGATGTGCCAACCCGGCGGGGGTGACGGCGCCGCCGCCGATCTCGAGCCATTCCAGGCTGCCGAGGGCGGGTAGGTGGGCGAGCGCCTCGTCGGTGAACTGGCCCTCGGCGGCCTCTATCCAGCGCACGACCCCCTGCGGGTCCCGCTGCAGGGGGATGCCGAGGCGCCCGAGAGCTTCGACTGCGGCGGCTTCCCCGGGCTGCGGGGCGCTTGCGACCGCGGCCTGGCCGGCTTCGGCACCCGGCGAGATGCATGCGGGCAGCAGTAGTGTGGCCATCAGACATAGCCTGCGCATCCAAAGCTTCATTGCGGCCTCCTCGTTGGCGCTACATCATAGCTTGGAACCCGCGCCGCGGCCATCAATAAAAAGCGTCCCCCCGGAGGCTCCGGGCGGAGGCTAATCCAGCTTCTTGCGGAACCGGAGGGCGCTGAGTACGAGCACAGCCAGGCCGATCAGGCCGAGGGCGGCGATTGGCTGCCACAAGGCCGCCGCTCCCACCCCCTTCAGGAAGAGGTCGCGGGCGATCTGCATAAAGTAGCGCAACGGGTTGAGATAGGTCACCAGCTGCACGGCCGGGGGCATGTTCTGGATCGGGAAGGCAAAGCCGCTCAGCAGCATCGCCGGCATGAAAAAGAAGAAGGAGAGCATCATCGCCTGCTGCTGCGTGCGCGACATGGTGGAGATGAAAAGGCCCACGCCCAGGGTCGTCAGCAGGAAGAGGATGGAGCAGAACATCAGCAGGGGGACGCTGCCGCGCAGGGGGGTGCCGAACACCACCAGGGCGGCGACAATGATGAAGGCGACCTCAAAGACGCCGATCAGGGCGAAAGGGAGGATCTTCCCCAGCATCAACTCGAAGGGGCGCACCGGCGTCACCATCAGCTGCTCCATGGTCCCGAGCTCCTTTTCCCGCACGATGCTCATGGCCGTGAGCATGATGGTCACCAGGGCGACGATGTTGACGAAGACGCCGGGGACGAAGTAGACGCGGCTGCGCAGGTCGGCGTTGAACCAGACCCGGTCCTCGGCTGTCAGGACCGGGACGACCAAGGGCGTCGGGGGCTCCAGGGCGGGGGAGGGGGAAGGATTGGCGCGGGCCGCCGTGACTGCGGCGGCGTGGGTGGCGATGAGCCGGGAGGCGTAGCCCGAGACGATCGACGCCGTATTGGAGTTGGTGCCGTCGATGAGGACCTGTACGTCGGCGGGGCGCCCCCGCAGGATGTCACGGCCGAATCCCGGCAGTAGTCGGACCACGGCGTCGACCGCGCCGCGGTCGAGGAGTGCGGCGATTTCCCGCTCGCTCTCCGGCGCCGCCACCAGCTCGAAGTAGCGCGAGTTGCGGAACGCCTCTCCGAGCGCCCGGCTTTCGGGGGTCCGGTCCATGTCCATCCACGCCAGCCGAGCCTTTTCCACGTCCAGGTTGACGGCGTAGCCGAAGAGAATCAGCTGGAGAATGGGAGAGCCGACGAGCAGCGCCAGGGACCAGGGGTCCTTGAGCGTCTGGATGAATTCCTTCCGGATGATCGCCGCAATGCGCTGCCACATGGTTTCAGGCCACCTTCTGTTTGAGCTTCTTGAGCACAACCAGGTAGATCAACCCAGCGTAGGCCGCCAGCAGTCCCACTTCCAGGAAGAGGACTTCGATGCCGACCCCGCGCAGGAAGATGCCCTTGAGGATCGTGACGAAATAGCGGTTCGGGAAGAGGTAGGTGATCATCTGGACCGGGATCGGCATGTTTTCGATGGCGAACACGAATCCCGACAGGAGGAACGCGGGGAGGCAGGAGGTGAGCATCGCCAGCTGGTAGGCTGCCAGCTGCGACCGGGTCAGCGCCGACACCAGGATTCCCCAGAACAGCGCCCCGACCAGGAACAGGCACCCCGAAAAAGCCAGGAACAGGGTGCTCCCGCGCAGGGGCACGCCGAAGAAAATTACCACGACCGCCACGGTCAAGACCATGTCCACGACCCCGAGCACGAAATAGGCGCTCATCTTCCCTAGCGCGATCTCGGCCGGCCGCAGCGGCGTGGAGAGCAACTGTTCCATCGTCCCCATCTCCCATTCGCGTGCCAGCGTCAGAGACGTCATGAGCGTCCCGATGATCATGAGAATCACTCCGATCAGCCCTGGAACGATGTAGTTTCTCGATTTGAGGTCGCTGTTGTACCACACGCGCAGCTGCGTGTTCACCGCCGGCCGGGCGCCGGCTGCGGACCCGGCCGCGGGGTTGCGCAGCGCCGCCGCCAGGGGTTGGATGATGCCGGTGGCGTATCCCAGGGCGATGGAGGCGGTGTTGGAATCGCTGCCGTCGAACAGGAGCTGGACCTGGGGATTGCGGCCGGCGGCCAAGTCGCGCGCGTAGTCCCGGGGGATGACGATACCGAGCATGCACTCGTTGCGGTCGATGGCCCGTTCGATCTCGCGGTAGTCGTTAACTCCCCCCAGGATATGGAAATAGCGCGATCCCTCGAAGCGCGAGACCAGGTCGCGGCTCGCGGGGGTGCGGTCGGCGTCGTAAAAGAGGGCGGGAATCCGGTCGACATCGAGTGTCAGCGCGTACCCGAAGAGCAGGATCATCAGGATCGGCAGGGCCAGGGCCATGGCCAGGCTGATGGGGTCGCGCAGGATGTGGAGAACCTCCTTGCGCGCCGCGGCGCCGGTCCTCTGCAGATTCATGGCCCCCCCTTTCCGGCTTCCGCCCGGCGGTCCACCCGAAGGACCTCTATCCTTTCGGCGCCCCGATGGCGCGGGCCGGCAGCGTGAGGGCCGATCCCCGGCGCGCTATCGATACAGGCCCGCGCCCAGGTTCCGCCGGATGCGCCACACCTCGCCCAGCACCTCGAGGTAGGACCCGGCGCTCACCTTGCTTCCGGGGGCGTTGTTCCAGGTGATGGGAACCTCCGCGATCAGGCAGCCGTGGGCCTGGGCGATGGCCAGCAGTTCGATATCGTAGCCCCAGCGCGTCAGCGTCTGCCGGGGGAAGATGATGTCCGCCGCTCTCCGGGTGAACATCTTGAACCCGGCCTGCGTGTCGGCGATGCCGGGGACGGCGAAGGTCTGGATGAACCAGTTCCCCATCCGCCCCGCCAGTTCCTTGCAGCGCGCCTGGCGGACGGGGATCACGGAGCCCTTCAGGGCACGGGAACCGATGACCACGTCGTACCCCTTGTCGAAATAGGGCCAGAAACGTTCCACTTGCCCAAGGGTGGTCGAATTGTCGGCGTCCATGAACAGGAGGTGGGCGCCGTCCGCCGCGAGCATCCCCAGTCGGACGGAAGCCCCCTTGCCGTGGTTGAGCCCGTCCGGGTGTGCCAGGAGCCGAACCGGGATCGGACCGGATCGGCGCCGCCGCGCGATCTCGGCGGTCCGATCGGCCGATCCGTCGTCGACTACGAGGATCTCCGATCCGTAGGATTGGGCGCGCAGATAGGCGATCGACTGCTCCAGGGTCGCGGGCAGGCGCAACTCCTCGTTGTACGCCGGGATGACCACCGAAAGCCGAAGATCCTTGTCATGCATCATGGGGCGGACGATTCTCTCTAGGCTACCGTTACTTCGCGGCAGAGGTACACGTCCTGGATGGCGTTCAGCAACGCGATCCCTTCCTCCATCGGGCGCTGGAACGCCTTGCGTCCCGAAATCAGCCCCATTCCCCCGGCCCGCTTGTTGATCACCGCGGTCTTCACCGCCTCGGCCAGGTCGCTGGCGCCGGAGCTGGCGCCGCCGGAGTTGATCAACCCGGCGCGCCCCAGGTAGCAGTTGAGGACCTGGTAGCGGGTGAGATCGATCGGGTGGTCGGAGGACAGGTCGGAGTAGACCTTCTTGTGGGTCTTGCCGAACTTGAGCGCGTTGTATCCGCCGTTGCACTCCGGGAGCTTCTGCTTGATGATGTCGGCCTGGATGGTGACGCCGAGATGGTTGGCCTGGCCGGTCAGGTCGGCCGCGACGTGGTAATCGGGTCCCCCTTCCCCGGTCTTGTTGAAGGCGGGGTTGCGCAGGTAACACCAAAGGATGGTGGCCATCCCCAACTGGTGCGCCTCGTAGAACGCCTCGGCGACCTCCTGGATCTGGCGACGGGATTCCTCGGAGCCGAAATAGATGGTGGCGCCGACGGCGGTGGCCCCCAGGTCGAACGCCTGCTGGACATCGGCGAACATGACCTGGTCATAGGCATTCGGGTAGGAGATGAACTCGTTGTGGTTGAGCTTCACAATGAAGGGGATTTTGTGGGCGTATTTGCGGCACACGGAGCCGAGAACGCCGAGGGTGGACGCCACGGCGTTGCACCCCCCTTCGATGGCCAGCCGGACGATATTTTCGCCATCGAAATAGATCGGGTTGGGGGCGAAGGAAGCCCCGCCGGAATGCTCGATCCCCTGGTCGACCGGGAGGATGGAGAGATAACCTGTCCCCGCGAGCCTCCCGTGGTCCACGAGTGACTGCAAACTGCGCAACACCTGCGGCGGCCGGTCGCTGGCGCCCCAGGCCCGGTCAATGAAGTCCGGTCCCGGCAGGTGCAGCTGATCCTTGCTCCACGTCCCGCTCTGGTGGTCGAGAAGGTACGAGGCATCCGGCCCCAGCAGGGTGCGGATGCCCTCGATCGTTCTTGCGTTTCCATTGGTCATGGCAAGTGCCTCCTTTCAAAATGGCAAAACCTGATTTTATAAGATCGGTATATGCAAAGCCAACATCCGGATCCGCCGGTGTAACCGCGGCCGGGCCCGCGCGTGCCGCTATTTGCGCTGGAGGGCCCCCAGTTCCCGGGACCTCCGGGTGGCCGCTTCCACGGCCTCCATCAGGGTCGAACGGAAACTGCATTTTTCCAGCATCTTCAACCCGGCGAAAGTGGTCCCTCCCGGGGTGGCGACGATATCCTTGAGTTCGCTCGGGTGCTTGCCGGTCTCCAGGAGCATTTTGGCCGCCCCGTAAACGGTCTGGGCGGCGAGCAGGGACGCTTCCTTCCGGGAGATCCCCAGTTGCACGCCGGCGTCGCTGAGCGATTCGATGAACATGAAGACGAAGGCGGGGCCGCTTCCGCTCAAGCCCGTGACCACGTCCATCAGCGCTTCGTTCTGCAGGATCACGGTCCTGCCGATGCACCCGAAAATGGCTTCAACCCGCCCAAGATCTTCGGGAGACACGTTCCGGCCCGGGCAGAGGGCCGTGATCCCGGCCTGGACGGAAGCCGGGGCGTTCGGCATCGCGCGGATGACGCCCGAGCGCGGGTGCATCCTTTCAGCCAGCCTTTCGGTCGTCACCCCGGCCACGATCGAGACGAAGACATGGTGTTCATGGCTCGATCCGGCCAGTTCCTCCAGCAGCGGGTCGACGTTCTGCGGCTTGACGGCGAGGATGACGAGGGAGGCCTTTTTTACCAGTTCCGCGTTCGACGACATCGTCCGGGTCCCGTACGCTTTTTCGATCGCGGCCAGGCGCTCGCGGTCGAGGTCGCTCGCGAGGATGTCCGATTTCTTCACCCTGCCCGAATGGACCAGTCCCCGGATAAGGACCTCCCCCATGTTGCCGGCGCCGATGATCCCGACTATCTTTCCCCCAAGCATCCCGTCCTCCCCGTTCCTTGGTTATTCGTGTGTACCGCCGCCCTTGGCGCCCCCTCCTGCGGGTTCCCCCTTGGGGGCCTGGTCCCGGGGATTCAGGACCTTGCAGATCGCGGTGGTGATGTCGTCGACCTGAGGCAGGCCGTCGGAAAACTCCCGCACCGCGCTGTAGAGCCCGTTGACCATGTCCTTGGCGCTTTCGCGCCGGTAGGCGCGGATGAAATCGAGGGCGCGTTCCACCCCGAAGTAGCTCTGGTCGGGGCGCTCGGCATCGGTGATCCCGTCGGTCAGGAGCGTGAGGATGTCGCCCGGCTCCAACTGGATGGCGTCGCTCGACCCGAAGACGTGGCCCGGCATCAGTCCCAGCGGGATGTCGATGCTGTCGAGCGACTGCTTGACCTGCCCGGCGGCGTTGAAGATAAACCCGGGGGTATGCCCGGCGCTGGCATAAACCAGGGTCCGGGACCGGGGGTCGAGGCGGCAGAAGATCAGGGTGGCGTAGTGGTCCTGCCTCAGGTGGTTGGCCAGGGCGTCGTTGGTCAGCGACATGATCTCCGCCACGTCCCGGCTCCCCGGGGCGAACGCCCTCAGGAATGCCCGGAGTTCGGCCATCAACAGGGCCGACCCGATGCCGTGGCCGGAGACGTCCCCCATGACGATACCGAGGGCGCCGTTCTTCAGGGGGATGAAATCGAAGTAGTCCCCCCCGATGGCGTCCGCCGGGAAGGCGGCCGCGGCAAAGTCGTATCCCTCGATGCTCGGGGGGGGGATCTCGTAATACTGCTGCTGGACGGCGCGGGCCAGGCTCATCTGGAACTGTTGCTCCTGGAGTTTGCGCTGCTCGGTGACGTCCTTGATCACCGTGACGAAATGGGTGATGACGCCCGTCGGCCCCCACATCGGGGTGATGGTCTGCTCGGCGTAGAAGATCTCGCCGTTTTTCCTGCGGTTGGCCATCGTGGCCCGGAACACGTTGCCGGAGAGGATGGTGGCCCACAGGTTCTCATAGAACGCCGAGTCGTGGACCCCGGAGTTGATGATGCGGGGGGTGATTCCCCGGACCTCCTCCCGGGTGTAGCCCGTCGTGTGCTCGAAGGCCGGGTTGATGTACTCGATGATGCCGCTGCGATCGGTGATGATGATGCTGTCGGCTGTCTGCTCGACGGCGTTCTGCAGGATCTGGATCTGGATGCTTCCTTCCTTCTTCTCGGTCATGTCGTGGAAGACCACGACGCTGCCGCGGATCTCTCCCCCCTCGCCGCGCAGCGGGCTTGCCTGCACGGAGAGCCAGATCCCGGAAGGGCAGTGTTCGTTGCGGATGAAGATCTCCGTCTCGGCCACCGTTTCGCCCGCCAGTGCGCGCGCGTCGGGGAGCTCTTCCCGGAGGTAGGGGGTGACCCCGTCCGGCCGGTAGTAGCCCCTGATTTTGGACCAGTCGCAGGAGGTGTTCTCCTGCCCGGCTCTCCCCAGTACCCTCCGCGCGGCCTCGTTGCAGATCATGAACCGCCCCCCGGCGTCGGCCACCACAACCCCCTCGGAGAGGTGGTAGAGGGTGGAGCGGAGGATCTCCAGTTCGTCGGGGAGCGGTTGGAGCACGTAATCGCTGTAAGTGCGGGCCATAGCCATGGATCCTCTGAAAACCCGACCTTCACTCTACCATGGGGAAGGCGCGGGGGGCCAGCGGCCCGTGGCGGACTAGGCGTCCATGTGGGCGAACCCGCGCTCGAGGTCGTCCATGATGTCGCGGGGGTCTTCGAGCCCGACCGAAAGGCGGATGAGTTCGTCGATGATGCCCAGCTTGTAACGCTCCTCGCGGGTGATGTTGTAGTAGCTGTTCAGGGCCGGGTGGGTGACCAGCGTCTCGGGTCCTCCCAGGCTGGGGCCGAGCATGCACAGCTTGAGCCCGTCCAGGAACTTCAGGGTCCGGTCCAGGTCGGCGTCGAGCTCGAAGGTGACGACGGCGCCGAACCCCCGCATCTGTTTTTTGGCGATGGCGTGGTGCCGGTGCCCGGGGAGGCCGGGATAGTAGACGCGGCGTACCTTGGGCTGTTTTTCCAGGAATTCGGCGATCTTCAGCGCGGTGCGGTTGAGCCGCTCCATTCGCACCCCGAACGTCTTCAACCCCCGGATCAGCAAGTAGCTGCTCATCGGGTCGATGACGCCCCCCGTCATGCGGCGCCACTGCAACGTCGGTTCGGTGGCGGCCTCCGACCCCAGGACCGCCCCCCCGAGCACATCGTTGTGCCCCGCCAGGTACTTGGTGGTGCTCTGGATGACGATGTCCACCCCCTGCTCGAGCGGTCGGGCGTTGTAGGGGGTGGCGAAGGTGCTGTCGATGACGCTGATGATATTGTGCCGGCGGGCGATCCGCACCACCTCGTCCACGTCGGCGATGTTCAGGTAGGGGTTGGTGGGGGACTCGGAGATGATCATGACTGTCTCCGGCGTCACCGCCCGTTCCATGGCATCGTAGTCCCCCATGGGGACCACCGTGGAGTGGATGCCGAAGCGGGGCATCACCGTGGTGACGAAGCGCAGAGTCTGCTTGTAGGCGTCGTCGGTGATGATGATGTGCTGCCCCTGGTTGCAGGTGGAGAGGATGGTGGAGGAGACGGCGCTCATGCCGCAGTCGAAAAGGATGCAGCGCTCCGCCCCTTCCAGGGCCGCCAGCTTCTTCTCGGCCGCCTCGCGCGTGGGGTTCCCGTAGCGTCCGTACTCGTAGTGCTGGATCCGGCCCTCGGCGAATGCCACCATCTCCGCGACGTTCTTGAATACGAAGGTGCTGGCGTAGTCGATGGGGGTGGTTATGCTCCCCATCCAGCGGTTCTCGCCGTAATGCACGGCTATGGTGTCCCGGTGTCCCTTCGGGTTTATGGTGTATTCATTCATGGCGCTCTCCACTTGCTTCCGCGGCGGCGGCTTTACGGGCGTCCGCCTCCTGATTAAAAAACCGATGTTGTTATTATGATCCAAATTCTCCAATTATTGGAGGAAAACCTCGGATTTCAAGTGGGTGCCCGGGCGGTTTCTGCTACAATCATCGCTGCGCGGAGGTGAATCTGGCCTGGTGGCCGGCCTGGACTTCAAATCCAGTTGTGGTTCACCGGAAGGTGGGCTGGGTGGGTTCGATTCCCATGCACCTCCGCCAACTTCTCCCTCAACCCCGAAACGGGGACGGACCCCGCCGATTGCCGTATTGGTTCCCCTGGGAGTCAAAGGGGGGCGGGCGTGGCGGAAGGGCCTGATAAATGGCTCCGCTTTTCCCCCGCGGTAGTAGAATCGAGGCCTGAATCGACCGACCTGAAGCGGCTTGTTCCGGGCGCCTATGTTGACCTGATCCGTTCCTGGTCCGCTGCCTCCTGATCAATCCCCTACTGGAACCATGTGTTTCCAGGATCCCCTGCAGCCCGGGCTTGCGTGTCCCGAAAAATGGAAACATGTGGGACGTCCCCATTTGACTT
>JAAYAJ010000099.1 GCA_012719455.1 Acidobacteriota bacterium | reverse complement strand
TGGAGCTTTCGGCGCCGCCCCGGGGGCGCCCATGCCGAATCCGCCCATCTTGGGCGGCGGCGGCGCGAGATTGATGTCGTAACCGGCGATGTCGGTCTGGTTGGGCGGCGTCGCGACCAGCTTGATCGCCTTCACGGGGCAGGATTCGATGCAGGCCTGCTTGCCGGTGGGGCCCCCTTTCTGGCTCCAGAAGGGCGCGTCGGCGCACAAATCACATTTGGTCGATTTCCTCTTGACCGGGTCCCACACGGTTCGATGCGGTCTTTGAGGGCAGGACTGGATGCATCTCTGGCAGCCGATGCACTTGGACTGGTCGATCCTCCGGATATTACCGTTGGCCGCGTCGACGTAGCAGGCGCCGGTGGGGCAGTTCTGCACGCATAGCGGAGAAACGCATTGCCGGCATAAGGACATGACGACGTCAAAGGGGTACTTGGTGAAGGATGGGGAATCTCGAATGATTTGAATCCTCGACAGCGACGGGTTGGCTTCCCCCTCGTGAGTGAGGGAGCAGGCGAACATGCAGCTTTGACAGCCAAGGCACAGCCTGCTGTCATAGACAAGGTATCCTGTCGACGCGGCGACGGGTTTTGCGTCGGACGCCGCGGGTTGAGCAAAGGCAGCGGCGGCTGAATCCGTCGCGGTGATCGCCAGAGCACCGGCTGCGATCGCAGCCCCGCTGCCGGTCAGAAACTCGCGTCTCAAGACCTTTTTGTTTTTACTTTCGGCTTTTTCGGATTCAGCCATAAAGCAATCTCCTTCTTTGTGAACGCTTTCCATGCCCGGTCTTGCCGGGGATGCCCCATATTAACAAATTATAACCTCAAAACACCATTTATCTGGGAGGAAGCAGCCGCCGCCCTTTTCACCCGCAAACCGGCGCTCAGAGACCCTCGGTGGCGTGAGAGAGCGAATCGACATACACCCGGAACAGCGCGGCGGCGGCGCCCTGGGCCTTTTCGAGGTCACCCGGCGCGATCCGGATCTCGTCATCCCCCCCGACGGTGAACCGGAGACGGGCGACCGGGGTCCCGTCCCGCCAGGAGTAAGTCAGTTCGTAGTCCCCCTCGGGGAGCGTCAGCTTCACGTACCCGTTCGGTTTCATGGTGTCGGAGTTGCAGGACAGGTGGTCCTTTGCGCGCATGACGACGTACTCCGTCGGCACCAGGTAGTCCCATTCGCCCGGCTGATGCGTCGCCCCGTGGCCCGTCTGGCGCCAGTTGAAGGAGCGCAGCCTGGGGATGACGTAATACACGCCGTCCTGCTCCGCCGCGTCGTACTTCACCGACACGGAGCCGTCCTTGCGGATGAACAGCCTCTGGTTCGTCACCGGGATCAGCACGTTCCCCCACCCGGCCTGGGTCCCCCCCGCCTTGACCAGGGGGACGCGCCGCGTCTTGGGCATGTAGATCTGCGGTTCCCTGAACACGTAGGGGGTCGCAAAAGGCTGGAGGAACACCTCCGCCGGCAGGTGCCACGATGTCTGGTCGACGACGTTGCCCACCATCCCCGGGTTCGTGACATCCGGCGCGCCCTCCCCGAAGGTGGCGTCGAAATCGACCCACTGGCCGTCCACATTGGCCACGGTCAGGGAGTGCCCCCCCTGGATTGAAACCGCCGCGGGAATGCCGGCGACGCGCAGCGCGTAGCTCAGCAGGTGGGCCGACTGCTCGCAGTATCCCTTGTCGATGCCCATGAGTTCGGCGATCGTTTCGGGACATTGGAAGGTCGGGTCATATTCCGCCTTCCCCTTGACCCAGGCGGCCAGCGCGTAGGCCTTGTCGTGCTCCAGGAACAGCCCCCTGGTCAGCTCCGCGACCTTGTCCACCAGCGGCGGGTACGCCTTGAT
>JAAYAJ010000098.1 GCA_012719455.1 Acidobacteriota bacterium | reverse complement strand
GGTGCGCCCGGGGGAGACCCTGTCCGGGATCGCCAGGCGGTACGGCACGACGGTCGAGGCGCTGCGGCGGGCCAACAACCTCGATTCCCGGAGCACGATCAAGGCCGGGGCCTGGCTCCTGGTTCCCCCGGCCCATTCCTAGCTTTTCCCGCCCGAGCCCTTATAACTCAGGGATTTCGGAGAACAATTCCGCCCCGCCCGGCGCAGCCGCCGACAGGAGCAATGCGCGTCGGTCCGCTTTGCGCTACTAATAAGCGTTTACTTCGGGTCCCGATTCCAGTACGCTTCTGCGTCGACTGGATTCGCAGTCCGGGAATAGTCTACTCGTTCCGCCGTTTTCCTCGCCTGTTTGAAAAAGTCGCCAGGACGATCCAGGGAAGGGATTATTGATGACGCGATTGCTGCTATGCGGGGTTTACAAGCCTTACGGGGTCCAGGATGACACCGGCGAAGCGCTCTGCACCATGGAACTGCTCAACAACCAGGTGACCAGGGAACAGGGGATTCACTCTCCCCGCTCTTCCAACCCCAGCTTCGGCCTCTACCTGCTGGCCGAAAACTTGAATGTCCCGGTGACGGTGCTCGACTTCCCCACCTGGGAGGAGTTCACGCGCGAAATCGACACCGGCGGCTACAGCCACGTCGGGATATCCTTCATTGTCCCCAACGTGCTGAAGGCGCGGCGCATGGCCGAGTATATCCGCAAGGCTGCCCCGCGGGCGAAGATCATCCTCGGCGGGCACGGCACGGCGATCCCCGGCATCCGGGAACTGGTCGATTGCGACGAGGTCTGCCACGGGGAAGGGGTGGCTTGGCTGCGGCATTACTTCGGGGAGGAGACCGATCGCCCCATCGTGCACCCCGTGGTCGAGTCGGCCGTCAACGGCTACGTCTACGGGGCCCCGCTGCTCGGGAAGGCCGGAATCCTCATCCCCGGGGTCGGGTGCCAGAATTCCTGCCGCTTCTGCTCCACCTCGCACAAGTTCGACCGCAAGTACACCCCCTTCCTGGCCACGGGCGAGGAGATGTTCGAAGCCTGCCGGAAAGCGGAGCAGGTGCTGGGGGTCGATGACTTCGGCGTGATAGACGAGAACTTCTGCAAGGAGCCGGCGCGCGCGCGCGAGCTTCTGGCGGAGATGGAGAGGAACGGAAAAGCTTACAGTTTCAGTATTTTCTCCTCCGCCGAGACCCTCGCCGTGCTCGGGATCGACTTCCTGCTGCGGCTGGGGGTCAATTTCATCTGGATCGGGGTCGAGAGCAAGGCCAACCTGTTTGAAAAGACGCGGGGGGTCGACCTGCACCGGCTGGTCGCCGAGCTGCAGGACCACGGGATCAGCGTGCTGGCCTCATCGATCCTCTTCCTCGAGCACCACGACAAGAAGACGATCCACGAGGACATCGAGTGGGCCCTCAGCCTGGAATCGGACTTCTCCCAGTTCATGGGACTCGGCCCCACCCCGGGGACGCAGCTGTACCGGGACTACGAGGCGGCGGGCAAACTGCTGGCGGGCATCCCCTGGCCCAAGAAGCATGGGCAGGACGAGATCTGGTTCCATCACCCGGAGTTCACCCTCCCCGAATCGGCTCGCTACCTCAAGGACGCCTTCGTCCGCAAGTACGAGGAACAGGGGCCCGGGGTGCTCGCCATGGCGCACACGGCGGTGAAGGGGTACCTGGCCCTGCGCGCCGAAATCGAGGATCGGGAGAAGAAGGGGCTCGCCTGGGATCCCGAAACGATGCGCTACGTCCAGGGGCAAGCCCCGGCGCCCGACCCCTTCATGCGCCTCCGGCTGGAGCGCGTGAAGAAGACGGCGCTTATGTTCCGGCCCGCGCTCGGTGCCATGATGCGCTACGCTCCCAATGCCCGGGCGGAGGCGAAGTGCCGCAAGGTGATGGCCATGTACCGGGAGGCCTTCGGCCCGATGTCGCTCACCGACCGGCTCAAGGCGATGGCCGTGCGGGTGTTCGCCCTGCGGGAAAGCCGCAGGATCCGCAAGGAGGGCGTGGTCATGCGCCAGCCGCCGACCCGCCGCGTGACCTACCCCGAGCGGAAAGCCGTTGCCCGGTGCCCGGTGCAGCGCGAGGCCATGATCGCCTGAGCGGGTTGAAAAAAAGGGTTACATCCCCCGTCGAAAGGCTTAAGCTGGTGGCCAACGGAAGGCCCGTCCGGGCCGGAAAGGGACGACCCGTGCAGGAAGAAGCCGCCCGCCCGCGCCCACGCCCACGCGGGGATCTTTCCGGAACCGCCCCCCGAGGGGCGAAGCCTCGGGGCGGGGCCGCGCCGGGCGAGTGGATCAGGGTGCAAGTCGTTTCCTGGCTCGGGTGGTGCACAATCGGCCTCATCGGCCGGACGCTCCGTTGGGACGTCGTCGGCTGGGAAAAGCTCGAGGCGGTGCACGGCGCCGGGAAGAGCTGGGTCCTCGCTTTCTGGCACGGGCGGCTGTTTCTAGCCTCCTGGTATTTCCGCGGGCGCGGGATCGCGGTGATGACGAGCCGAAACCGAGACGGGGAGTATATCGCGCGGGTGATCCGCCGGCTCGGCTACACGGCGGTGCGTGGGTCGAGTTCGGCCGGGGGGCATGGCGCGGCCCGGGAGATGCTGCGGATCCTGGGGCGGGGGGGGGACGTCGGGTTCGCCATCGACGGCCCGCGCGGGCCCCGCTACGTGGCCAAGGCCGGGGCCGCTTACCTGGGGTGGAAGAGCGGGAACCCCGTCATCCCCTTCGGGATTTCGGTCGAGCGGAAGTGGACGCTCCCGAGCTGGGACGGCTTCCAGGTTCCGAAACCCTTTTCCCGCGCCGTGCTGCTGATTGGAGACCCGATCCCGGTCGAGCGCGGGAGGGGCGGGGAGCTGGAGGACTGCCAGGCCAGGATCCAGCAAAGCCTGGACGAATTGCGCGTCCGGGGGGACGGTTGGTGGGCCGTCGGGCGGCGACTGGAAAAGTGAGGACGGGGCGGTGGGGGGAGCATGGTAGCCCTTGCATTTTTCCTCCGCAGTTTCTATGATTTAAGCTTTTGGCCTCAGGCTGATGCCGTAATCTGGAGAAAGTGGCGCCATGAAAAGGACATACCAACCCAATAACAGAAAGCGGAAGAAGACGCATGGTTTCAGGGAACGCATGTCGACCCGGGGGGGAAGGCTGGTGCTGAAGCGCAGGCGCGCCAAGGGGCGCAAAAGGCTTACAGTGAGTGGATAAGGCGACACGCGAGGCATTCCCGCACCACGTCCGAATCGTTCGCAGCTCGGACTACCGCGCGCTCTACAAGACGGGCCGGAAGATCCATAGCGGCAGGTTCGTGCTTTTCTGCCGCGATAACACCCTCGGGCACCCGCGCCTGGGAATCACCGCGTCGAGGAAGGTCGGGGGCGCCGTTGTCCGGAATCGCATCAAGCGTTTGTTCAGGGAGATCTTTCGGAGATCTTTCCACAAAATTCCAAGCCAGCTAGATATCGTCGTCAATGCCAAACCGGGTTGCGCCGGGGTGGATTACGATACCCTGCGCGAGGAGTTTCTCGCCGCACTGGGGAAGATCGCCCGGCAGGGGGGGCGGGACAAGGCGTGACGCGGCCGGTGCCCGGGGGCTGGGCGGGCGGCATCCGCGGCGGGGTGATAGCCGTGCTGCGGGTTTACAAGCGTTTCATATCACCCCTGCTCCCCCACGCCTGCCGCTTCGAGCCGACCTGCTCCGTCTACATGATGCAGGCGATTGGGGCGCTGGGACTGCTCCGGGGGGGCTGGCTCGGGATCCGAAGATTGTTGCGCTGCCATCCGTTCTGCGCGGGGGGGGTGGACCCCGTCCCGCAGGCCAGACCAGAAAGGGGAGCCGGGGATAACCCCGTCCGGTAAATTATGGAAAAAAGAGCAATTCTCGCCATCGGACTGTCCATCGTGGTCTTCGTCCTTTTCTCCCATCTCCAGAGGCAGAGGATGGAAGAGCACAGGGCCGCCGGACGGATTGAAACCGCCGCGCCCTTGACCACCCCCCCTGGGCAGAACGCGCCTTCCACCCAGGGCGCTCCCGCCACCAGCGCTCCCGGTGCGGCCGGCGCAGGCGATGCGGAGACTGCCCTGGCGGGGGCGGAAGATACCCAGGCCGAGGAGCAGAAGATCACGGTCATGGGCAACCTTTATACGGCCGTCATCGACAACCGGGGCGGGGTAATCTCGAGCTGGGAACTGAACAAGTACCAGACGGCGCAGAAGAAAGTGTTCGAGATGATCCCCCCCATGCGCGGCGCCGAGAGCGGCCCGCGCCCCGGGACGCTCCTGTTCGAGGACGCCGAGCTGAGTGCGGCCGCGAACGAGGGTTTGTACGAAGTTACCGTCGAGGGGGGGCGGCTGGGGGCCGGGGTGCTTGCGCCTCCCGCCACCGTGCGCCTGAAGCTGCGGCGGGGGGACTTCGTCGTCGAGAAGAGCTACACCTTTGATAGCGACAACTACCTGGCCGATCTCACTATCGAATGCACCAAGGGGGGGAAGGCGCTCGCGGGCCATTATTTCCTCGGCAGGGATATCGGGCCGGAACAGGAGCATATCTCCAGCCGCCTGGGCAAGCTCGAAGCCATCTACTATTCCAACGGCAAAGCGCGGCGCGAGGGGGCCCCGAAAAAGGAGAACGAGATCAAGAAGATCGAGGGGGATATCCGATGGGTCGGGCTCGACATGCAATATTTCAGCATGATTGCCCTTCCCGACGGGCCGCTCGGGCACTTCAACCTCCGCAAGCACGCGATCAAAACGAGGGCCCTTGACGGGGATACGGTCGACCGGGACCTGCCCGAACTCACCCTGCCGATGAACGGCGCCGCGCAATACCAGCTCTACCTCGGTCCCAAGGACCAGAACCACCTCAAGGCGGTCCGTTCCGGCGACATCACCGGCGTCATCAACTACGGGATGTTCTCCTTCCTCGTCTACCCGCTGCTGGCGGCGCTCAAGTGGATCAACCAGTTCGTGCACAACTACGGTTGGGCTATCGTCATCCTGACCCTGCTGCTGTCGATCCTGCTCTTCCCATTCCGCCTCAAGCAGATGGTATCCATGAAGAGGATGCAGGCGATCCAGCCCAAGGTGAAGGCGATCCAGGAGAAGTACCGCCGGTACAAGAAGACCGACCCGAAGCGGGCGGAGATGAACCAAGAGATCATGGGGCTCTACAAGGAGCACAACGTCAACCCCATGGGCGGGTGCCTGCCGCTCCTGATCCAGTTTCCGCTCCTGTTCGCCTTCTACGCGCTGCTGGCATATTCGATCGAGCTGCGCCAGGCCCCGTTCATCTGGTGGATCCACGACCTGTCGCTGAAGGACCCCTTCTACGTGCTCCCCATCGTCATGGGGATCACGTCCTTCATCTCTCAGAAGATCTCCCCCGCAACTCCGGGGGCCGACCCGATGCAGGCGAAAATGATGATGATCATGCCGGTCATTTTTACGGTCATGTTCCTGAATTTTTCGAGCGGCTTGAACCTCTATTTTCTCTGCAGTAATATCTTCCAAGTCCTGTTTCAAAAAATAGCCGAGAGGTGGATGGGTGACGGAACAAAAGCGAAGCCGGCAAAGGCCCGGGCGTAAGCGTGGGACGCTGCCGGAGGTCGAGGAGTTTTTTCTGACCCTGATCGAGCACACGCAGCTCGACCTGGATGCGGGGTTCCGGGAGGAGGAGGGGACCATAGTCATCAACCTGACCGGGCCTGACCGCCAGTTCCTCTTGTCCAACGGCGCGGCGCTGCTGAACTCGACCGAGTACCTTCTCAACCTGATCTTCCGCGGGTCCGGCGGGAAGGCGCCCGGGGTGGTGCTCGATTCGGACGACTACCGCAAGCACCGGGAACTGGAACTCCGGCTCCTGGCGAAGATGGCCGCGGAAAAGGTGGCCGCTTCCCGCAAACCGCTCACCCTGCAGCCGATGACGCCCCGGGAAAGAAGGATCGTGCACCTGGCCCTGGCCGAAACCGCGGGGGTGCAGAGCGAAAGCCGCGGGAGCGGGGACGAACGCTCGGTCACCATTATCCCTTCCTGAAGCCTTCGGGGCCGCGACCCGGATCATGGCCGCGAGAGGCCGCCGGTCTCTGGTCATGGAAAATCTTAAGGATACAATCTGCGCGTTGTCCACCCCGCCGGGGCATTCGGGGATCGCGGTGGTGCGCCTGTCGGGGGAGCGCAGCCTCGAGTTTGCCCGGCAGGTGTTCGTTCCGCGCCGCCGCCCGGGCTTTGAGCCGCGGCGGGCGGAGCTCGGGCGGGTGCTCGACGCCGGGGGGGCGGCCATTGACGAAGGGCTGGCTCTCTATTTTCCCGCCCCGCACTCCTACACCGGCGAAGAGATGGTCGAGTTTTCGCTGCACGGGAGTCCCGTCATCGCCGCGGCCCTGCTCGACGCACTATGCCAGGAGGGTGCCCGGCCGGCCGGCCCCGGCGAATTCACCCTGCGCGCCTTTATAAACGGAAAAGTGGACCTGGCCGGGGCGGAGGCGGTGGCCGACCTGGTCGGGGCGCAGACCCTGCTGCAGGCGCAGACGGCGCTGCGGCAGCGTTCGGGGGAAATCGGGCGCGAACTCCGGCCGGTCAGGGAAGCGCTCGTCGACATCATCGTGCAACTGGAAACGGCGGTTGAATTCGTCGAGGAGGACGTGCCGGCGGTATCGCGCCGCGCCCTTACCCTGCGGCTCCGCGAGGCCTGCGGGCGGCTGCGCCGCCTGGTCGACTCCTACCGGCGGGGCAGGATCGTGCGCGAGGGATTCACGCTCGCCGTCGTGGGGCGGCCGAACGTGGGCAAGAGCAGCCTGTTCAACGCCCTGCTCGGGCGTGACCGCTCCATCGTGGCCCGGCTCCCCGGGACGACGCGCGACCTGGTGAGCGAATCGACCAGCATCGGCGGGATCCCCGTTCACCTCCAGGATACCGCCGGGATCCGGAACTCGGAGGACCCGGTGGAACAACTGGGGGTCGAGCGGAGCTGCGCGGCGATCGCCGACGCGGACGCGCTCCTGCTGGTGGTTGATCGGGCGCGCGCCCGAACGGAAGAGGACGAAGAGGTCCGGGCGCGGCTCGAGGGGCTCGAGGGCGCGGTGGTGCTGAACAAGGCTGACCTGGCCGGCGCGTGGGGGGAGGAGGAGACGGCGCGGTTTGCGCACGGGTGGCCCGTTTTCGAGGTCTCGGCCCTCCGGGGGGACGGCATCGACCGACTCCGCGGTTGGCTCCTGGAGCTGATGCTCGGGAGCGGAGGGGGAGCGACGGAGGGGGTGCTCGTCACCCAGTGGCGCCAGCAGCGGCATCTCGAGGAAGCCGCCAAAAGGCTCGAGGCGGCTGCAGGCGCGCTTGAAGGCGGGATGTCGGAGGAATTCGCGCTCTACGACCTGCGCCGGGGGCTCGACAGCCTCGGAGCGATAACGGGCGAGGTCCATACCGAAGACCTCCTGGGGGAAATCTTTTCCCGGTTCTGCATCGGGAAGTAGGGGACGATGGCGCGACGGTTCGGGAACGGGTGCGACGTGGTCGTGGTGGGGGGCGGGCACGCCGGGTGCGAGGCCGCGCTCGCGAGCGCGCGCATGGGCGCCAGGACGGTGCTGTGCACTTTTGACGCCGGGCGGCTGGCGCAGATGTCGTGCAACCCCGCGATCGGCGGGATCGCCAAGGGGCACATCGTTCGGGAAATCGATGCGCTCGGCGGCGTCATGGGGGAGGTGGCGGATGCCACCGGAATCCTGTTCCGGCTCCTGAACGCGAGCCGCGGCCCGGCGGTGCAGGCCCCGCGCTGCCAATCGGATAAAGCCAGATATGTCAATTATATGAGGGATAAGTGCGCCGGCACCTCCCAACTCGAGGTGCTCGAGGCGGAGGTGGTCGACTTGGTCCTTGGGAGGGAGGGGGTGCGCGGGGTACGCCTCGGGGACGGTTCCGAGATTGAGTGCCGGGCGGCGGTTCTGACCACGGGCACCTTCCTCAACGGGACGCTGCGGATCGGCGCCGGGAGCTGGAGCGGCGGCCGAATGGGAGAAAGGGCCTCGGTGAGGCTGGCGCAAAGTCTACAAAACAAAGGGTTTAGGGTGGGCAGGCTCAAAACCAGCACCCCTCCCCGCCTGCACCGCGACAGCATCGACTACACCCGGTTCGAGGAACAGAAGGGGGATGACAATCCCACCTTCTTCTCTTTCCGGACGAAAGCGGCCGCCCTGCCGCAATTGAGTTGCCACTTGGGGTACACCCATGGCGGGGTGCATGACATTGTCCGTGCAAACTTAGAAAAATCATCATTATACGGGGAAAATACCGCGATCGTCGGTCCCCGCTACTGCCCCAGCATCGAAGACAAGATCGTGAAATTCCCCGACCGGGACCGGCACCAGGTCTTTCTCGAGCCGGAAGGTCTTGACAGCGAGGAGGTGTATCTCAACGGCCTCTCCACCAGCCTGCCGATCGAGATCCAGATGGAGATGGTGCGCGCCATCCCGGGACTCGAGAGGGCGGAGATGATCCGGCCCGCCTACGCGATCGAGTATGATATCCTCGATCCGCGCCAGCTCGAGGGGACGCTCGAGACCCGCGCCGTGCCGGGGCTCTACCTTGCCGGCCAGGTCAACGGAACAACGGGGTACGAGGAGGCCGCGGCGCAGGGGCTGGTGGCGGGGATCAACGCCGCGCTCCGGGTCCTGGGGGGAGAGCCGCTCTTCTTCCCGCGCGCGGAGAGCTATATCGGGATCCTGATCGACGATCTCATCACCCGGGGGGTCGACGAGCCCTACCGCATGTTCACCTCCCGCTCCGAATTCCGGCTCCTGCTGAGGATTGACAATGCCGACCGCCGGTTGCGCCCCGTGGGGCGGCGGCTGGGGCTGGTCTCCGGGGCCGACTACGAGGAGTTCGAGCGTAAATACTTGGAAATCGACAATTTGCGAGACTTTCTCCAAAAATCCCGCTGGAACCCGGACCTCGTCCCCTGTCCGCGCCTCGGCGCCAAGCTCGACAGTGGTGCGGTCAAAGGGGCCACCCTGGAGGAATTGTTGCGGCGGCCGGAGGTGGAGCTCCTGGACCTGGAGCCGCTCCTGCGGGCGCAGGGGCACTGGCCCGAGGAGCGGGAAGTCGGACGGGTGGTCGAAATCGAAGTCCGCTACGCGGGGTATATTGAACAGCAGAAGAGGGATGCGGAGAAGTTCGGGCGGATGGGCGCCCGGAGGATCCCCGACGATTTCGACTACCAGGGGATCGCGGGACTGACACACGAGGTCAGGGAGAAACTGACGCGCATCCGCCCGCGCGACCTTGCGATGGCGGGGCGGATCCCGGGGGTGACCCCGGCGGCGATCGCGATCCTGAACGTGCAGCTGGAGATGCGCCAGGCGGAGCGGAGGCGCGCCGCGGCGCCGGGCGTGCCCGGGGAGGCGAAATGAAGGTCGCGGCGGGACTCGCGCGAATGCTGGCGGGATTTGGCATCCCCGCCGATGGGGACGCCGCGCGCCTGCTGGGCCGGTATCTCGAACTGCTGCTCAAATGGAACGCGCGGATCAACCTGACGGCGCGCGGGGAGTGGGATGCCCTCGAACCGCTGGTGCGGGAAGGGGTCTGGAGCGCGCAGCTATACCCCCCCGGGGAGCGCTCCCACCTCGACATCGGCAGCGGGGCCGGGTTCCCCGCCATCATCCTGCGGATCTTCAACCCCGGCATGAAGCTGGAGATGGTCGAAAGCCGGGGGAAGAAGGCCGCTTTCCTGGAAACGGCGGCCTGGGAGTTGGGGTTTGGGGAAGTGCGGGTGCATGCGGAGCGGCTGGATGCCTTTTTGCGCCGCGGCCCGGGGGAAAAGCGCTGGGATTCGATCAGCTGGAAGGCGATCCGGCTCTCCGGCGCCGAGCTGGCATCCCTGCGGCTCCATGCCGGGGAGGACACCCGCTTCTGGATGTACCATGGCGCCAACGTCGCCGTGGGCGAACCCACAGCCCTTTCGGACGGCTTGCGGCTCGAGAAGAGCCTGCGGGTTCCCGGGACGAACGATTCCTGGCTCTCGATCTATAGGGGCAGTCGGCATCGTTCCTAGAACGGACAGGGCTCCTGGTCCCGCGCCGCTGTTTCACGTGAAACGCGCCCGGGAGTCGTTTCACGTGAAACATTCCCGCCGGGGCCACTAAAGATCGACTTTTTCCCGGCGCTGTGCTACGCTCGCTCCGGTTCCATGGCAAAAATAATCGCAGTAACCAATCAAAAGGGGGGGGTCGGCAAAACCACGACCACCATCAACCTGGCCGCAAGCCTGGCCATGGCCGATATGCGCGTCCTGGTCATCGATACCGACGCCCAGGCCAATTGCAGCAGCGGGCTGGGGGTGGTCAAGGGCTCCACGAAGCCGAGTCTCTACGATTCCCTGATCCGGTCGCTCCCCCTGGTCGAGATCCTGCAAGACACCGAGCTCGACACCCTGAAAATCGCCCCGGCGGACCGAAACCTGTCGGGGGCGGTGGTGGAGATGCTGGAGCTGCCGGATCGGGAATTCCTCCTCAAGCGCCTGCTCGAGCCGGTGCTGGGGAACTTCGACTTCGTGCTGATCGACAGTCCCCCTTCGCTCAGCATCCTGACACTGAACGGGCTGGTCGCGGCCAATTCGGTGCTGATCCCGATCCAGTGCGAATATTTCGCCCTGGAAGGGCTGGCCGACCTGTTCGACACCCTGGCCCGGGTCCGCGGGGCATTCAACCCCGGCCTCTCCGTCCAGGGGATCCTCCTGACCATGTACGACGAGCGGACCAACCTGAGCGCCCAGGTGCGCGACGAGCTGAAAAGCCACTTCGCCGATAAACTGCTCGACACCGTCATCCCCCGCAACGTGCGGCTGGCCGAGGCCCCGAGTTTCGGTAAACCTGTTCTTCTCTATGATATACGCTCCAAGGGAGCGGAAAGCTATCTCCGTCTGGCCAAGGAAATCCTGAACCATGAAAAAAAAGGCATTAGGTAGGGGGCTGGGGGCGCTGATCCCCGAGGTCGAGCGCGCGGAGGCCCCCCCGAACGAGATCGACATCGACCGGATCTCCCCGAATCCGAACCAGCCCCGGCTCCTCTTCGACGAGGAGCGCCTCGAAGAGCTGGCGGCCTCGATCCGCGAAAACGGGGTTCTGCAGCCGGTGCTCGTCCGCCCCTTCGGCCGGAATTTCCAGCTGATCGCCGGGGAGCGCCGCCTTGCGGCCGCCCAGCGGGCGGGCTTGCTGAAGATTCCGGCGGTGGTCCGGGAGGTGCCCGACGAGCGGCTGCTCGAACTGGCGCTGGTGGAAAACATTCAGCGCGAGCAGCTCAACCCGATCGAGGAGGCGCAGGCGTACCAGAACCTGATCGAGGAAACCGGTCACACGCAGGAACAGGTGGCCGCGCGGCTGGGGAAGGACCGGAGCACCATTGCCAACGCCATCCGGTTGTTGAAACTTCCCCCCGCGGTGTCGCTCCTGGTTTCCGAAGGGAAATTGTCCCCGGGGCATGCGCGCGCCCTCCTTTCCGCCGACCTCTCTCCCGCCGAGATGAAGCGGATGGCCGGGGTCATCCTCGACAAGGGGTGGTCGGTACGGGAGACGGAGCGCTGGGCGAAACGGAAGGACAAGGCTCCTGCGCTCCCCCGGATCAAGGACCCCAACGAGGCGGCGGCGGAAGACCGGCTGCGCCTCGCCCTGGGCACCCGGGTGGAGATTGTTCGCAAGTCCAAGGATTCAGGGGAGATACGGGTTCACTACTACGGCCGCGAGGAACTCATGCGCCTCTTTGCCCTCCTCGAGGACACGCAGAATTCAACGGAGCACAACCATGGGATTCAGACGGGGAAAATCGGCAGGTGAGATTGTCAGCCACCTGGGAGAAGGGGCGGAGCTGAACGGTGACCTCCTCTTCGCCACCGGGGCACGCATCAACGGCGTGCTCAAGGGGAGGGTGAAGGCGGAGGCGGCCCTGGAGATCGGACCCGGAGGCAGAGTCGAAGCGGAAGCCCATGTCCGGCGGATTTCCATCCGCGGGGAATACCGCGGCACCATTCACGCTTCCGACCGGGTCGAGATCCACAAGGAGGGGAAAGTTTTCGGCGAGATCTACTCCCCCTGCTTGATCATCGAGGCCGGGGCCGTCTTCGAGGGGCGCTGCAATATGGGCGCCGATGCACCCCCCGAGGGGACGGGCTCCGGCTAGGCGGGGTTGCCGGCCACTAACAGTAATGTTTTCAGGTGCTTAGCGGTCTCCTCGCGAAGTTTCCGGTTTCGGATTCAGGCATCGGCGTTCCCCCAAGCGGGGTTCGCCCCTTCCCTTGTACGCCGGCGATGTCGGGGATTCCATCGCGGCCCGGAATGGCTTATGATTGCAACGAAATATGAAACCTTTCATCCCGCCCGCTCGTAGTATTCGATATTGCCCCGAATGGAGGTAGCATACAGATGACCAAGGGGAAAAGGGTCTGGATTATCGGTGGCGCCGTTTTAGCCTTGCTGATCATTGTCGTGGCCAGCGTCAAGGTCAGCCGCAAGAATACGGTACTTGTCCAGACATCGGTCGTGAAGCGCAAGGAGACGCTGATTTCCAAGGTGACGGCCAGCGGCGAGATCCGTGCCAAGGAATTCGTCGACCTGCAGTCCGAAATCGCGGGCATCATCACCGAGCTGCCGCTCCGGGAAGGGGCCGCGGTCAGGAAAGGGGACGTGCTGCTGCGCATCGACCCGATCCAGACGGAGGCGGAGCAGGCTTCGAGCCGGGCTCAATACGATGCCGCGCTGGCGGAGACACGGGCGCAGGAAGTCATGATCATAAACGCCGAGGCGAACCTCAGGCGGGACGAAGCCTCGCTGCGGTCGGCGCGCGCGGAACTCAAGCAAGCGGAGCACAACTTCACCCGGGCCGAGAGCAGCTTCAAGCGCATGCAGCTCCTGCACGAAGACGGCCTGATTTCGCGCGATGATTACGAAGCGGCGCAGAACGATTTCAAGTCCGCGCAGTCGCGGCTCGAGGTGGCCCGGGCGCAGGCTTCCCAGACGGAGAGCCAGGTCGAGGTCTCCCGCAATAACATCGAGCAGAGCAAGGCTTCGGCCGAGGCGCGGTTGGCCAACGCGCGGGCGGCGATGGCCAATCTCACGCGGGCCAAGGACCAGCTGAAGAAGACCACCCTCTACTCCCCGCTCGACGGGGTGATCACCCAGCTCAACGTCGAAAAGGGGGAGCGGGCGCAGCCCGGGATCATGAGCAACCCGGAAGCGACGCTGATGACGATCGCCAACCTGAGCGTCATCCAGGCCGAACTGAAAGTGGACGAGACCGACGTGGTGAGCCTTTCCCTGGGGGACGTGACCGAGGTCAGGGTGGACGCTCTCCCCAACGAGGTTTTCGAGGGGGAGGTCACCGAAATCGGCAACAGCCCCATCCAGTCGTCGGCCGTGTCCCAGGAAGCCAAGGACTTCAAAGTGATCGTGACGTTGCGCCACCCCTCCTCCAAGCTGCGGCCGGGCATGTCGTGCACGGGCGACATCACCACCGATGTCCGCAAGGACGCGCTGGTCATCCCCATGCAGGCGCTGACCGTCCGGGATGTGGAAGTGGACAGGGACGGTAAGTACCACCCCCCCGACCTGAACCGGAAATCGGCGCAGCGGGCGCGTGCGGCCGAGGGGGCCGGCGACAAAGCCGAGAAAAAAGAGCTGGAGGGGGTGTTCGTGGTCGGGGCGAATGGCATGGCCCGTTTCCGGGACCTCAAGACCGGGATCACCGGGGAGTCCGAGATCGAGGTCCTGGAGAACCTCAAGGAAGGGGAGACCATCGTCTCGGGCAGCTTCCAGACCCTGCGCACCATCAAGGACGGGGCCTTTGTCAAAGCCGACAAATCGGCCAAGTCCGATTTCAACAAATGACAGCCAGAACGAAGCATAGAGGAGCATGATGAGCGGAACCAACGACAGCAACGCCGGCGGGGACAACAACATCCTGATCAACATCGAGGATCTCTGGAAAACCTACCAGATGGGGACGGAACAGATCCACGCCCTGAGGGGCGTCACCTTCTCCATCGTCCGGGGATCGTACGTCGCCATCATGGGGCCCTCCGGGTCGGGGAAATCGACCCTGATGAACCTGATCGGTTGCCTGGACACCCCCTCGAAGGGGACGTACATGCTCAACGAGCGGATGGTGTCGGAGATGGACGACGACGAGCTGGCCCACATCCGCAACAAGGAGATCGGGTTCGTGTTCCAGACCTTCAACCTCCTGCCGCGGGCTTCGGCGCTGCAGAACGTGGAACTCCCGCTGATTTACAACGGGGTCGCGTCGCACGAAAGGAAGGAACGGGCGATCAAGGCGCTGCAGAACGTAGACCTGGGGGAGCGCATCTACCACCGGCCCAACGAGCTTTCGGGGGGGCAGCGCCAGAGGGTGGCGATCGCGCGCGCGCTGGTCAACAATCCCTCGCTCATCCTCGCCGACGAGCCGACGGGAAACCTCGACAGCGCCACCAGCAGGGAAATCATGGAAATCTTCGACGCCCTGCACGCGCAGGGGAACACGATTTTGCTGGTCACCCACGAAAACGACATCGCCGAACATGCCTACCGCATCATCCGGCTGCTCGACGGACAGATCCACAGCGACGAGAAGGTGCAGAAGTAGTCACCTGACGAAATGCATAAAAAAAACGGGCGGCCGCCGGGCCGCCCGTTTTCATTTCCGCCGCCGTTCCGGTCAGAAGAGCCGTCTCCCGAGAAAGCGCGCCTGCCCTCCCAATTCCTGTTCGATCCGCAGCAACTGGTTGTACTTGCAGACACGGTCGGTACGGCTGGCCGACCCGGTCTTGATCTGCCCGGCGTTGACGGCCACGGCCAGGTCGGCGATAAAAGAATCCGCGGTCTCTCCCGAGCGGTGAGAAATGACGGTGGTGTAGCCGTCGATCTTGGCCAGCTCGATCGTGTCCATGGTCTCGCTCAGCGTCCCCACCTGGTTCGGCTTGATCAGGATGCTGTTGGCCACCCCGTCGGCGATCCCGTTCTGCAGCCTCGAGGCGTTGGTGACGAAGACGTCGTCCCCGACCAGCTGGGTCTTCTTCCCCAGGGCCGTGGTCAGGGCCGCCCACCCCTCCCAGTCGTCCTCGGCCATTCCGTCTTCGATCGAGACGATGGGGTATTTTTCGATCCACTTCGCGTAAAGCGCGATAAGTTCGTCGATCCCGAGCTTCGCCCCGGTCGACTTCTTGAAACAGTATTTCCCTTCCTCGTAAAATTCGCTGGCGGCCGCATCGAGCGCCAGGAAGACCTGCTCGCCGGGCTTGTATCCCGCCTTGGCGACCGCTTCCAGGATCAGCTCGATCGCCTCCTCGTTCGCCTTGAGGTTCGGGGCGAACCCCCCTTCGTCGCCGACGCCGGTGGCGTACCCCTTCTTCTTCAGCACCCCCTTGAGTGCGTGGAACGTCTCCACCCCCATGCGCAGGCTCTGGGAGAACGAATCGGCCCCGGCGGGGACGATCATGAACTCCTGGATGTCGAGGGTGTTGTCGGCGTGGGCCCCGCCGTTGACGATGTTCATCATCGGCGTGGGGAGCACGCAGGCGTTGGTTCCTCCCAGGTAGCGGAAGAGCGGAAGGGCGAGCGCGGCGGCCGCCGCGCGCGCCGCCGCGAGCGACACCGAGAGGATGGCGTTGGCCCCCAGCGATCCCTTGTTGGGGGTCCCGTCCAGGTTGATCATGATCCGGTCGAGCCCGCGCTGGTCGAAGACGTCCTTCCCGACCAGGGCCGGGGCAATGATAGTGTTGACGTTTTCCACCGCGCGCAGCGTCCCCTTGCCGGAGAAGCGGCCGGCATCCCCGTCGCGCAGCTCCACCGCCTCGTGGCGTCCGGTGGAGGCGCCCGACGGAACCGCCGCCCGGCCCTGGATCCCGCCGTCGAGCGTGACGTCCGCTTCGATGGTGGGATTTCCCCTGGAATCGAAAATCTCTCTTGCTCTGATCGAACGAATCTTGTCCGTCATAGGGAAGCTCCTCAAAAAGTTGGGTGTACCGTTTTTCCGTTAATTCGAATGTAGCGCAGAGGATACCTTAGTGCAACTGCTCATTGAATCCGGCTTGTCCCATGTTGCGGCTCCCGACCGGCCGCTGACGTGCAAAATGGTCGAGCTTGAGGACCACTTGTCGGTGGCCCGCCTGCGGCGCGGGCGGGAGGCGCTCCCGCGACGGGGGCCGGCGGCAAAATTGACAGGCTTCGGCCCGCTGTGCTAGTTTCTTCTATTGAGATCGGGAGGCGGCATGAAGTTTTCGATCAGGAACGCAGGGGATGTGGTGGTGATCGATGCCGTAGGGAAGATCACCCTCGGCGAGGGGGACGTGGAGATCAAGCAGGCGGTGGATGAGCTGGTCAAGCGGGGGAGGAAGAAGATCCTCCTGAACCTTGCGAAGGTCCCCTACATGGACAGCGCCGGGCTGGGGGAGATCATCCGCTGTTTCACCGCGCTGCGCAAGAACGGGGGACAATTCAAGCTCCTGTCGCCCAACGCGCGCGTCCGTGACCTGCTGAACATCACCAAGCTCCTGACGGTATTCGACAGTTACGACGACGAGGAGACCGCGCTCGCGAGCTTCACGTAATCCCGCTTTTCGGCCGCTCCGGCAGGGTGCCTCCCGGCACCGGAGGGGCGCCTGATGGAAACCATGTTCAGATCCGGACGCCTGTTGGTATCAGCCCTGTGCCTGCTTGTGGGCATGTCGGGGACGGGGTTCGCCCCGGCCCAGCAGCTGGGGCGTGTCAATTCCGACCACGTGACCATCGAGTTGCCGGCCGAGAGGGAGCTCGTGGGCCGCGGGCTCATCGGTGACCTCGAGCGCTGCTACGTCTACATGAACCGCTCCATCGGCGGCGCGCTGCCGCGCCGGGTGACCGTCACCCTGGACTGGGGCGCTGCGGAAAACCGCTGCAACCGCCGAGCGGGGCACATCACGATCGGATTGGGCCGGCCCGGCGCCGACGCCGGCGGCAAGGACGGCATCTTTCACGCCATCGCCCGGGAGATGGCGCGCCTGGGGCTCCTCAATATTTCAGAAGGGGCGGCGCGGGAGGACACCGAGTTTCTCTTCGAGGGGATGATCGAAATCCTGGTGCACGAGTTCGACCATTCCTCTCGGAGCCTGGAGTCCGCCTGGGCGATCGCCAAGCTCCTCGACGCCGGCGAGGGGCTCGGGCTGGCCCGGCAGCGCTCCTGGACCGATTTTTCCGGCGGGGTCCGCAACCACCGCAACGCCGCCCCCGGGATCACTTTTCTCAAGACCTTCCGCGACCTGCAGGGGCGCACGCGCCCGGTCAAGTTTTTCGAGGCGCTCAAAAAGCGCAGCCTGCTGAAAGCGCTGGAGATAGCTTTCAAGGCATCCGGGGACGAGCTGGAGCGGGTGTGGCTCGAGCGGGTGCGCGATTACCGGATCCCGGAGGAGATTCTCGTCGATGAGGCCCGGGCCCCCCGCCTGGTCCGGATCGAGTCGGTGGAGGAGAACCTGCGCATGGTCATCGAGGATACCGACGGGGACCTTGGCGCGGGGGGCGTGTTCGTGCGCGACGAGGGGACCGGTGGCGTGTTCCAGGCGCGGGAGGAGAAAGAAAACGACACCCTGGTCTATACCGTGCCGCTTCCGGCAGGGACGGGGAGCGTCACGATCGTGGCCGTGGACGAGGCGGGGAACCTGCGGAGCTGGAGCGAAACCCTGGTCCGCTAGCCTGCAGCCGTTATCTTCGCAGCCTATTGTTTCCTGTTTTCGGTGATCCGCTGGATCGCTTCCTTGATTTCCTTGGAGGGGGCGAGCGCGTCCGCCTTCCGGTAGGCTTTCAGGGCCTGGTCCCACTTCTTCTGCTTTTCGTAAACCAAGCCCAGCCGGGCGTGAACCCCCGCGTGGTTGGGAAGGAGGGCGACGGCCTGCCCGAGGGATTTTTCCGCGTCGGGATACCGTTTCTGGAAGAGGTAGGCCTCGGCCAGGTTGTAGTGCAGGTAGCCGTTGCGCGCATCGTACTCCCGGGCCTTGCCGAGCGCCTGGATCGCGGCGGCGTAATCTTTTCCCGAGAGCGCCGTGATCCCCTTTTTGAAGTAGGCTTTCCCCAGGGCCTCGCGGACGGACGGATCCCCCGGTTTCATTGCCAGTGCCCGCTCGAGTTCCGTGATCGCCTCGCCGGTCCGGTTGGTGTTGAGGTAGGACACGCCGAGCATGGAATGCCCCGTCCAGTCCCCGTTCCCGTTCCGGAGCGCACGAGCGAGGTCTGCGGCGGCGGCGTCGAACCGCTGCAGGCGGTAGTGGGCGGCCCCCCGGAGCCTGTAGACCCTGGTCTTTTCGGCCTCCGGGTTCTTTTCCCGCGCCGCCAGGGTTTCCGCCCGTCCGAGAGCGGTGACGCTGTCGGCGTATTTCTGCATGTTGAAGTAGGCCTGCCCCAGCCCGTAGTAGGTTGAAAACGCCGTTGATTGCAGCTCCGCCGCGCGCGTGAAGGAGGAGACCGCCAGGGCGTTGTTGCCGAGGCCGAGGTAGCAGAGTCCCAGCAGCCGTTGGCCGAATTCCCAGTCGGGTGATTTGTCCAGGTCGGGCTTCAGTTCCTGGATGGCCTTGGCGAACTGCTCCTGGTTGTAATAGGCGACCGCCTGCTTGTAGTCGGCCCGGGCGGCCGGGACCGCCGCCAGCAGGCAGGCCAGCACCAGCGAACGGAGCAATGGAGTGATCTTCATCGGTCCCCCGTCAAAACGTCTCTTGTTAGGGTAGCCGCCCCCGGGAGAGGTGTCAACTTTGGGGCCGTTCGCGCCGGATGCCGAAGCGCTTGAGTTTTTCGCTCAGGGTGGTGGTGTTGACCGAGAGGAGTTCGGCCGCCTTCTTTTGGTTCCAGTCGGTCCGCTCCAGGGCGGCGAGGAGGAGCGATTTTTCGTATTCGTTCACCCGTTCCTTCAGGGACACGCCGTCGGAGACGAAGTCCGGGGGGAGGTCGGGAGGGGGCGCCGTCAGGCCCGCGGGGAAGAGGTCGGGGCCGATGCGGTCTCCCGGGGCCAGCACCACCGCCCGTTCGATCACGTTTTCCAGTTCGCGCACGTTCCCCGGCCAGCGGTAGTCCAGGAGCACCCGCAGCGCGGCCGGGTCGAGCATCAGGGGGTCGCGCCCGTTCTCCGCGGCGTACTTGCGCAGGAAAAACTCCGCCAGGAGCTGCACGTCCTCGCTCCGTTCGCGCAGGGGGGGGATCTTGATGGCGATGACGTTGAGGCGGTAGTAGAGGTCTTCCCGGAAGGTCCCCTCCCGGATGCCGGCCTCCAGGTCGGTGTTCGTGGCGGCGACGATGCGCACGTCCACCCGGATGTTTTCCGAGCTTCCCAGCCGGCGGAACTCCCGCTCCTGGATGGCGCGCAGGAGCTTGGCCTGTATTTCGAGCGAGATGGTGGCGACCTCGTCGAGGAAGAGGGTGCCGCCCGAGGCCTCCTCGAACAGCCCCTTGCGGGAGACGTTGGCGCCGGTGAAAGCCCCGCGCACGTGCCCGAACAGCTCGCTTTCCAGCAGGTCCGACGGGATGTTGCCGCAGTTGATGGCGATGAAGGGGGCTTCGGCCCTGCCGCTGGAAGCGTGGATCGCCTTCGCCACCAGCTCCTTGCCCGTGCCGCTCTCCCCTTGGACCAGGACCGTGCTCCGGCGCGGCGCGACCTGCCGGATGAGGTCGAACACCTGCTGCATGGCCGGGCTCTTGCCGATCAGGTTCCCGAACCCGTAGCGTTCCGTCAGGGTGCGCCGCAGGCGCGAGTTTTCCTCGACCAGCTGCCGGTGTTCGGCCGCGTTCTTCACCGCCAGGAGGAGTTCGTCGTTCTTGAACGGCTTGGTCAGGAAATTGAACGCCCCCAGCTTCGTCGCCTGCACCGCCTTGTCGATCGAGCCGTAGGCGGTGAGGATGATGGCCGCCGGGGCGTTCTCGAGCTTCTTCATCTCCTCCAGCAGCTCGAGCCCGTCCATGCCCGGCATCATCAGGTCGACGAGGGCCACGGCGTACTCCGTCTCCCGGAGCCGTTCGAGCGCCCGGGCGCCGTTTTCCGCCAGGTCGACTTCGTACGCCGCCGATGTGAGCAGGTCCGACAGGACGTCACGCAGGATCTCCTCGTCATCGACCACCAGGATGCGCCGGTTGAGAATCATCATTGGAGTCTCGCCGGAAAGTTCAGCTGGAAATGGGTCCCCCTGCCGGGGCTGTCCACGAAAATCCTTCCCCCATGCTCTTCGACGATGCCGTAGCTCACCGCCAGGCCCAGGCCGGTCCCCTTCCCGATAGGCTTGGTCGTGAAGAAGGGGTCGAAGATCCGGTTCAGGTTTTCCCGCGGGATCCCCTCGCCGGTGTCGGAGATTTCAACGACGACCATCGATTCACGCATCCCGGTGCGGACAACCAGGTCCCCCCCCGAAGGCATGGCGTCGCGCGCGTTCAGGAACAGGTTGACGAACACCTGCTGCAGCTTGCCCGTGTTGCCGTAGACGGGGGGGAGCGATTCCTCGAGGTCCGCCTCTACCCGGATGCCGGAGCGTTCGAACTGGTGCCGGAGCAGGGCGAGGCAGTCGGCGATCAGGCGGTTGACATCGACGGGGTGGAACGCGCTCCCGCTCAGGCGGGAGAAGTTGAGGAGGCTGTTGACGATTTCCGAAGCCCGGAAGGACTGTTTTTCGATCTTTTCCAGCATGGGCCTGCGCCGGTCCGTGGCGCCGGTCTGCTGGAGCAGCATCTGGGCGTAGCTGGAGATGCCGGTGATCGGCGTGTTGATCTCGTGGGCGATCCCGGCCGCGAGCAGCCCCAGGGAGGAGAGCTTTTCCGCCTGCAGCAGCTGGTCCTCCAGCGCGGCTTTTTCGGTGATGTCGTCCATGACCAGGAGCACCCCCCGCTCGTCGGGGTTGGACAGGGGGACGAGGGCGAGGTTCACAATCCGCCGCTTCCCCTCCAGGTTGTCGAAGTGGAGCTTGAAGAGGTTCGTGGGGGCGTCGATCCTCCACCCCTCCCTCCCTCCCCCGCGGATGGTGGCGAGGAGGTCGGCCGCCAGGAGGCGGTCCACCGGGGTGCCGACGATATCTTCCCTGGAGACGCCGTAGAGCGTTTCGAACGCCCGGTTGCAGGAGCGGATCCTCCCGCTCTCCTCCAGCGCGAGCACCGCGACATCGATGCTTTCGAGGATGTTTTCGGTGGCGCGCTTCACCCGTTCCAGGTCGAGCGCCCGGCGCTCGGCCGATTCGAGGAGCCGGGCGTTCTCGATCGCGATGGCGGCGTAGCGCGCCAGGGCGGAGAGGAGGTCCAGGTCCTCGGTGGAGAAGTGGCTCCCGCCGGGGAGGGGGCCGAGGGCGATCACCCCCACGCGCCGCCCCCGACACTCGAGATCGTGCAGGTAGGCGAACCCTTCCGCGCCGAGCTCGGCCCCGGCGGGGTAAAGTCGGCCGGGGCCGCCCGGCAGGCCGGGCAGGGGTGCGCCGGGGGCCTCTACCCGGAAGAGGCGCCGGTTCGTGGCGCCGGCCGGGCCGATCGCGCCGGCCACGCGCAGGGATTCGGGGTGCGCCGGGTCGTCGACGAGCAGCGCGGCCGTTTCGATCCGGAAGGCGCCCGAGATCCGCTCCAGGATGCGGTGCGCCAGGGGGAGGAGGCTGATTTCGGAGCCGAGGGTGCGGGCGAAATCGAGCAAGGTGGCCCGGTCCTCATAGCGATCCCGGTAGAAGCGGCGCTCGAGCCGCTGTTCGAGCGCTCGGTACAGGGGCGGGAACAGGAGGGCGAGCGCCAACGCCGCCAAGCCCAGGGCTGGAGGCACGGATTGCGGGGCGAACCCCTCGAGCCCCCGCCCCGGCACGAGGAGAAGGAAGAGGTAGAGGGCCACCAGGAGCAGGGCCGCCCCGATCCGGGCCGCGGCGGCGCGCGCGATCCGTTCCACGTCCATCAGGCGGAAATGGATGAGGGCGTACCCGATCGTCAACGGGATCAGGGCGAGCGGGAGGATCGACGCTTCCATGGCGAGGGTGGGGCGCATCCCAAGGGAGACCGGCAGCCCGTAGGCCAGGATGAAAGGGAGGATGCCTGCCAGGGTCCCGTACCCGATCCATTTCAGTTGCTGGCCGGCGACGAGGTCCCGGTTGGTTTGCCGCTGCCGCAGGAGGCGCAGCCCCCCGGCCAGGAAAGCGGCACAGAAAAAGGCCAGCTCCACCCGGTCGACGACAAGGCTTCCGCGGGCCGTTCTTGGGAGACCGAGAGGGGCGAGGTGCCCGGTGATCCAGAGAAGATGACCCGCAACGAGCAGGAGCGCCGGGGCGTAGGCCACAAGCGCGGTTCTCCGGCCGGAGGGGACCGGGAAGCGATGGCAGAAATGGAGGAAGAGCGCCGGGAGGAGGAGGAAGGCCAGCGCCGAGAGCGCGTAAACCGTCCAGTCGAGCGGGCCGAGGCGCGGGGTGTAGCTGTAGAGCCAGAGGACGAAAGCGGCCAGGCAGATCAGGAAAAAGTGCCCGGCGGCGCCGGCCGCCCGGCTGCGCCACAATACGTAGAACCCGATGCCGAGGTGGAGGAAGGCCAGCAGTGTCTTCAATCCATCCCGGGCTGAAAAGAGGGGGCGCTCCCCGAGCCGGAGGCGCACGGTGCGCACCCCGGCGTCCCCCGCCACCTCGTAGGTGTGCCAGGAACCGGGGGTGAAGCCGAGCAGTAGCTCCGCGTACCGGCCCGGATCGGGCACCTGCAGGCCGTCGATCGTCAGCAGCCGGTCGCCCGGCTGGATCCCGGACCGGTTCGCCCCACCTTCGGGGCGGAACCCCACCGCCCGGAGGGCGCCTTCGGACTCCACCCAAAAGATCCCGTCCGAAGGTTCGATCCAGCCGAGGCGGTCCCTGAGATTCAGGATACCGGCCGCCAGCAGGACGGAGGAGAGGAGTGCCGCGGCGACGATTCTCGGTGGCACTGCAAAAGGGTTCATAGCCGCACTTTCATATCGGGTTCCCTGCAAGGAGGAAAGATGCAATTTACATGCCACGGTGAGGGGGAGTGTCTGAATCATGGGTGCTGTTAACTGCTGGAATATTAAGGGGATAGGTTTTGTCTATCCCGGTCGCGCACGCGTAGCGCCAATACTTCAACAACTTGAATGCAGCTGTTCAATATTTTGAATCAGCGGTGGGAGATATTCAAGGGGAAAGACTTGCTCCATTTCCGTGGCCGCGACGTCAGTTGAAGCGGTAGTTGAGGCCGTAGCGGAGCGAACGGGGGTTGCGGTTCAGGACCAGTTCCCCCTGCTCGGTGGGAATGACCTTGACCCCTTGGTTGAGGATATTGCGGAAGTCGAGTAGGATTTCCCACCGGCCGGGGGCCCCGGGCAAGCGGGGGATCGGCTGGCGGATCTCGAAATTGACCGACTGGGTGCCGATATCCATCCGGTCGCTGAACCAGTCGAGCGTGGTCAGCGGATTGCCGGAGTCCCAGCGGAAGGTCGCCAGTACGTCGGTCAGCGCCAGCGGCAGGGTGATGCCGATCCTCCCCGTGAGAGAATGCTCGAAGCGCTGTCGGAGAAAAGCGGCCGGGTCTTTCTCCAGGAGGGCGGCGGAGACGGGGGGCGCGCCCTCGTCAATGCTCCGGGCCTCCCCGTAGATGTAGGCGACCGACCCGCGGACCGAATCCAGGACCTGGTGGTCCAGGGTCACCCGCACCCCGCGCTGGCTGGAATGATCCCCGTCCATTTCGATGATGTGCCTGGAGTCGGGCGCCCCCGGGACGATTTCGGTGACCATCAGGGGGATTCCCGGACCCCGCACGTAGTCGTGGTAGACGGCGATCCCGACGGCGGTTTCAGGTGCCAGCATTTTCTGCACGGCGAACTCGGAATGCCGTACCTGGCTCATGCTGATCTTGTCTCCCGCCATCGTGATCAGGGTCGGTTCGGAGAGGTCGATCATCTCCCCGTCGGGAAGGACGAGGGTGTTGGTGGCGCTCGGACGGCGGGAGGCCAGGGAGGTCCGGAAGCTCCACCCCTCGGCCGGGGTCAACAGGATCTCGATCGACGGGTAGAGGAAGTGCCGATCCCGGTCGTAATAGATCCTGGAGTAGTCGATGCCGTACCTGACCGCGAGCAGGTCCAGGAATTTCGTGGTCCCCTCTACACTGGCATCGAATGTCTCCAGGCCCGAGACGGTGGGAACATCGTCGCAGGAGATGGCTTGGGAAGTGGGGGAATAGCCCGTGGCGCGCCCGTAGCCGATCGAGGCGCGGTAATCGCGGCCGCCGTCCGGACGGAACTGGTAGGTGTTGCGCATGCGCCAGAAGAACCCGGCGCCGACATCCATCTGGCCGGAGAGGACGATGCGGCTGCGCGCGCCCAAAGGCTCGGTCAGGGCGAAATTGGACGAGATCCCGCTATGGCTGGCTTGCGGGCGCAACAGGAAGCCCCGGATGCCGGCGGGGGCGCCGGAGGCGATGCTCATCGCCCCGCTGCGCGCGAAGGGTTCCCCCCCGGTGGCGGCCATCTCGGGGAGCCTTCCGGAAGTGTTCCGGAAGATCAGCCGGCCGTCGGAGGTGCCGCGCAGGACCGTCCCGGGGCTCCAGTTTCGGGCGTCGTCATCACGGGAGATCGCCCGGATGAATTCCCGCAGCGGGATGTCGAGGGAGATGGAGCGATCGTTGTCGACGGCGAACTTGGTCGTGGTGACCGGCTCATATCCCTCGCGGGAGACTTGGAGGTGATAGATGCCGGGGGACAGGACCGCCGATCTGAAGAACCCCCGGCTGTCGCTCCGGACCAGGGTGAAGAACTCCTTCGCCTCGATTTCGCGGACGATCCGGACGACGGCGTCGGCCAGGGGGTGGCCCGACAGGCTGGTGACGCTGCCCGTGATCCGCCCCTTGTCCCCGGCGCCGGCGGCCGGGACGGAGGCGCCCAAGGCGGCGGCGCTCATAAACATCGCCAGAAGCAGAATCGTTCGCGAGAGAGACTTCATGGCTTGGAACCCTCGTCACCGGAATCCCCGCCTGGTGGAAACCGGGCATAAATCGAGGCTATCACAGGTCCCGGTTTTCTGTCAATTCGCCCCCCCTTTCGGGGACTCCGCCGGTTCAGGGAGCCTGCCCGGCGGTCGTGGCGGGGGAGAGGGCGAGATCGGCGCTGAGGATCGAAGTCTCCGCCGCGGCCGCCGCCGCAGGGACCGGTGCGACCTCGATGCCGTCGATCCGGAGGGTGGCCCCCGGGGAAATGGTTTCCCGGTGCGTCAACGTCCTGGTTTCCAGGATGCGCCCCTGCCGGTCGAGATAGGCGAACCGCAGCCGGATCGCCTGGTATGGAAGGGGCCCGCGGTGGCGGATCTCCACTTGGTGCCCGGCCCCGGTCTCCCCGCCGGGCAGGGTTTGCGCCCGGAAATCGGAGCGCACGATCTCGAGGTCGTCCGGAGTGAACACCCTGATGGGGGAAGGGGGGGATTCGAGCGTTTGCTCCGTCATCCCGGCCGTCCGCTCCTTTTCCTGCCGGCACCCCCGCATCATCAGGCCGGCCAGGAGCGCCACCAGGATCAGGGTCAGCGCGAAAAGCAGGGTTCTTCGTATCATCGGCCGTGGCTCCTTTGGACCGGAACAGTGTACCACCGGGGGCGGGGATGGCAAAATTGCACCGAGCCGGCCCCCGGGCGCCCCCGTTTTCTCCTTGGCTGCGCCGGGGGGCGTCCAGTATATTTAAAGGTTGATTTTTGAGCGGCTTCAAAGGCATTGCAGGGGGGGAATATGGCGATTTTTCTGCAGGAATCGGACATCAACGCGCTGGCTTCGATGGACATGGCCATTGAAGCGGTCGAGCGGGCATTCAGGCTTCAGGGGGAGGAAAAGGCCCATATCGCTCCCCGACGCCGCTGCCGCCTGGAGAAGGGGATGTTTCACGTGATGGGCGCCTCCCTCCCCTCGCTCGGGTTTTCCGGCTTGAAGAGCTACACCAGCGTCGCCGGGGTCAACCGGTTCGTGGTGCTGCTGTACGACGGCGAGGGCCGGCTGGCCGCCGTGATGGACGCCGACCGGCTGGGGCAGTTGAGGACCGGGGCCGCCTCGGCGGTGGCCACCCGCTTCATGGCGCGGGAGGACGCCTCCCGGCTGGGGGTTTTCGGGGCCGGGGCGCAAGCCCGGGCGCAGATCGAGGCGATCCGCGCCGTGCGTCCCATTGAGAAGGTCACGGTCTATGCCCGGACCGCGGATAAGCTGAAGGCGTTCTGCCGTGAGATGGCCGAGGCCACGGGGATCAAGATCGTCCCGGCCGCCGGCCCCGAGGCGGCGGTGCGCGACCAGGACATCGTGGCGACGGCCACCACATCTTCCGAACCGGTGTTCCAGGGGGAATGGCTGGCCGCGGGCGTCCATATCAACGCCGTGGGATCCAATTGCCTGTCGCGGCGCGAAATCGACGTTGAGACGGTCCGCCGGAGCGCGTGCGTGATCGTGGACTCCCTCGAACAGGCCAGGCTGGAAAGCGGCGACCTGGAGCGGGCCGCCGAAGAGGAGGCCTTCTACTGGGAGGACGCCCGGGAGTTGGGCCTGGTGGTGGTGGGCGAATTCCCCGGCCGTGAAGACGCGGGCGAGATCACCCTGTTTGAATCGCAGGGGGTCGCCCTGGAGGATGTCGCGCTGGCGGCCGAGATCTACCGGCGGGCGCTCGAAGCGGGAACCGGTGCCAAGCTCCCTTTCTAGAGGCGCGGGAGGGTTCCCATGCAGGAGGTGTTGTTTGAAGTCGTCTCCTCGGCCCCCGTCGAGGAGATCGTGGCGCTCTACCGCTCCGGCGGCTGGTGGGAGGAGAGCCCCGAGGCGCGCGCCATCATCCCCGCCATGATCCGCGGCAGCTTCTGTTTCATGGTCGCGCGCCTGCCCGGCGGCCGCACGGTCGGGATGGGGCGCGTGATCTCCGACGGGTCGAGCGACGCCTACGTCCAGGACGTGGTGGTGCTCCAGTCCTACCGGGGTCAGGGGATCGGGGGAGAACTGGTGCGGCGGCTCACCGCGTTTTGCCGGGAGCGGAAGATCCCCTGGATCGGGCTGGTCGCCGAGCCGGACACCCAGGGATTCTATGAACGGCTGGGCTACGGTCAGCTGGCCGGGTATCAGCCAATGCTATACGGCAAGCGCCCATGACGGACCATCGGTTCCTTGATTTTGAATTCGCCCCGTTGCGGCTGGGGGACAGGGAGCTGCTGACCCCGGTCCTGCGGCGGCATCCGCAGCCGCTGGCCGGGTACACCTTCGCGGTCCTCGCCGCCTGGAACCCTTTTTACCATTACGGCTGGTCGACCGCCGGCCCCGACACGCTGCTGATCTCCTGCCTGATCGATTCCCCGAGGCGGCGCCACCTGTTGCAGCCCCTGGGGACGTTCGGTCCTTCGCTCAAGGATAGGATCCTCGCCGCGGCCGACGCCCTCCCCTACCCCCTGAAAATTATCGGGGTTTCCGAGCGGTTTATCGGGGAGCACGCCGATTTCTCCCGCGCCTTCACCGTCCGGGAGGATCGGACCACGTCGAACTACGTCTACTCCACCGAGGCCCTGGCGACGCTCAAGGGGCGTAAATACGCCAAGAAGCGCAACCTGATTTCCCAGGCGGAGGGGCTGTACGAATGGACCGCCTCTCCCCTGACGGCGGCGCGGACCGATGACTGCTTCGCCGTGCTGCAGGCGATCGTCGAGGAGGAGCATCCCCTGGTGGAGGGGATGCTGGCGCGGGAGATAGCGGCGCTCGAGAGCACGCTGCGTCATTTCAAGGCATGGGAGCAGCAGGGGGTGCTCGTCGAGGCGGCCGGACGGCCCGCGGCGTTTTCCATCTACGAAGCGATCAGCCCCCGCACGGCGGCGATCCATTTCGAGCGGGCGTTGCGCAGCTTCAAGGGGCTCTACCAGGTCGTCAACTGGGAAACGGCCCGGGTCATCGGAGACCAGGGGTACGAGTTCATCAACCGCGAGGAGGATCTCGGCGACCCCGGTCTCCGGGCGGCCAAGCAATCGTACCACCCCGTCGAGATCGTTCCCGCATACGAATTGACATACCGGCCCTGAGCGCGACGGGCCCCGGGCGCCCGTACGGCGCGCCGCGCCGGAAATCCGGATATTTACTTGCCTCCGACTTTGATTTATAATCTTACTTTTTCAATCGAGGTTTGGGTTATGAACAAAAGGGAGCTCAAGAAATTCAGGGCCGCCCTCGAACAGAAGCGGGATTCCATCCTCAGCGCTCCGAGCAAGAAGCCTCATTGGGAAAACATGGTGGACACGCGCCACGGGGATTTCGTGGACCAGGCGAGCGACGACAACGAGATTCATGTCAATCTCCGGCTGCTGCAGATCGACGCCAAGCTGCTGCGCGCGATCGATGCCGCCATCGATAGGATCGACAACGGGATCTACGGCGTCTGTTCCGTCTGCGAGCAGGAGATCAGCGCCGCCCGGCTCAAGGCAGTCCCCTGGACCTCCGTCTGCATCGCGTGCAAGGAGAAAAAGACCGCCTGAGCCGGAAATGAAACGTCCTGATCCCGCGCCGCCCGCAGGAGGATCCCGATGACGCCGATCTACACCCGCACGGGGGACGAGGGGACCACCAGCCTCGCGGGAGGCCGGCGCGTTCCCAAGGACGATCCCCGCATCGAAGCCAACGGCACCCTCGACGAACTCAACGCCCTGCTGGGCGTCGTCCGCGCGGAGACGCTTCCCGAGGAGGCGGACGGGATCCTGGGCCTCCTGCAGAGCCAGCTGTTCGTGCTGGGTGCCGAACTGGCCGCTCCCGCCGGGGGGAAAGGGCAGAGGATCGGCCCCGCGGACATCCGCAGGCTGGAGGCGGAAATCGACGCCCTGGACCTCCCCCTGCCGCCGCTCAGGCACTTCATCCTGCCCGGGGGGACGCCGGCGGGCAGCCTCCTTCATTTCGCGCGCGCGGTCGCCCGCAGGGCGGAACGGCAATGCGCGCCGCTCGGCCGCTCGGGCGCCGTCAGCCCCGATTTCCTCCGCTACCTGAATCGCCTGTCCGACCTTCTTTTCGTGCTGGCCCGCAGTGTCAACCTACGCCAGTCCGCGCCCGAGACCGCCCCGGCCGCCATCCCCCCCGGGGAGTAAACGCCGCTGCGCCGGCCCCGCCGGTTTAAGGGAAATGAATCACTTTGATAAAACGATCGGAATAACTTATGCTGAAAAACAGCGTCGGGCCGGCATCTCCGCAACCGGTTTCCTGAGCCGGTCCCGGCCGGTGGCCGCCGGAGGATGGCATGCAGATCGAGACGCTCAAGGTTTTCTGCGACTTGGTCGAGAGCAGGAGTTTTTCCCGCGCCGCCGTGCGCAATGACATCACCCAGTCGGCCGTCAGCCAGCAGATCAAGAACCTCGAGAAGCGGTTCGAGACGCAGCTGCTCCGCAGGGACGGCAAGGGCGTCTCCCCCACCCCCGCGGGAAGGATCTTTTACGAGCGCTCCCGGCAGATGCTCGACGGCTTCGAACAGATGCAGCTGGAGCTGAAGGCCGTCGGCCAGGACATGTCCGGGAGCGTGCGGGTGTCGACGATCTACAGCGTCGGCCTGTATGAGATCTCGGTGGTGGTGAAGACGTTCCTGAAACTTCACCCCAAGGTCCGGCTCCACGTGGAATACAGCAAGGGGACGCGGGTCTACGAAGACTGCCTCGCCGGCGCCGTCGACCTGGGGATCGTAACCTACCCGGAGCCGCGCAAGGGGTTGCGCATCATCCCGCTCCCCGCCGACAAGCTGGTGCTCATCTGCGCCCCGGACCACCCGCTGGCCCGGCGGCCCCACGTCGACATCCGGAAACTCGCCGGGCAGAACTACATCGCGTTCGAGAAGGGGCTGGCGAGCCGGCGGGCGCTGGACCGGATTTTCCACGAGCAGGGGATCGACGTGCGCGTAGTCATGGAATTCGACAACATCGAGACCATCAAGCGCAGCGTGGAGATCGGCGCCGGGGTCTCGATCGTACCGCTGCTCAGCGTCCAGAAGGAGGTCCAGGGCGGCTCCCTGGTCCAGGTAAATTTCATCGAAAAGAGCTTTTACCGCCTCCTGGGCGTCATCGTCCGCTCCCGGCAGCCGCTTTCCCCGGCCGCCCGCAAATTCATCGAGTTGATGCGCCGGCCCCACCAGGGGAGAGCGGGGCGGAAGAGCGCATGAACGCGGACGTCATGCTGCGGCTGTATCTGGTGCGCCACGGCGAAACGGCGCAGAACGTCGATATGCGCTACCTCGGGCTCGGCGACGAGCCGCTCAATGCGCGCGGCCGGCGCCAGGCACTCCGGGCGGCGGAGGTGCTTGCGCGCATCCCGCTCCGATTGATCGTCTCCAGCCCGCTCCGCCGGGCGGCGGACACGGCCGCGGCCATAGCCGCGGGCTCCGGCGTCGAGCTCCGCACCGACGCGCGCCTGGCGGAAGGCTCCTTCGGATCGTGGGAGGGGCGGACCCGCGGGGAGGTCCTGGCCCTGGGGCCTGCGGATGCGGCGCTGCTCGGGCGCTGGGAAGCGGACCCGTCGGTCGCGCCCCCGGGCGGGGAATCGATGGCGGAGGTGCAGCGGCGGGTCGCCGGTCTCGCCGACGAGCTGGCGCGGGAGTTTCCGGGCGGGGCCGTGGTGCTGGTGAGCCACGTCGGGCCGATCAAGGCGCTGGCGGCCGCCGTCCTGGGGGTGCCGCTGGCGGCGGCGCGCCGCCTGTTTCTCGATCCCGGGACCATCAGCGTGGTGGAATGGGGGCCGCGCCCGCTGTTGCGGCTGTTCAACTCCCACGCGCATCTCGGCTGGACCTCGGCGCGCTGGATGAGTTAGCCGCCTTCTGCCGCCGATCTCCGCCGCTTCTCTCCGGTCCCGCCGTCCGCGAATTCCCCCACGTCCCGGCTGACCTGCATGGAGCAGAAGCGCGGGCCGCCGTGAAAAACGGCGGCGTCAGGACTCCTCGACGCGGATCATGCGCGTGGGGGCGACGATGACGGGGAGCGCGTCGATTTCCCGGAGAGCCTTCTGCATGTCCCCCTCCCGGGCCTCGTGCGTCATCATCACGACCGGCACGGCCTGGGCTTTCTGGTGCACCTTCTGGATGACGTTGGCGATGCTGATGTTGTGTTTGCCGAGGATGCCCGCGACTTGGGCGAGGACGCCCGGCCGGTCCAGGGCGGAGACGTTGAGATAGTAGGAAGAGACGACCTCCTCGATCGGCTTCAGCCCGAGCGGATTGCGTCCCAGGACCGGGAGGTCCTGGGGGACGGCGGCATGGCCGGCCGCCAGCCGGCGGGCGATCTCCACGATGTCGGCCCAGACCGAGGATGCGGTGGGGAACTGCCCCGCCCCCCGGCCGTAAAACATCAGGTCGTCGACGACGTCGCCGTTGAGGAAGACGGCGTTGAATACCCCGGAAACCGCCGACATCGGCGAAGATTCGGGGATCATGGTGGGGTGAACGCGCAATTCGAGCCGGCCGTCGGCCGATTTCGCGATGGCCAGGAGCTTGATGCGGAACCCCATCTCGTGCGCCAGCGCGATATCTTCCGGCGTGACCCGGGTGATCCCCTCCACGTAGATGTCCCCGAGTCCCACGCAGGTGCGGAAGGCCAGCGTCGCCAGGATCTGCAGCTTGTGGGCGGAATCGATCCCCTCGATGTCGAAGGTGGGGTCCGCCTCGGCGTAGCCCTCGGCCTGGGCTTCGGCCAGGACGCGGCCGAATTCCAAGCCCTCGTCCGTCATCTTGCTCAGGATGTAGTTGGAGGTGCCGTTGACGATGCCGTACAGGGAGGTGATCCGGTTGGCGGCCAGCCCCTCCTTCACCGAGCGGATCAACGGGATCCCCCCGGCCACGGAGGCTTCGAAGGCCAGCATGCACCTCCGGCGGCGCGCCTCGGCGTAGAGTTCCTCGCCGTGGGTGGCCAGCAGTGCCTTGTTGGCCGTCACGACGTGTTTCCCGTTGGCCAGCGCCCGGAGGATGTAGGCGCGCGCCGGTTCGAGTCCGCCGATCAGCTCCACGACGATGTCGATCGAGGGATCGTCGAGGACCGTGGAGACGTCCCGGCCGAGGGGGAGCCCCTCCAGGGGGAGCCCGTCGCGGGGGGTGGTGATGTCCTGATCGACCACGGCGGCCAGGACGATGGGAGCGCCGACCATCTCCTCCAATTCCTCCCGGTGCGTCCGGCACACCTTGGCCACCCCCGCCCCGACTGTCCCCAGCCCCAACAGCCCCACCCTGATCGGTTTCATAGTCACCTCTGCAAAACGCTGATTATAACACTCTCCGTCATTTACTGTATAATCGGAAGGGGGCGCCCGTGACCGTCCCCCTTTTGATTATGACCAACGATACCGAAAGAAGCGATCGCGAATTCATCATCCGCCTCCGGCGCGAACGGGAGTTGCGCATGCAGGGATACCGCGAGCAGGCGCTGCGCCTGTTCCCGGCGGTGTGCGGGCGCTGCGGGCGGGAGTTCGAGGGGAAGCGGCTGCGCGAGCTTACCGTGCACCACCGGGACCACGATCACGACAACAATCCCCCCGACGGCAGCAATTGGGAGTTGCTCTGCGTCTTCTGCCATGAAAATGAACACGCGCGCCACGCCGTGGCCGACTGGTCGGAGGGGCCGACCCCCACGGGCGCCCAGGCAACCGTTACCACCCACAACCCCTTCGCCGGCCTCGACCAGTTGCTCAAGAAAAAGTGACCCGCGGCGGGGTTTGCGCAAGATCGATGAGAAAAGTCCTGGCCCATCTAGCAGAGACCCTCCGTACCCAGCCCCCTCCGGGGGAGGCGTTCGCCCGCGCCATGACCGACCGGCGCGCCTTCGAACGTGCCGTCAGCACCCGCGGGCTGGAGAAGCTCATTCCCGGACTCCGCGACTTCGGGGAGAACCTGCCGAAAAAGGACCCGAACATCTACCGTCCCATGCCCCTGATGGAGCATACGATCGAGGCCATCCGGCACGCGTTCGACTGGGTCCAGGGCTTCGGTGCGGAGGAATACCTGGACCCGGAAGCGGGGCGGGGTTCTACGCTCTGGATCAACACCGCGCTGCTCTTTCACGACCTGGGTGAGGTGGCCATCATCCGGGGGATGCACCTCAGGCTCTGGAACGGCCTGGCGGTGGAATGGAGCCGGAACCGGGAGCGCAACGCTTCCATCCTGAAGGAGACCTACCCTTTCTTCGGGCTGGATACGCCGGAGGCGAGAAGCTACCTTAGCTACCTGATCCACCCCGAGATTTCGGCGCTGCTCGCGAACGATTTTCTCGCCCGGCTGGGGTGGAGCCCCCGCGACATCGCCATCGTGCAGTTCCTGGTCCGGAACCAGTCGGTCCTGATCGAAAAAGCGACCTACGGCCGCGTCAAAGACGGGCGGACGCTGCACGAGGACGTCTACGCCGAGATCGAGACGGTCGAGCGGGAGACGGGAATCCGCAAGGAAGACCTGTTGAAGATGCTCCAGGTCCTGCAGCTCGCCGACGCCAACGCCGTCCGGCCGGACATGGCGCGTATCCCCCGGGAAACGTTGATGCGGGTCTGGATGGCCTACAACTACATGAACGTGGTCCTGGTGGTTCGGAGCTCCCCCTCCCGCTACCGGGCCTTCATGCGCTACCGGGAGGCTTTCGGCCAGATCCGCCGGGGAAAACCGTTTGGCACCCCGTTCGCGGAACTCTTCCAGTTGCTGCTCGACCGGATCAAGGCCGGGGGGGAGCGCCTCGACGACGAAGAAAAGATGATGCTCGAAGATCACATGGAGTCTTTCGAAAAGTTCCGCATCATCAAGGAAGACCATATTCATATCAACGACCAGGTCAACCAGCTCCTGCACCTGGTGGAGGCCGCTTCGGGCAGGGCGCTTCCGGCCGCGGACAAAGCCTTGCTCCTGAAGGGCTACAAGATAGCCTACCGCTCCCATGACGGCGATTCCCGCCGGCAGCTGAAGACGGTACCCGTTGGTGACGTGCGCCGGAAGTTCATCGAGCACCCGATCCGGGTGGCGCGGATCATGGTGGAAGTTTTCGGCGTCACCGATACGCTGGTCCTGGTCACCCTCCTGCTGCACGATGTCCTGGAGGATACCGACACGAGCATGGACGATATCCGGGCCGCTTTCCGGAAGGAGGACGTCCGGGGGCGGCTCCCCAAGGCGCTTGCAATCCTCACCAAGCCGGAGGAGGAGGGGGCCGCGGAGCGGCCGCAGCCGTTCAAGGAGATCGATTACCTGCGCTATATCGCCGGGTGCCTGACAATGGGAGACAGGGTCCTGCCCGACATGGAGGCATTCGAGTGGCTGCGGGCCGTCGTCCCGCTGGCCAAGGCGTCCGACAAGATCCAGAACCGCCGCACGCTGATGGGGCGCAGTCCGAAAGGGCGGATCAGGGAGATCTGTCGGAACTGGAACGTCCTCGTGATGTTCATGGAATCGAGCGCCCTTTTGGACGCGCACAAGCTCAAGATCCTGGAGGAGTTCAACAAGAGCCTGCTCGAGATCTTCAGCCTGGACGATCCAGGCCGGCGGGAAGACCGGGAGCGGATGCTCGCGCGGCTGGAGGTGTTCCTCGGGCAGACCCTCGATGGGAAGGTGCGGGGGGCGCTCCCGGGCGCCGCTGCCCGGGAGAGGCTGGATGCCTTCGCCGCCGCTGCCCGCAGGACGTTTGCTCGGATCCCGGAGGAGCACGTGCGCGACATTGGGGTCCGGCTGGTCCGGTTCGAGAGGCGGACGCTCCCCGATTTCCTCGAGGAACTGGGGCTGGACGAGGGGACGAAGGCGGAAATCCTGGACGAGTTCAGCCTGCTCCTGTTCGATCTATCAGAGGTCGCCTGGCTGAAGGAGCGGCGGCAGCTGCTCGGGTTTCAGAAAGTCGTGCGCGCCTACCGGGAGAGAATCATCGCCGGGGACTGGGTGCCGCTCATCCCGGGGATCGTGGAAGACCTGGTCCGGTACACGCAGGGGGACAAAAACACCCTGCCCCCGATCCTGCTGCACGGGGCGGGCGCGGATGCCCCGCCCCAGGGAGGGCGGACGCTCTTCAGCGCTCTTCGGGACGCCTGGTGGCGCCGCAGCCGGAGGAGGAGGGAGCGGGTGGCGGCGCTCCTCCCCCGGGTGGCGATGATGGCCATCGACCGCATCTACTGGCTGGAAGAGGATGAAATCCGGAGCGCCGGCCGGGACGAAGTGGAGGCACGCATCGGCGGGCTTGATGTCTCCCGGCAGCCGGATGGCAGGCTCGTCGTCCGGCTGCGCCCCCCGCTCACCCCCTGACCAGGGGCTTGTAGCGGATCCGGTGCGGCTGGTCCGCCTGGGCCCCCAGGCGGCGCCTGCGGTCCGCCTCGTAATCCTGGTAATTCCCCTCGAACCAGACCACCCTGGAATCCCCCTCGAAGGCCAGGATGTGGGTGGCGATCCGGTCCAGGAACCAGCGGTCGTGGCTGATGACCACGGCGCAGCCGGCAAAGGAGAGGAGCGCGTCCTCGAGCGAGCGCAGCGTGTCCACGTCCAGGTCGTTGGTCGGCTCGTCGAGCAACAGGAGGTTCCCGCCGCTTTTCAGGACCTTCGCCAGGTGGACCCGGTTGCGCTCCCCGCCGGAGAGGTCGCGGACCAGCTTCTGCTGGTCAGACCCCTTGAAGTTGAAGGCCGCGGCGTAGGAGCGGGCGGGGACTTCCCGTTTGCCCAGCATCACGAGGTCGCTGCCGTCGCTGATCTCCTCCCAGACCTGGCGTTCCCCCTGCAGCGCGTCGCGGCTCTGGTCGACGTAGGCGATCCGGACCGATTCCCCGATCCGCAGCTCTCCCGCGTCCGGCTTCTCCTCGCCGGTGATCATGCGGAAAAGGGTGGTCTTGCCGGCGCCGTTGGCGCCGATGACGCCCACGATCCCCCCCGGGGGGAGGCGGAAGGAGAGGTCGTCGATCAGCAGCCTGTCCCCGAAGCCCTTGCGCAGGTTCCGGGCTTCGACCACCAGGTTCCCGAGCCTCGGTCCCGGAGGGATGTGGAGGTCGGTGGCCTGGGCCCGCTTGTCAGCCGCCATCTCCTCCTCGAGCAGTTGCTCGTAGGCGCGCAGGCGCGCTTTCCCCTTGGCCTGCCGGGCGCGCGGGGACATGCGGATCCACTCCAGTTCCCGGTCCAGGGTGCGGCGGCGCGCCGATTCCTGCTTTTCCTCCGCCGCGAGACGCGCCTGCTTCTGTTCGAGCCAGGAGGTGTAGTTCCCCTCCCAGGGGATCCCCTCGCCCCGGTCCAGTTCCAGGATCCACCCGGCGACGTTGTCGAGGAAGTAGCGGTCGTGGGTGATGGCGACCACGGTCCCCGGGTACTCCTTGAGGAACCGCTCGAGCCAGGCGACCGATTCCGCGTCGAGGTGGTTGGTCGGCTCGTCGAGCAGCAGCAGGTCGGGGCGCTCCAGCAGCAACCGGCAGAGGGCCACGCGGCGGCGCTCCCCGCCGGACAGCGTCTTCACGTCGGCGTCCCCCGGGGGGAGGCGCAGCGCGTCCATGGCGATTTCGAGGGTGCGGTCCACCTCCCAGCCGTTGCAGGCGTCGATGGCGTCCTGCACCCGCGCCTGCTCGGCCATCAGCTTGTCCATCTCCTCGGGGGAGAGATCCTCGCCGAAGCGCGCGTTGATGCGGTCGAAATCGGCCAGGAGGTCGTGCACCGCGCGCACTCCCTCTTCGACATTGCCCAGGACCGATTTGGTCGGGTCGAGCTCCGGTTCCTGCGGCAGGTACCCCACCCGGACCCCTTCCGCCGGCCAGGCCTCCCCGAGGAAGTCCTTGATGACGCCGGCCATGATCTTCAGCAGGGTGCTCTTGCCGGCGCCGTTGGCGCCGATCAGCCCGATCTTGGCCCCGGGCAGAAACGACAGCCAGATGTTCTTCAGAACCTCCCGGTTGGGGGGGTAGACCTTGCGCAGGTCCTTCATTACATAGACGTACTGTTGCGCCATGCTCCCTCCTGTCGGGTATGGGGACAGTCGCCAGTGTCCCCCTTCACAATGAGCCTTGGATTATAATGGATAATTCCCCGGCTTCCAGCGGCAAGGCTCGAATGCCCGTGCGGCGGGATGAAAAAAAGCCGGCGGCCGGCCCGGGCCGCGTCGGTCGCGGGCGGGACGTATCTTCTTTTCTGACAAGGACAAACCCTGGTCCGTCCCCGGAATTATTTGAGGAGGTCGCGCAGGCGCTCCCCTACGGATTTCTCCTCCGCGCCGCCGGGCAGGACCGAATCCAGGACGGTGCGGGTGGTGCGGGGGTCGGGGACGAAGGCGGGGTCGGACATGTTCCCGCGCACGAAAAACGGGATGTCGAGTTTTTGCCTCTTCAGCAGGCGCCCGAGCCCGGCGCCGAGCGCCCCCGGCGGTTCGAGCGCGGCGCGCAGGGCGAAGTCGAGGGCCTGTTCAGGCGAGATCCTCCCCGCGCCCGAGAGGGTGCCCAGCGTCGGCACCACCAGGAGCAGGCGCTCGACCCGCACCCCCTTCGGTGACATCTCGAAGGCGGAGGAGAAAGTTTCGATCTCCGTCCCGGAGCTGGAGCCGATCCCAGCCAGGTTCGCCAGCGCTCCCATTTTTCCCGCCAGGTCGAACCCCTTCAGGCGGGTCCCGGCCAGGTCGGCTGTTCCCCGGAACACCAGGGCGTCGAGGGGGCCTTCGGCCGTCATTTCCGCGTCGAGCGTCCCCCCCTCCAGGGTCGCCCCCTTGGGGAGGATCACGCCGAGCGCCGGGAGAAACTCCCCGAGTTCCCCGATCGGCATGCGGGCGCCGCCCAGTTTCAGGTTCAGGTCGGGCGTCCTGCCGCCGGCGTCAAAGCTCCCCGCCAGGGTGGCCGCGGCCTTGCCCAGGCCGATCTGCACCTCTTTCATAGCCCCCCGGCGTGCCTCCAGGTCGTAATCCAGGTGGTATTTGAGTGAGGCCGGGCTGCGGGCCGGCTTCCCCCCGGGAACCACCTGGAGCCCTTCGACGGTGGCGCTCCCGGTGCTTTCGACCATGCGGCCGTCAGAGGAGGCGGTCCCCTTGAAATCGAGGAGCCCCTTGACCCCCGAACCCTCCCGGACGAGGCCCGAGCCGACCATGTCGAAGTCCCGGACGGTCAGCTCGGCCGTAAACGGCGTCCGCACGTTGTCGGTGCGGTCGAGCGGTCCCGCCGTTCCCTGCAGGCGCGCATCCCCACCGCCGGGGAGGGCGACGGTCAGGGTGAAGGGGAAGGGGGCGGCATGGGACAGGTTGCGCGAGGTCAGGTCCACCAGGTCGTAGACCGACGGCTTCCCCTCCCCCTTGATGACGGTGATGCGGCCGGCGGAGATCTCGAGCTTCCGGATGAGAAGATCCGTCGGCTCCCCTTCCCCCGCCCGTTGCTCCGGTCCGGTGTCCCCCTCGCTCCCCAGGCCGGAAAAATTCCAACTTCCGTCGGGACCGCCGATGAGGCGGATCGCCGGTTGTTCCAGGGTGATGCCCGTGATCCGCACCTGCCGGGAGAAAAGGAGCGGGCGCATTTCGACACCGATTTTGAGGGAGCGGGCGGTCAGAAAGGGGGTCGTGCCGAAAGCGGGATCTTCCCCGATTGCGAGGTCATCCACCGCGAGGCTGCCCGAGAGGAGCGAGAGGCGGATGGCGCCTATCGTGACCCGCCGTCCCAGCGCCTCCGACAGCTTGGCTTCGACCTGGGGTCGGAACCGGTCGGCGTCGATGAGAAACGGCAGCGCCGCGACGATGAGGACCAAAAGCACCGCGGCCGCAAGGACCCATCGCAGCACGCGGGATGGTTTACGGGTGTTTGCTGGCATGGTGAGCTTCGGCCTCCTCGATTTTTGGCGTTCTCCGGCGGTGCATGTTCCCTTATAGTATCTTCCGGTGTTTCGGCGCCAAGAACGAATATAACAGATAATGGGAATCCGGAGAGAATGCCATGAAGTATTTCGCAGCGCTTCTGATGATGAAAGACCCCGAGAAGAACCGGACGTTCCGCGAGCAGCATGTCGCCTTTCTGGCGGAAAGGGAGCAGCGCGGGGAGATCTTCGCCCGGGGGAAATTTCTCGACAACACCGGCGGGCTGGTGATTTACATGGCCCCCTCGATCGGTGAGGCGGAAAAGATCGCCGCGAGCGACCCTTACGTGGTCTCGGGGGCGCGCAGCCTGGAAGTCCACGAATGGGACGTGAAGTTCACGCCCGCGGGCTAGGCTGCTCCGAAGGATTGCGGGAAAAGCGGTTTTCCAGTTCCCGGATCTTGCCGACCCGGCGCAGGTGGCGTTCATCGCGCGAAAACTCGGCGCCCAGGTAGAGCCAGACGATATCCTGGGCCAGGGCGGCGGCGATGATGCGCGCCCCCAGCACCAGGACGTTCATGTCGTCGTGCTCCACCCCCTGGTGCGCGGAGTAGCAGTCGTGGCAGACGGCGGCGCGGATCCCCGGGATCTTGTTGACGGCGATCACCGCGCCGACTCCACTGCCGCAGATCAGGATCCCCCGGTCCGCCTCCCCCCGGACGACGGCCATTCCCAGCGCCTCGGCGATATCGGGGTAATCCACCGCCTCGCTGCTGTGGGTGCCGACGTCGGTCACCTCGTGCCCCATGGCCCGGACATGGGCCACGAGGGTCTGTTTCAGCTCAAATCCTGCATGGTCTGCACCGAGCACAACGCGCATGTCCGATCTCCTCGCGAGGGTGACATTATAACTTCCCGGCCGCGGAAATAGCAGGGGGTTTGCGGCCGGCGCACGATTTTCCCGGCCCGGCTCCGCCATGGTTTGGTTTGACATCGGCCCCGGCGCCATCTACATTTGGCTTTTGGCAGGTTCTTGCGGTTTCCCCGTCAACCCTTGGAGAGTTTTCATGAGCCCAGACATGCCGGCGGCATCCTCCTCGTCAACCCTGGACCGGATGTGCGTGAATTCCATCCGCACCCTTGCCATCGACGCGATCCAGAAGGCCAACAGCGGCCATCCCGGGCTGCCTCTCGGCGCGGCTCCCATGGCCTACGTCCTCTGGACCCGGTTCCTGAAGCACAACCCGGCCGACCCCGAATGGTGGGACCGCGACCGCTTCGTGCTCAGCGCCGGGCACGGGTCGATGCTCCTGTACAGCTTGTTGCACCTGACGGGCTACGACCTTCCGCTCGGGGAGATTGAGAATTTCCGCCAGTGGGGAAGCCGGACCCCGGGCCATCCCGAACGGGGCCACACCCCGGGGGTGGAGGTGACGACGGGGCCCCTGGGCCAGGGGCTGGCCAACGGGGTGGGGATGGCCATGGCCGAGGCCCACCTGGCGGCGCGCTACAACCGCCCGGGACACAACATCGTCGACCACACCACCTGGGTCCTGGCGGGGGACGGCGACCTGATGGAGGGGGTGGCGGCCGAAGCGGCCTCGCTCGCCGGCACCCTCCGGCTCGGCAAGCTGATCTGCCTGTACGACGACAATCGCATCTGCCTGGCCGGCACCACCAACCTCTCCTTCGGCGAGGACCGGGCCGCGCGCTTTGCGGCTTACGGCTGGCATACGGTGACGGTCGGGGACGGCAACGACCTGGAAGCGATCTCCGCGGCGCTCGCGGCGGCGAAGGCCGAAACCGGGCGCCCCTCCCTGGTCCTGGTCCGGACCGAGATCGGGTACGGGTCCCCCGGCAAGCAGGGGTCCTTCGAGGCGCACGGCTCGCCCCTCGGGGTGGAGGAGGTCAAGCGGACCAAGCGGGCCCTGGGCTGGCCCGAGGAGCCCCCGTTTTTCCTCCCCGGCGAAGTGGTGGAGTTCTTCCGCCGTTCGGCCCAGGCCGGCAGGGAGGCGGCGATCGATTGGCGGCGGCGGATGGCGGCCTACGCGGCCGAATTTCCCGATGAGGCGCGCGAGTTCGAACGGGCGATGCGGGGTGAACGGCCCGCCGGATGGGAGCGGCACCTTCCCGTCTTCGCCGCCGACGCGAAGGGGACGGCGACGCGGGCGGCTTCGGGCAAGGTGCTCAACGCGATCGCCCCGGTGCTGCCGGCGCTCATGGGGGGGTCGGCCGACCTGAACCCCTCGACGAAGACCGTCATCGGCAATGGGGGGGATTTCGAGCCCCCCGATAGCGTGCCGGAGATCCTGCAGGGGACGGCGGGAGGCCCGTGGGGGTACGAAGGGCGCAACATCCACTACGGCGTGCGCGAGCACGCCATGGGAGCGGCGGCCGTCGGCATGGCGGCCCACGGCGGGGTGATCCCCTACACGGCCACCTTCTTCGTCTTTTCCGATTACATGCGCCCGCCTTTGCGCCTGGCGGCCCTGATGGAACTGGGCGTCATCTTCGTCTTCACCCACGACAGCATCGGGGTGGGCGAGGACGGCCCCACGCACCAGCCGGTGGAGCACCTGGCCGCGCTGCGGGCCATCCCGAACCTGGTCGTGATCCGACCCGCGGACGCCAACGAGACGGCCGAGGCCTGGCGCGTCGCGGTGGAGCACCGCCGCCGCCCGGTGGCGCTGGTCCTGACCCGGCAGGACGTGCCGGTACTCGACCGCGCGCTCTACGCCCCGGCCTCGCTCCTCGAACGCGGGGGCTATGTCCTGGCGGAGGCTGAGGGGGGCCGCCCGGAGCTGATCCTGATCGCCAGCGGTTCGGAGGTGGGGCTGGCGGTCGAGGCACGGCTGCGGCTCGAAGCGAAGGGGATCGCCGTGCGCCTGGTGTCCATGCCGAGCTGGGAGCTCTTCGATCTCCAGCCGGAGGAGTACCGCGAGGGGGTGCTCCCCCGCGGGGTGCGCGCCCGGATCGCCGTCGAGGCCGGGATCAGCCAGGGGTGGCACAAGTACGTGGGGGACGGGGGGGATATCATCGCCCTGGACCGCTTCGGCGCCTCCGCCCCCGGCGACACCATGTTCGAAAAATTCGGCTTTACGGTCGACAACGTCCTGGAACGCGCCCTGCGACTGGTCGGGAAATAGTCACCGCTTCTCCAGCCTTTTAAGCAGTTCCCGGGCCTGGCGGTGGGATCCCTCCGTGTCAGCCAGGGAGAGCACTGTCCGCAGTTCCCGGGCCGCCTCCTCGGGGCGGTGCAGCCAGAGGTGGATCTTCCCGAGCGAGAGGTGCGCCTGCGCTCTTTCCGCGGGTCCCGTCAGTGGATCGGCGAGGCAGCTCCGGAAACGCGCCGCGGCCAGGTCGTGGTGCTCCATGTACATCAGCTGGGTGGCGAGGCTGCACCGGAACTCCCGGAGCGGGATCCGGTCGTAGTTGGGCTGCCGCTGCTCCGCCCGCCGCTCGATCTCGAGAAATGTCCGCGCCGCCTCGTCCCTCATCCCCGCCAGCTGCTCGATCTGCGCCACCGAGAGTGCCAGGAGGAAGTTCCGGGGATAGTCAGCGTGCAGGGCGCGGGCGAGCTCCAGCCCCCGGCCATAGCGCCCTTCGCGCACCTCGAGGACCATCCGGACGAGGGTGGCCTCGTTGCGCACGACTGCCCCGCGCTCCGAGGCCACCCTGACCTGGTCGAACCCCCGCCCGCGGTCCCCGCCCATTCCGAGGACGGCGGCCATCCATTTCAGGTACCAGGGGAGGCTGCCGGCGATATATTCATAGACCCCGGTGATGAGGTAGGCGTCGTGGTAGGCGGGGTCTTCCCGGATCAGGTCCCTGGTCAGGGTAAAGGCCTTCCGGCCGCTGCGGAAGGCCTCGCGCAGGGAATGGTCGATGGTGACGGCGAAGGAGGCGCGCATCCCGGCCGCGCTGGCCGCGAAATAGCGCGCGTCCCGGTCCCCGGGCGCCTGTGCCAGGATGGCCGCGGCGCGGCTTTCGCTTTTCGAGATTGCGCCCAGGAACGCGTCCCGCTCCCGCTCCGGCATGGCCAGGTCGGTCTTCCCGGCGAAGTAGGCGGCGGACACGAAGCGGCCCAGGGTGAGGTCCTGGCGCCGCATCATCTCCTCCAGCCAGTGGATCGACGCCAGGTAGAGGGGGGGCGCCGGGTGGCCGGGGTAATCGCGCTCCAGGCCGAGAAAGAGGGCGCGGGCCGGGGCGTAGTCCTGGTTGAAGATGTGGGCGAACCCCTCCTGGGCCCGGGCGACAAAGGCCGGGTCGCGGAGGTCCCGGGCCTGCAGCCCGGAAGCGGTCGGCAGCCAGAGGGCCGCCAGCAACAGCAAACGGAGCGTGAATGTGCGCATAAGTCCCGCCGTCCGGATCGATTGGGGTGTCCGTTCCGGGAAAGTGTACCCCAACCGGCGGCGCGGCGCCGCGCCGATTCCGGGAAAGGTCCAATTTTGATAGTGAATAAAAATTCCCGGTTGCCCCCGGCATCCCCCCGATCCTGATCCCGGACCGGGGGGGAGGTCGTTCTTGACTTGCGTCCGAAATAGTAGAAAATAGTAGGGCTATTTTGAGAAAAGGAGTGTTTTCATGACGATGACCCGAGCCAGCGGTTCCTACATTTTCACCTCTGAGTCGGTTACGGAGGGGCATCCGGACAAGGTTTGCGACTATATCGCCGACTCGATCCTGGACGCCTATCTGGAGAAGGATCCGAAAAGCCGGGTCGCCTGTGAAGTCCTGTGCAAGGAACAACATGTCATCATCGCGGGGGAGATCACTTCCTCCGGCGAGGTGGACCACGAGGCGGTGGCGCGGCAGGCCGTGCGCGAGATCGGCTACCTCGACCCCTCCACCCCGTTCAACGCCGACGGCGTGCAGGTGCACCAATACGTGACCCGGCAGTCCCCGGAAATTTCCCAGGGGGTCGACATCGACACCAACCTGGAATCGGACCAGGGGGCGGGGGACCAGGGGATCATGTTCGGGTACGCCACGGATGAAACCCCCGAACTGATGCCCCTGCCGATCCTGCTGGCCCACAGCCTGGCCCGGGGCCTGGCCGCGGACCGTCACAGCGGAAAATGCGCCTGGCTGCGCCCCGACGGCAAGACCCAGGTTTCGGTTCGCTACGAGAATGACAAGCCGGTGGCCATCACCGACGTCATCGTTTCCCCGCAGCACCAGCCTTCCATTTCCAGGGAGGGGATCATCGCCTACGTGAACGACGACCTCGCCCCGCGGATCCTGGGGAAATGGTACTCCAAGGATATCCGCTTCCACGTGAACCCCACGGGGAGCTTCGTCCTGGGCGGGCCCTCGGCCGACGCCGGGGTGACCGGGCGCAAGATCATCGTCGACACCTACGGCGGGGCGGGACGGCACGGCGGCGGCGCTTTCAGCGGGAAGGACCCCTCGAAGGTGGACCGCAGCGGCGCCTATTTCTGCCGCTACATCGCCCGGCAGATCATCCGCAAGGGGATGGCGCGCCGCGCCGAAATCCAGGTTTCCTACGCCATCGGAAAGCCCCGGCCCCTCTCGGTCAAGGTCGACACCTTCGGAACCGGTGACGATTTCGCTGCGGTCAAGTACGTGGAGGAGCTCGATTTCCGGCCGGCGGCAATCATCGAGCGCTTCCGGCTGCTGCGCCCGATCTACCGGCAAACGACCAATTACGGCCATTTCGGCAAGCCCGGCCTGCCCTGGGAAGAGTGATCGGGGTTTGGGAAGCCCGGGGCTTGCCCCGGGAAGCATGACCCCGGTTTTCAGGCGCGCATCGTAAGGACGGCCGCCCCCTCGAGGCGGCCGTCGCGCAAGGCCGCGGGGAGGAGTTCCCCCACCGGCGCGAAAATCAAGGCCGCGTCGAGCGCTTACGGGGGTGTTTCCAGCGAGCCTCCCGCCCACGCCGCCCCCAGCCGGAGCGCGAAGTCCTGCGCGCTCGTGTCGCCGGGGCCGGGGACGGGGAGCTGCATGAGCCGGAGACCCCCGCCGGGGGATTCCAGCACCATCGCCTTCATGGTCGCGTTCACGCGTCCTTCTTCACGCCCGCCTCACTCGGGGCGCCGGGGTCCCCGGCGTTCTTCTGCAGCCCGGCGAGGGTTTCGTCGATCTGCCCGATCTCCTCCTCGGTCGCGTAGCGCCGGGCCCGGTTGAGGGAGGCGACGGCGGCGGGGGTGTCCCCCTCCATGGCGTCGATGAGGCCCAGGTTGAAATGGGCGCTCGCGCTGCACGGCTCGATCGCCGCGGCGAAGTCGTAATGCAGACGGGCGAGCCGGAGGTCCCCCGCCTCGAAGTAGATGTGCCCCAAGTTGAAATGGGATTCGAAATGGCGTTCGTTGTGCTGCAGCGAACGGGTGAAATGATCGAACGCCTTGGGGATGTCGTTCTTCTCGTAGGCCATGATCCCCAGGTTGCAGTAGGCGTCAGGCACGCACTCCCCCTCCTCGATCGCCCGCCGGTACATCGCATCCGCGCGCGGGTCGTTCTGTTCGTGGAGGATCAGCGCTTCCTCGAAGGGGCTCATCCGGATCGGAAGCGGGATCAGTATCCCCTTCCGTTCGGGGAAGAGGTTGAGCTGGCCGTTCAGCTCGGCCTCGATCTGGCGCATGCTCAGGCCGCGGCTGCGCAGTTCGCGCGCGCGGCGGAACTGGGTGAGGGCTTGGAAATCGAAACGCAGCTCACCGGTCTCGTCGGGCTCGGCCGCCCGCACCAACCCCTCGCGTGTCCAGCGCCGGATGAAATGTTCGCTCAGCCCGAACTGGCGGCTGATCTCGCGCACGGTGTAGGTCGACTGCACGCGCTCGAGCTTTTTCGACGCGCCCTCTCCGGGAAACGAAACGATCTCGCTCATAAGCATCCCGCCCTGGGCCGGCAGATCCGTCGATGCAATCTAATCCTCATTTTTTCGGGCCGGCTTGATCTTCTTGATCCGCTTCTGCTCCTTGTCGTAGCGTTCCTCGCGCGCTTCCCTGATGTCGCGGACCATTTCCTCATCCTTCTCGTCCGCCAGCCGGCGCACGTTGCGCAGGGAGTCCTTCAGCTCCTGCGTCATCTCCTGGAACCGTTCTACGGTGCGGATGACGTGGGGTGTGATCAGGATGATGAGCTCCGTGCGGTAGTTCTTCCGGACGGTGGCGCCGAACAGGCTGCCGATGATGGGGATGTCCGAAAGGAAGGGGATGCCGCCGCGGGACACGTTGTTCTTGTCGCGGATGAGGCCGGCGATGGCCACCGTCTCCCCGTCCTTGACCGACAGGGTGGTCATGACGTTGGTCTTGGAGAAGGTGGGGGCCGTCTGCCCGTCGCCGAACTCGATGCCGGCCCCGATGCTGCTGACCTCCTGGGTGATGTCCAGGGTCACCGACCCGGAGGCCGAAATCCGCGGAACGACGATGAGGGAGATGCCGGTGTCGCGGTACTGCACGTTGGTGGTGCTCCCGGCGGTGGTGGTGAAGCTCCCGGCCGGGTAGGGGACCTCGCTCCCCACGATGATGCTCGCCTGCGTGCCGTCGAGTGCGAGCACGGACGGGGCTTCCAGGATCTTCACCCGGGTCTTGGTGCGCAGGGCTTCCAGTGCGAGCATGATCTGGCGCGAATTGCCGATGAAGGCGAAGGTGTTGGCCGACAGCTTGCCCGAAGTGGGGGAGATGCCGCCCGTCGTCATGTTCCCGTCGGTGCGGGCCTGCAGTTCGGCGTTGACCCCGAAGCTCAGGTCGTCGGTCAGGTCCACCTCGAAGATCCGGGCGTCGATGATGGCCTGGCGCGGGAGCACGTCCATCTTCTTGATGGTCTCGGAGATGTAGGCATAGTCCGCGGGGGTGGACTGGATGATGAGGGAGTTGTTGATATCGTCCACCACCAGGCGGACGATGTCCTGCAGCCCGCTGAAGGTGCCCCCCCGCAGGATCTGGGAGGTGATCGAACGGGAGACGTTGAGCTGGGGGCCGAGGCGCTGGGAACTCCCGAAGGAGCCGCTCCCCATGTAACCGTCGTCATACCCCCCGGAACTGAAGCCCTGGCTGCCGGTGCGGCCCGGGGAGGAGGACCCGAATGCGCTCGGCCGGGAGGAGAGGGGGGCGCTCCCCTGGGCCCCCTGTTGCTGCGCCGTTGTCGGGGTGGAAGCCGTGGTTGCAGACGATTCCTCGCCGCCGAAGAGGGCCGAGATCATCATGGCGATGTTGGACGCCGTCGAGTTCTGGACGACGTAGACGAAGGTCTGGAATTTCTTCCCCGAGGTGGCGTCCAGTTCCCGGATCCAGCGTTTGACCTCTTCGAGCCCCCGCTTGCTGCTGGCCATGACGAGGATGGTGTTCATGCGGTCCAGCGAGGCGAAGGAGATCCCCGTGGCTGCGTCCTTGGCGCCGCTCCCGAAGATCTTCGCGAGGTCCTCGGCCACGTCCGCCGAGGAGTTGTTCTCGACCTTGACCAGTTCCACCAGGTCGGGATCGAGGTAGTTGCTGTCGAGCATCCGGATGATTTCGAGCACCTTGGCGGCGCTGTCGGAGTAGTCGGTCAGGATCAGCATGTTCAGCCGCTCGTAGGGCATGATCACGCCCCCCTCGGTCATGAAGAGCTTGATCGGCTCGATCAGGTCCTTGACCGGCACGAATTCGGCGCGGATGACGTGGGTCATCAGCCGCGGGGCGGAGTCGTCGGCGGCCCGGGCTGAGGAGGGGACGGCCAGCATTTCCTTCGGGGCGTCCGGCCCGGACGGCTGCGCCGCGGGCGCTTCCCCGGGTGCGGGGAGCTGTTCGATGATGTCGATGCCGCTCTTCAGGGCCGAGGAGATGGGGACGACCTGGTAGATGCCCTTCTGCTCGACGAGGGCCGCGTTCTTGCTTTTGAGGATCAGGTTGAAGAGGGGAAAGAGATCCTCCCGCGCCATCGGGGAGGCGCTCACGAGGTTTACGTTCCCGCGGACGTCCGAGTCGATCACGATGGGCGTCAGCCCCAGGATGGCGCCGACCTGGTTGACGAAATCGTACAGCGGGAGGTTGTCGAAATTGAGCGTGACCTTCTGCCCGCCGCCCGTGGTGCGGATCCTTGCGGCTTCGGGCACCGGCGCCGTCGGCGGGCTGGGGGTCGCCGCTTTGGCAGGCGCCGCGGAAGGCTGGGCCGCCGGCGGGGTGCGCTGCATCTGCTGGCGCAGGCGCTCGATCGCCTCCCGGCGCTGGCTTTCCGACGTGGGAGGCCGGTCCGGCTCCTGGACCGCCCATCCTGCGGAGTAGAGGGTGCCCAGGATCAGGGACGTGCAGATGATAATCGTAAAACTCCAGGATCTCCCGATGCGTGTGGCCATTTAAGCTTTCCTCTCCATGAGCGCGTCTGTATGCAAAATCGGTACGGCGTCCGTTCCCGGCCGGCCGCAGGTCAGTTCTGGTCCGGCCGGACGATGTCGCCGAACGGGGTCCGAATGATGCGGCTTCCCCCCGGACCAGGCGGCGGAGCCGGGGGTTGCGCCTGCTCCTTTGGGGCGCTCGGCTCCTGCGGCGGGGCGGCCGCCGGCCGTCCCGCGACGGCCCCCGGCAGGGCGATGGTCTGTGTCCGTGCCTGGGGCGCCGCGGGCGGGGCGGCGGGAACGGCTGTCCGCCCCTGGGTCCCGCCCCCCGCCGCCTGCACCGTGATCGGCGTGCCGCCCGCGGTTGCGCCGCCCCCGAAGGAGACGACGCGGGTGGACAGGATGGGCGTCTTCCCAGCCTGGGCCCCCTTGGAGCCCTCGTGCAGGGGGATGATCTCCTTGCGTGCGTTGTTTTCGAGCACGATGTAGGCCGGCGCGATCTCCGTGATCCGGAATCCGCGGTAGACGTCCCCGATCCGCTTCGATTCGGTCCGTCTCCCCTCCCGGGACGGCGTCCCGGGATCGATGATGAGCGCCCGGCGCTGGTCCCCCGCGATGGTGACCCCGACCAGGATAGGTTTCGGCTGCAGCTGCGGTGCCTGCTGGGGGACGGCCTGCTGCGGTTCGGCGAGGCTGCGGGTGTCGGAGAAAATGGTCCGCTCCGGGATCACGGAGAAATCGGCGGATTCGGCGTCCCCCTCCGGCTGCGGCGCGACCACGGCCTTCCCCTGGTCCGCCGGGCGGCGCTCCGCGGCGGGCCGGATCCGTGCCGGGTCGTGGTCGGCGGCGAAGCGAAGGATCGAGGCCCGGAGCTGCCAACCGAGCAGCAGCGCGCAGGCAATCAACAGCGCGTTAATCGCAATCCACCTTTTTGCCATTATCTGTTCCTATTGCTCCGGTCCTGCTTCCGGATCTGCAGGGAGCTCGAGGCGGGCGGCGGTTTCCGGTGCGGAGCCTGCCGCCGGCTCCGGGCTCCGGGACCCGATGTAGCCCGTGACGGTCAGGCTGGGTCGGATCTCGTACCTGCGCTGAATGCGGAAGCTGTTGATGACCAGCTCCTCGACTTTCAGAAACTTATCGTAATTTTCGATGGCGGTCAAAAAGTTCACCAGCTGCTCGAGGTCACAGCGGGTTTCAATACGGACCGACACCCGGGTGACCGCGGGGTTGTCCGGGAGCGCCCTCTCCGGGAGAGTGTTCTTCTGGGTGATCTCCACCCCGCTCTGGTTTGCGAAATCCATGAGCACCTTCTGCAGTTCGGCGCTCGCCACGCTCGAGTTGTCCCCGGGGAGGAGGCGCGTGCGCGCCAGCTCCAGGCGCCGGCCGTACTGCCCGGCCCGCTGCCCGGCGTTGTCCTCGCGGCTCAGGACTTCGCGTTGGGCGAGCAGCATCCGCTTCTTGAATTCCACGTCCCCGGCGAGCTTCCCGCGGTCCGGCACCTGGGAGGTGAAGAAGTGGAAAAGGCCGATCGCGACGGCGACGACGGCGCCGGCAAGGAGGACCTTTTTTTCTCTGGCGTTCAGCTTCACGGTTTGTTCTCCAGTTTCGCTTCGAAGGTGAACCGGTCCCGGCCCGTTTGCGTGTCGCGGTAGATCGTCCCCTTCTGGGTGACGTCGCGCAGGAGCGGGGATCTCTCCAGCAGGGGGATCAGCTCCGAAGAGGATCCGCTCAGCCCCACCAGCTGGATCGTGCCGTCACGGTTGCTGTAGCTGGTCAGAAAGGTGTCGGAGGGGAGGATCAGCGTCAGCTGCTGCAGAACCTCGAGGTTCCGGTCCCGGGAGGAGAGGAGCTCCTCCATGCTCTCGGCCTTCTGCTCCAGTAGAGCCGCCTCGCGCTCGAGCGCCTTGACCCGTCCGACCGGGCCCTCGAGCGCCTCGATCTCCCTGTCGAGGGTGGAGGAGAGGATCCGGTTCTGTACGATCGGCCGCAGGGCCAGGGCCACGAGCAGGAGGAGGATGACGCCCCCCAGGATCGCCGCCGGGATGTGGGCCCAGCGCAGCCGCCGCCGGCGGATCTCCGCGGGGAGGAGGTTGACCCGGAGCGCCGGGTTGCGCGCGCTGCCGGTCTGGGCCAGTCCCAGCGCCGCGGCGGCCTCCCGGAGGCGGGCCCGGGTTTCGAGCCGGGCGGAGATCCGCAGCGATTCCTCGAGCAGTTCGCGGTTCGGAATGCGGGCCCGGATCTCCTCGCCGACCACGGCGGCCGATTCCCCGGTCAGGACGATCCGGTCGACCGTCTGCCCGGGGCCGAGCCGTATCTCGGAGAGCGCCTCGGAAACCTCTCCCACGAACAGGTCGCCCCAGTCCAGGCCGTTTTCCCTGGTGGCCTCCCTGCTGTAGACGAATTTGCCCCCCCGGAGCGCCAGGATTTCCAGGCGCCCGGATCCGCAGTCGGCCAGCAGGCAGGTCTGGTGCTCCGCGCCCCGGGAGCCGGCCAGGAAGAGGTTGGCGAGGCCGATCGAAGCCGGGACCACCGCTACGGGGTGGATGTCGAAGCCCGCCAGCAGTCGCAGGTAGCCGTCCACCACGCTCCTGCGGACCATGACCAGCAGCAGGGCGATCCTCCGGGCGCCGGCGTCGTCGTCGAGCGGGAGGTAGTCGAAACAGTAGCTTTCCTCGTCCGTGGGGGCGTAGGACTGGACTTGGTAGGCGAGGACCTGCCGGAGGTCGTCCTTCACTTCGGCGGGGAGGTCGATCTGCCGCAGGAGCACCTCCCGGCGGGGAATCCCGAACACGACGTTGTCCCTCCCGAGACCCTTTTCGCGGAAGAACCGGTGGATCTCGCGCCGCACCTCGTCGGAGGGGCGGGTGGCGTAATCGGTGATGCGCGCGAAATGGGTGAAGGTCCCCGCGGAAAAATTCCCCTCCAGCGAGGCGATCACGAGATCGTTACCCCGCGGTTCGATGCCTATGCCGGTCCTCAGGTAGATCATGGCGTCATGCTTTCGTAATCGGATACATTTTCATTCCAGTACAACGTCCGGTAGGGTGCCTTCGCGCCCGGGCTGAGACTGATTATAGTGCGGATGACCCTGCGCGCCTTACTGTTTTCTTCGCGCGCCTCCGCCGTGAGGGTGAAGACGCCGGTCTGCGCCGTGGTGAGCTGCGCCCCCCAGGTCCCGACCGGGAAGGGGATGGAGTTTCTCATCTCGGCGATATTCCGGAACGGCCGGATCTTCCGCTGCTCGTAAATCGCCCGCGCCGCGTCCTCCGGTATCCCGGGGATGGACAGGAGCACGGGCAGGGGGGCGTGGTTGACGTTCACCTGCCCGCGCGTGGAATAGACGGTCAGGAGCCGCGCCAGGCCGATGCGGTACACCGGGGCTCCGTCCGGTCCCTTCTCGTAGCGGCCGTAAAAATAATCGGGCGTGACGCCGCGCACCAGCAGGAGCTCCTCGATCGTGTCGATCCTCCCGTTTTTCGCCCGGTAGGGGGGATCGAGGGACTGGTAATAGTCGTCCTCGGCCCCGTTGGTCCGGTGCGCCGTGTCCTGGTCCTTCCAGTCCAGGATCGATTCGAGGATGATCCCGGAGTCCGGCTGGGGGATGCCGGCGGCCTCAATCAACGCCGCAAGCTGGGCTTCTGAGACCAGGTTGACGTTGAGTTTGCCCGATTCGTCCTGGATCTCCACCTTGTAGACACTCCCGGCGAAACTCCCCTCGAGGCGGCCCGCCTCGATCGGGTCCGGCTCCTGCATCGAGTCGGCCGGTTGTGCGGAGCGGGCATACTGTCGGGCCAGCAGGCGGTAGACGGCGGTCTCGATTCCGGCCCGGGCCGCAAAGCCCGCCCTTTCCATCGACTGCATGTTGCGGGCGGCGGTCACCTCCACGAAGCTCTCCCGGGCGAAGCTCAGGGCGATCACCCCGAGCGCCGTCAGGATCCATAGAAGCCCGATCAGGATGACCCCCTCCTGTGCGTGGGAGCGGCCGCGGGGAGAGGGGGCGTCGACCGGGATCCCGGGGGCCGGGCGGGTGTTTTCCATGGTCATGGACGTCCTCCCATTCCCCGTCTCCCGCCCCGCCTCCCCTCGGGCGTCCCCTCGGGTGCTCCTTTCGGCATGGCGCCCCGCATCATGCCCCGCTGCCCCCCCTGCGTCCCGCCCCGCGGTCCCCCCTGCATGGCGCCCCGCCTTCCCCGCAACCCCCCCTCGGCGAAGGGGTTGAGCACGACGGGGGCGGTGATCGTGTCGCGGGCGCGGATGGGGATCACCATCTGCCGTTCGAGCCGCCCGCTCCCGCTGTCGGGGGACACCAGGGTAAGGCGGACGGCGGCCGGCAGGGTGCCCGCCGCGCTCCCGTCCCACTCCGGAACCCAGCGGGCCGCGCCCGGCTCCGTGCCGGGGTCGAAATATTCGAAGATGCATTCGGCGAGGCCCTCGAAGAGCGGGTTCCCCTCCGGGAGCGCCTCGGGGTCGGCTTCCCCCCCGGTGTAGGGCCTCTCCCCGGTGACGAGGGCAAGCGTCCCCTCCTCGTCCGGGACCGCCCGGTAGGCGGCCAGCGTCAGCCCGGGACTCTCGAAAAAGCGGCGCGAGTTGAGGCTCACGAATACCAGGCTGTCCCTGCTTCCGAAAAAGAGCGGGGCGGAGGCGCCCTGCTCGGCGGCCGGCGGCACACCACCCGCATTCGTGACGTTCCCGGGCGCCCCGACGGGGTAGGCGGAAGCGATCTGCTTTCGGGTGGCGTCCATGACGTAGCGGTGCCGCCCGGCGGACTCGATCCGGTTGGTACCCGTGGACCAGGAGCGGAGGCTGATGCTGAAGACGGCCCACAGCGCCACCGCCATCAGGGTCATGAGCGTGAGGGCGACGATCAGTTCCAGCAGGGTGAATCCCGAATCCGCGCGCGTCCCTTCCGTCCGTCCTTCCATGGTTCCTGTCATGGCTGAACCGGTGCGGCGGGGAGGTTTTCGGCGGTGGTCACCAGTTTCAGCGTCTCGAGTCCGAACTCGGGGGCCCCCGAGCCCGGCGCGAACATCTCCACCCGGTAGCGCAGCAGCCGCACCGGCATCCGTTCGAGCGCCCCGGGGTCCGTTCCCCCGGCCGTGTCGGGCGCCTGTTCCTCCACCTGGACCGACCAGCGGGTGCCGTCGGCGAAGTCGCCCGTAAACGCCGTCGCCCCTTGGATGGCCTCGTCGAGCAGCGCCAGTTCCATGACCGTCTGCGCATGCTCCACGATGCGGGTCCGGGACTGCACCTTGCGGATGTTCCCCAGCGAGCCCGACATCAGGGAGAGCACGAGCGACACTCCAAGGGCCAGGATCGTGAGCGTCACCACGACCTCGAGCAGGGTGAATCCCCCGGCGTCGCGCGTGCGGCGGGTCATGGGAAAACCTCCGGCGGGCCCGGTTCGATGCGCGCGCGCCCCTGCCCGGGGTCGGAGACGATCGAGAGGCGCGACCCGGTGCGCGATTTCAGCACCACCCTGGCTTCCTCGAAACTCCCGTTCGGCAGGAAGCGCACGACCATCCCCCGTTCATGAATTTCCCGGTCCCCGAGCGCGAGGCGCTCGATTTCGACCTCGCCGGGAAGGGTGTAGCGCCCCGCCTCCCGCCCGGCGGCGTCCGCGAGGACCAGTTCCCCCCGTTCCCGGTCGATCGCCAGGTGCAGGCGGGCCTGTTCCGTGACCGCCTTCTCGCGCGCGTGCCGGAAGGTGTTGAGGACGTCGCGCCCCGCGGCGCGCAACGCCACGGAAGCCGAGCCCCGGGTGAAGGAGGGGTAGGAGACGGCCACGGCTGCGGCCAGGATGACAAGCACCATGACGAGTTCGAGGAGGCTGAACCCCCGTTCCCCGCCCCCCTCCGTGTGCATCCTATTTCCAGTTGCAGATGTCGTCATCGGTTCCTTCAGTCCCGTCCGCTCCCGCGGAGCAGAGATCGAAATCGCCGTGCTGGCCCGGGCAGAGGTAGGTGTAAGGCCGGTCCCAGGGGTCCCGGGGCACCCCCTTGGTCAGGTAGGGGCCTTTCCAGGTGTCGATGCCGCCCGGGTTCTGCACCAGGGCCTGGAGCCCCTCGCTCGTGTCGGGGTACCGGCCGATTTCGAAGGCGAACAGGTTCAGTGCCTGCTCCAGTTCGCCGACCTGGATTATGGCGATCTGGTCCTTGCTCCTGGCCAGCTTGTCGTACACCTTCGGCCCCACCACCGCGGCCAGCAGCCCCAGGATCACCAGCACGACGATCAGCTCGATGAGCGACCACCCCGCTTCCGGCCCCGGCTTCTTCGATCTTCCCGGCATCTCAACCTCCCTGTCCGTTCCCTGCCCGGCGCGCATCGCTACAACGGTATGTCGTTGATGCTGAAGATGGCCAGCAGCATGGAGACCACGATGGTCCCGATGATGATGCCCATCAGCAGGATGAGCGCCGGTTCGAAAAACGCGATGATTCTCTTGACGCTCCTGCGGACGTCGAGGTCGTAGATGTCGGCGACCTCGACGAGCATGGCGTCCAGTTTCCCTGATTCCTCTCCCACCTCCACCAGGTGCATGGCCAGCGGGGGGAAAACGCCGCTCTGCTTCATCGGCTGGGCGATCCCCTCCCCCTTCTTGATGCCGTTGCGGATCGGATCGATCATCTTGGCGATGCTCCGGTTGCCGACGACATCGCGCACGATGGTCATCGCCTGCAGGAGCGGCACCCCCCCGTGGAGCAAAGTCCCCAGGGTGCGGGAAAAGCGGGCCACCTCGATCTTGCGCAGCACGCCGCCGACCAGCGGGAGCCTTAGGAGCCAGCGGTCCCACTGGAGCCGCCCCTTCTCGCCGGCGCGGAACTTCCGCAGCCACCACGCGGCGGCGACGGCCGCGAGCACCGCCGCCCACCAATACCCGGAGACCAGGTTCCCCAGGCCGCCGAGGACGGCCAGCGGCAGCGGGAGGGGCAACCCCATGTCGTGGAAGATGCTTGCGAACCGGGGGACGGCGAAGACGGTCAGGAGGGCGACGCTCGCCAGCCCCACCACCGAGAGCAGAGCGGGGTAAATCATGGCGCCGAGGATGTAGGAGCGGAGCTCCGCCCCCGATTCCAGGTAGTCGACCAGCCGGGCGAGGATCTCGTCGAGCGCCCCCCCGGTTTCGCCCGCCTTCACCATGCTGACGTACACCTTTGGGAACACCTCCGGGTGCCGGGCCAGCCCCTCGGAGAACGAGCGTCCCCCCTTGACCTCCTTGAGCACGTTCTGGATCACCTCGGCCATGGCCGGGCTTTCAGCCAGCTGGCCCAGGATGGCCAGGCTGCGGTCGAGGGGGAAGCCCGCGTGGGCCAGGGTCCGGAGTTCGGAGGTGAACACGAGCAGGTCCCTGGGGTGGATGCGGCGCGTTTTCCAGGGCCACTCCACCTCGCGCGTCAGGGCGGAGGGGCGCGTCGCGGCCCCGATGCGGATGGGAAGAAGCCCCATCTCCTGGAGCTTCATGGCCACGGTCCCTTCGTCGGCGGATTCCATGGAACCCTCGACGATCTTCCCCTCCATGGTGCTGGCGCGATAGCTGTATGACGGCATAGGTCCCCCGCTTACCGGCCGGTCGTGGCGGGCCGGAAGGTCATGCTTCCTCCTGGGTGACGCGGAGCACCTCCGACAGGCTCGTCACCCCGCGGCGCACCTTGAGCCAGCCGTCTTCCCGGAGCGACCGCATGCCGTTTTCGATGGCCTTTTTCCGGATCTGGCCGGCATCCGCCCTCCCGATCGTCATCTTGCGGATGTCGTCGTTGATCTCCATCAATTCGTAAATCCCCATCCGGCCGATGAAGCCGGTGTTGCTGCAGTGGTCGCAGCCGCGCCCCTCGTAGAAACGGTCGGGCGCCCCGGGGATTCCCCCCGGGCGGAAGCCGATATCCTCCAGCATCTCGGGCACCGGGTGGATCTCCGTCCTGCAGTGGGGACAGATGACACGGACCAGGCGCTGGGCCAGCACGCCCAGGAGCGAGGAGGCGATCAGGTAATCCTCCGCCCCCATGTCGATCAGGCGGGTGATGGCGCTCGGCGCGTCGTTGGTGTGCAGGGTAGAGAAGACGAGGTGCCCCGTCAGCGCCGCCTGGATGGCGATCCTGGCCGTCTCCAGGTCGCGGATTTCCCCCACCATGATGACATCGGGGTCCTGGCGCACGATGTGGCGCAAGCCGGTGCCGAAGGTGAGCCCGATCTGCGGGTTCACGTGGATCTGGTTCACTCCCTCGATCTGGTATTCGATCGGGTCCTCGATGGTGATGATCTTCTTGTCGGGGAGGTTGATGGTGGAGAGCGCGCTGTACAGCGTCGTGGTCTTGCCGCTGCCGGTCGGCCCGGTCACCAGGAAGATCCCGTGGGGGCGGCGGATGAGGGCCTCGAAGGTACGGAGCGAATCTTCGGGGAAGCCGAGGCGCCGGATGTCGTACAGGTCGGTGTTGCTCTTGTCGAGGATGCGCATCACGACGCTCTCCCCGTAGAGGGTGGGGAGCGTGGAAACGCGCAGGTCGATCTCTTTGCCGAGGACCTTGAGCTTGATCCTCCCGTCCTGGGGCAGCCGACGCTCGGCGATGTTGAGCCGTGCCATGATCTTGATCCGGCTGATGACGGCGGCCTTCAGCTTTTTCGGGGGGGATTCGACGTCGTAGAGGATGCCGTCGATCCGGTAGCGCACCTTGAGGTCCTTTTCGAACGGCTCGATGTGGATGTCGCTGGCCCGGTTCTCGATCGCCCGGGAGATCAGGAGGTTGACCAGCCGGATGACGGGGGCTTCGCTCGCCAGGTCCTTCAGCTGCTCGATGTCGTCGATCTCGTCGGAGAGGGTTTCGATCTCCCCCTCGTCGATCCCCTCGATGATCCTCCCCAGGGTGCTGGCGGAGGAACCGTAGTAATTTTCCAGCGCGTCCAGGATTTCGCTTTCGGCGCCGAGCAGCGGTTGCAGCTCGTACCCTGTCGCCTGGCGCACCGCGTCGAGGGTGGCGGCGTCGAGCGGGTCGGCCATCGCCAGGGCCAGGCGGCCGTTTTCCAGGCCGACCGGGACGAAGCGGCACAGTTTCATAAACCGGAAGGAGAGCACCCCGTCGAGCACCGGCACCTTCGGGTAATCGGCGGCGCCGGCGGCGGGGACGCCGATATGTTCGCTCACCACGGCGAGGCAGTCCTTTTCCGAAACGTAGCCGAGATCGACCAGGATCTTGCCCAGTTTTTCACGCGATTCCGCCTGGAGCCCGAGGGCCGTCCGCAGCTCTTCCGCGTCGATGAGGCCGCGCTCCAGGAACACCTGCCCGATGAAGGGCTTGGATTTGAGAGTCTCTATTCCGATGCTCACCGATAGTCCACCCGTATTGATGCCGGAAATGACCGTTGCCGCGCCCTTCCCCGTCCCGGTCGGACGCGCGCGGTCTCATGAGGAACCAGCGTAACCGGACGCGCCTGCGGTTTTAGGAAACCCATTGTCCTCCAGCATACATCGGCCGGGGCACGCAGTGCCAGCGATGTTATTCCGGCGGCCTTCCGGGCTCCGGGGCCGCTCCCCGGCCCCCTACAGCTCGGTACGGTAGTTCGGTGCTTCCTTGGTCACCAGCACGTCGTGGACGTGGCTTTCCCGGAGACCGAAGGAGGTGATGCGGATGAACCGGGCCTTGGTCTGCAGCTCCTCTATGCTCCGGCAGCCGCAATATCCCATGCCTGCGCGCAACCCCCCGGTCAGCTGGGGGATCATGACTTCCACGCTCCCCTTGAATGGGACCATCCCCTCGATTCCTTCCGGCACCAGCTTCCCCTCGAAGAAGGCCCCCTCCTGGCCGTAGCGGTCGCGGCTCCCCGCCTTCATGGCTTCGAGCGATCCCATGCCGCGGTAGACCTTGTAGCTGCGGTTCTGGTACAGGACAACCTCGCCGGGGCTTTCGTCCGTCCCGGCGAACAGCGAGCCGATCATCACGGAATCCCCCCCGGCGGCCAGCGCCTTGGAAATGTCGCCCGAGAACTTGATCCCCCCGTCGGCGATGATGGGGACGCCCGATTTGTGGGCCGCCCGGGCGCACTCCATGATGGCCGTGACCTGGGGCACGCCGGCGCCGCTGACGATGCGGGTGGTGCAGATCGACCCGGGGCCCATCCCCACCTTCACGGCGTCCGCGCCCGCCTTGATGAGCGCCGCCGTCCCCTCGGCGGTGGCGACGTTGCCGGCGACGAGGTCGATGTCGGGCAACCGCTTCTTGACCATTCGGGCGGCCTCGATGACCCGGGCGGAATGGCCGTGGGCGGTGTCGATGAAGATGACGTCAACCCCCGCCTTCCCCAGGGCCTCGGCGCGGTCCATGAAGTCGCCGGTGGCGCCGATGGCGGCGCCGACACGCAGCCGGCCCAGCCGGTCCTTGCACGCGTTCGGGTAGGCGATCTTCTTCTGGATGTCCTTCACCGTGATCAGCCCCTTGAGCCGGTACTTGCTGTCCACGACCGGGAGCTTCTCCACCCGGTGGCGGTGCAGGATGCTTTCGGCCTCCTCCAGCGTCGTTCCCACCGGGACGGTGATGAGGTTCTCCTTGGTCATCAGTTCGGAGATCTTGATGTTGAGCCGGGTCTCGAAGCGCAGGTCGCGGTTGGTCAGGATGCCGACCAGCTTTCCGCCGGAGGTGATGGGGAGGCCCGAGATCCTGTAGTGCTTCATCGCCTCGACCGCTTCGTGGATCTTCTGGTCGGGGGACATGGTGATGGGGTTGACGATCATCCCGCTCTCGGAGCGCTTGACCCGGTCGACCTCCTCCGCCTGTTTTTCGACCGTCATGTTCTTGTGGATGACGCCGATCCCCCCCTGCTGCGCCATCGCGATGGCCATCCGGGAATCGGTCACCGTATCCATGGCCGCGCTCAGCAGCGGGATGTTCAGGGTGATGTTGCGCGTCAGGCGCGTGGAAATCTCCACCTCGGAGGGGAGGAGATCGCTGTAGGCGGGTTCCAGAAGGACATCGTCGAAGGTAAGGGTTTCCTTGATCTCAATCTCTTTAACCATAGGCTCACCGGCTTATCGAAAAGATTGGCTGATTATGACGCACCATGACACTTTTTGTACTTCTTGCCGCTGCCGCAGGGGCAGGGGGCGTTGCGCCCCACCTTGGCCACTTCCCGCTTCTCGGGGACCGCGGGGCCGTCGGCCCCGGCGCTGTAGACCAGGCGCTGCTCCTTCTGCTCGCGCTCGAGCCGGCGCCGCGCTTCCTCGCGTTCGCGCTCCCGGGCGTCGTGCTCCTCCTGGCTGATCGGCTCGAAAAGGTAGAGGAAGCGGATCGTCTCCTCCTCGATCCTCGTCCGGAGCGCCTCGAACATGTCGAAGCTCTCCTTCTTGTATTCGATCAACGGGTCGCGCTGCCCGTAGCCCCGCAGCCCGATCCCCTCCTTCAGGTGGTCGAGGGACCAGAGGTGGTCCTTCCACTGCATGTCCAGCACCTGCAGCATGATCATCCGCTCCTGGAAACGGAGGTATTCGGGTCCCAGGCGCTTTTCCTTCTGCTCGTACAGGGAACGGACCCTGTCGGTGAGCCCCCCGGCCAGGTCCGGGTAGGCGGCCTGGCCGAGGTCGATCCCCAGGTCGTTCAGGTTCAAGCCGAACTGGTTTCCCACCGCGACGCGCAGCCCCTCCAGGTCCCAGGTGTCGGGCGCCTTGTCCCGCGGGGTGAAGCTGTCGAGCATGTCTTCGAGGATGTCCTGGGCCAGCTGCAGGATGTAGCCGCGCTGTTCCACCCCTTCGAGCAGCTCGCGGCGGATGCTGTAGATCGCCTCCCGCTGCTTGTTCATCACGTCGTCGTACTCGAGCAGGTGCTTGCGGATCTCGAAATTGCGCGCCTCCACCTGCTTCTGGGCCCGTTCGATCTGGCGCGTGATGAGCTTGCTCTCGATCGGGATCCCCTCCTCCATCCCGAGCGACTGCATGATGCCCGAGACGCGGTCGCTGGCGAAGATCCGCATCAGGTCGTCCTCGAGGGACAGGTAAAAGCGGGAAGTCCCGGGGTCGCCCTGCCGCCCCGAGCGACCGCGCAGCTGGTTGTCGATGCGGCGCGATTCGTGCCGCTCGGTGCCGAGGATGTGCAGCCCCCCCGCCGCGATGACTTCCTCGCGCTCCCGGGTGCAGACCTCGTCCCAGTGCCGCCGGATCTTCTCGGTCTCCTCGGGCGGGACCTGGGCCGGGTCCTGCCCCTTTTCCCGCAACGACTGCAGGGTGAGAGATTCGGGATTCCCCCCCAGCAGGATGTCGGTGCCGCGGCCGGCCATGTTGGTGGCGATCGTCACCGCCTTCCTGCGCCCTGCCTGGGCTACGATCTCGGCCTCCTTGGCGTGGTACTTGGCGTTGAGGACGACGTGGGGGATCGACTGCCTTTTCAGCAGCGCGCTCAGCTTCTCCGATTTCTCGATGGAGATGGTTCCGACGAGCACCGGGCGCCCATTCCCGTACAGCTCCTTGATCTCCTCGACGACGGCGTTGTACTTCTCGCGCTCGGTCCGGTAGACGACGTCACGGTATTCCTCGCGGATGAGGGGCCGGTTGGTCGGGATGACGTTGACTTCGAGCTTGTAGATCTTGTAGAACTCCGCCGCCTCGGTCTCCGCGGTCCCCGTCATCCCCGCCAGCTTCTTGTACATCCGGAAATAGTTCTGGAAGGTGATGGTGGCCAGAGTCTGGTTCTCGCGCTCGACCTTGACGTTTTCCTTGGCTTCCAGCGCCTGGTGCAGCCCGTCGCTGTAGCGCCGCCCGGGCATGAGCCGGCCGGTGAATTCGTCCACGATGACGACTTCCCCGTCCTTGACCATGTAGTCGACGTCTCGTTTGAAGAGGAGGTGGGCCTTCAGGGCCTGGTAGGTGTGGTGGACCCAGTCCATGTTCTGCGGTTCGAAGAGGTTCCCCACCGCCAGCAGCTTCTCGGCTTTCTCCACCCCCTCCTCGGTCAGGTTTACCGTGCGGGCCTTTTCGTCGATCTGGAAGTCGATGTCGCGCTGGAGCCTGGGGACGATGCGGTCCACCTTGAAATACTTGTCCGTCGACTCTTCGGCCGGGCCGGAGATGATCAGCGGTGTCCGGGCCTCGTCGATCAGGATGGAGTCGACCTCGTCGACGATGGCGTAGTGGAACCCGCGCTGGACGCAGTCGGACAGGTCGTACTTCATGTTGTCGCGCAGGTAGTCGAACCCCAGCTCGTTGTTCGTGCCGTAGGTGATGTCGGCGGCGTAGGCCGTCTTGCGCTCCTGGTCGCTGAGCGGGTGCCGGATGCAGTCGACCGTCAGGCCCAGGGCGCGGTAGATCTTCCCCATCCATTCGGAGTCGCGCGCGGCGAGGTAATCGTTGACGGTGACGACGTGGACCCCTTTCCCCTCCAGCGCGTTCAGGTAGGCGGGCAGGGTGGCCACCAGCGTCTTCCCCTCTCCCGTCTTCATTTCCGCGATCTTGCCGCGGTGCAGCACTACGCCGCCGACGAGCTGCACGTCGAAATGGCGCATGCCGAGAGTCCGCTTGGACACCTCCCTGACGGCGGCGAAAGCCTCGGGGAGCAGGTCGTCCAGCGTCTCCCCCGCGGCCAGGCGCTCCTGGAACCGGGGGGTCAGCTCCCGGAGCTCCGCGTCCGACCGGGCGGCCATTTCCGGTTCGAGCGCGTTGATGTGTTCGACGATGGGGGCTATTGCCTTCAGGTCCCGGTCGTTTTTGCTGCCGATGATTTTGGTGAGGATCGCACTGAACATTGGAGACACTCTCCAGAGGATATGAACAGCATAACCTATCAGATAGGGGGGGGGGAGTCAATGCGCCCCGGGAGGTCGGGTTTGCGGGTTTGGCTTGGCAGGGGCGCGCAGAGCGATGGATGTCTGGGGCATGTCGATACCGTTGTGGCGGCCTTGGCGCTCTCCCCGGGCGGCCGCGCGCCCGACTTGCCCGCGGCAGCGGACGCAGCCCTCGAAATGGGGCCGGTGGAGACCGGCCCCATTGAGACTACGGGGCGGCGGACCCGATATCCCCTTTGTCCTGAAGCTGAGTCAGGGTGTCCAGGCTTCTTACGAAGTCCGTGAAGCGGGGGTCCTGCCGGAGCGGTTCGAAGTCGGGTTCCTTCCGGATGGCTTTGGTGTCGGAAAAACCGAGTTCGATCGCCTGGCGCAGATTCCGGAGCGCCAGCTCCATATTCCCTTGCCGGGCATAGAGCCGGGCGATCATGTACGCCCTCTCCCCGGGGGAGACGCGCCCCCCCCGGGAAAGGTTCACGGCGCCGCTGCCGGACAGGGAGAGGGGGTCGAGTTCGAACGCGCGGCGCCACTCTTCCATCGCCTGCGCGACCTGGTTTTTCTCCAGGTAGAGGGTTCCGAGGTTGAGGTGAAAGGACGCTGCCCCGTTGTCGAGCCGGATCGCCTTTTTAAGGTTCCGTTCCGCCCGGCGCAGGTTGTTCTTGAGAAAGTAGACCGACCCGAGGTTGCTGTAGCCCTGGGCGAATTTGGGGTTGAGTCCCACGGCGCGCCGGAACGTCTCCTCCGCCCGGTCGTAGAACCCCAGTGTCGCGTAGGTGACTCCGAGTCGGTTGGCGATCACCTCGCTGTTGGGGTTGTGTCTGGAGCCCTCGAGGTAGCGGATCAGGGCGGCGTAGTAATCCCGCCGCGCGAAGGCCTGGTCCCCCTCCTTGAGGGCGAATTGTGCGCGCCGGATCGCCTCCTCCGACACGGGAACATGGGCCACGCGTCCGGCGCAGGCGCTCCCGCCCAGGGCCGCAAGCAGCCCGAAGAGGAAAATCGTCCCGTAAACCCGGTTCAGTATCCGCATGAAGCCCTCCCTCCCGTTTGCCTTTATTGTAGCAAATCGCGGCCGCCGCGGGGGCGCCCACCGACGATGCCCTTTTCCCCCGGCTGGTGTACAATCAATCCGGGAAAACCGGCAGAAGGGGGACGATCATGGAAAAAGAGAACATCTCCAGGTTCCTCAAGGGGATCGAGCTTTTCAAGAACCTCAGTGACGGGGAGTTGCGCGACCTGGCCGAAGGTGTCCGGGAGAAGCGGTGCGTACCGGGCGACCTCCTGTTCAGTGAGAACAGCCCGCGGGAGGACATCTTCGTCATCTACGAAGGGGAGGTGGAGCTGTTCAAGAACGACCCCTACGGGATCGAGGTGAGGCTGGCCCTGCTCGGGAAGGGGGATTTCATCGGCGAAGGGATCTGGGAGGAGGATTCGCTCCATTCCACCTCCGCCCGGGCGGTGGGCCGGACGACGCTGCTTGACATCCATCGCGACTTCTTCCGGACCAACCCCGGGACCACGCTGAAGATCCTGGCGAACATCACCCGCGTCATTTCCCGGCGCATGCGCAACGCCAACACGCGGATCCTCGGCTACACCGCGCAGTACGAGTCGGGCAGCATGCGCACGGAGCACGACCTGCTCGGCGACCGCGAGGTGCCCCGGGAGGCGTTTTACGGCATCCAGACGCTGCGGGCGGTGGAGAACTTCAACATCTCGGGGGTGACGCTCAGTTTCTTTCCCACGCTGATCCAGGCGCTGGCGATGGTGAAGGAAGCGGCGGCCGAGGCGAACTTCGAGCTGGGACTGCTCGGGCCCGGACTCCGCGACGCCATCGTCGCCGCCTGCCGCGAGATCCGGAACGGAAAATATCACAACCAGTTCGTGGTCGACATGATCCAGGGGGGCGCGGGCACCTCGACCAACATGAACGCCAACGAGGTGATCGCCAACCGCGCCCTGGAACTCCTGGGGCGTGAAAAAGGGGACTACGACCACTGCCACCCGAACAACCACGTGAACCTGTCGCAGTCGACCAACGACGCCTACCCCACCGCGGTCAAGGTCGCGCTCTACAACTCCAACCGGAAGCTGGTGGCGGTGCTCGGCGCCCTGGTGGACGCCTTCCGGAAAAAGGGGGAGGAGTTCTCCCGGGTCCTCAAGATGGGGCGCACCCAGCTTCAGGACGCGGTCCCCATGACCCTGGGCCAGGAATTCGAGGCCTACGCCGTGACGCTGGAGGAGGAGGTGGAGCGCCTCGAGCAGAACGCCCGGCTCTTCCTGGAAGTGAACATGGGGGCGACCGCTATCGGCACCGGGATCAACTCGGAGCCGGGTTACGCGGACAAGGTGACGGCCCACCTGGCGCGGATCACCGGCCTCGACGTCGTCCTGGCCGCGAACCTTGTGGAGGCCACCCAGGACACCGGCGCGTTCGTGATGTATTCGTCGGCCGTGAAGCGGCTGGCGATCAAGCTGTCGAAGATCGCGAGCGACCTGCGCCTGCTCTCGTCGGGTCCGCGGGCGGGGATCAACGAGATCAACCTCCCGCCGATGCAGCCCGGCTCGTCGATCATGCCCGGCAAGGTCAACCCCGTCATCCCGGAGGTGGTCAACCAGATCGCCTTCAAGGTCATCGGCAACG
>JAAYAJ010000097.1 GCA_012719455.1 Acidobacteriota bacterium | reverse complement strand
AGCGGGCGGAGACTGGATTCAGTGCTTTTCCCGAGGTTTCCGGATCCCGCCCCTGGATGGGCACCCATGGCTTCCGGCCAACCGTTCCCCTGGCCGGGTCGGCAGGGGATTTTCACCTTCCGGGGGGTGCGTCCATCCAGAGCGCACCCCATATGAAAAAGGGGTGGCCGCTTTTCCCGGCCACCCCTTGATGGAGACTGACGCCTGACTAATCAGCTATTTGTTTATACCGATTGGATCGCCTTCAGCACAATCATCACTTCCACATTTCGCCTCTGCTAAACCAGCGCCCGCACCCATGTAGCGCACAACCTGGTCGGCGCTGATACCATAGGTATACCGCCCGGTGCTCCCAGAAGTACTCGGGCTAGCCAAGAAACCTTCAATTGAAGCGTTAAAGGGGGTGCCGTTGGTAACGGTACCAGCATCATATTCATATCCATTGAATCCACCCGCCGCAGTGAAACGACCGTCAAGGAAGTTGTCTGTAACCAGATCAGCCAAATCTGCAAAGGTCTGGTTGTTTACGGCGGCATAGGCCATTTCGGCGGAGCCGATGGTGCGGCAGCCCTGGATGGCGCCGGCTTCATTGGCGGCCATTCTGGCGGTCAGCATGCTGGGGACGGCGATGGCGGCGATGATGGCGATAATCGCCACGACGATCAGAAGCTCGATCAACGAAAAGCCTTGTTCTTTTTTCATCTGGTCTTTTTCTCCTGTTTGGTTAAGTTTGTAACTTGATTGCATGACGCCCTCAGATAGAGCAATCGGTGTGCCAAACGCGGCCGATAAAAGCAACAATTGCGATAAATTTTTTATTGCTTTATTTTCAACCATTTACCCGGCACCAAAAGACGGGCGCAAAAAACACCCGGTTCGGGCGCGGGTTGGAAAGGCTCATTGGATGCTGAATCTCAGCATCCGGGGTGATGGGATTCCGCACCCTAGGGGACACACGGACGCCCTCTACTCAAATGAACGGGTGCGGCGGAGTGCCAAGAAAGATTTCGGGGTTACGATTTGATGTTGAGCGTCAGCATCCGGTGACGCAGCGAGCCCTTGCTGATACCGAGCCGCTGGGCGGCCAGGGTCTGGTTGCCGTCGGTGAGGCCAAGGGCCTGGGTGATCAGGCTGGCTTCGACACGGGCGAGAAAGGCGGGGAGGTCGAAGGGACCGTCGGGAAGGGTGAACAGGTCGGCGGGGTCGGCATCGGCTCCGGGGTGGCGCACCGCGTCGGGGAGGCGCTCGGGCTGGATTGCGGAGGTTGTTTCGAGGGCGACGGCGCGCTCGATGACGTTTTCGAGCTGGCGCACATTGCCGGGCCAGTCGTAGGCTTCAAGGAGGCGCAGGGCTTCGGGAGAGATCTCGGCGATCCGCTTTCCCGCCTTCTGGGCGTATTGGTCGAGGAAGCTCGCGGCCAGCAGCGCGATATCCTCCCGCCGCTCTCTCAGGGCGGGGAGGTGGATATTGATGACGGCGATCCGGTAGTAGAGGTCCTCGCGGAAGGTTTCCTGGCGGATCCCCTCCTCGAGGTCGCGGTTGGTGGCGGCGAGCACCCGGACATCGACCGGGATCTCGGCCGTCCCCCCGAGCGGGCGCAACCGCCGCTCCTGCAGCACCCGCAGCAGCTTCACCTGCATCGCCGGGGTCATGTCCCCGATCTCGTCGAGGAAGATCGAGCCGCCGTCGGCGGCCTCGAACAACCCTTTCTTGTTATTGCCCGCGCCGGTGAACGCCCCTTTCATGTAGCCGAACAGCTCCGATTCGAGCAGGGTCTCGGGAAAGGCGCTGCAGTTGATCGACACGAAGGGCTTCTCCTTCCGCCGCGAGGCCTCGTGGATCGCCCGCGCGACCAGTTCCTTTCCCGTGCCGCTCTCCCCCGTGATCAGGATGGTACTGTCCCCCATCGCCACCGTCCCGATGGTGCGGTAGACCTCCACCATGCGCGGGCTGCGGCCGACCACGTGGCTCCCCTGCAGCGCCTGGAACAGGCTCTGCCCCTGCGCCGCCGCCATGTCCGCGGGGGAGGGGGGAGCGTCGGGTTGCTGCTGGCGCCGCTCCTTGAGCGCGCGGCGCACCACGGAGCGGATATCGTCGAGCTGGAAGGGCTTGGTGACGTAATCGTAGGCCCCATGTTGCACCGCCTCGATGGCGGTCTCGGTGCTCGCGTAGGCCGTGATCATGACGAACACGGTGTCGGGCACGATCTTTTTGGCTTCCCGGAGCAATTCGACCCCCGAAAGGTCGGGCATCCGGATGTCGCTGACGACGACATCGATCTCTTTTTTCTTGAGGATCGCGAGCGCCTCGCTCCCGCACGAAGCCCGGTGGACCTCCAACCCCTCGTCCTCGAGCACGATCCCCAGGATCTCGATGATGTTCGGCTCGTCGTCTACGATCAGTACGCTTGGCATCTCCTACCCCGCATCCGGTTGTCCGGCGCACTCCGCCCCCGCCCCGGCGGGGTCGGACTCCAGTGGGAAGAGGAGGTGCACTTTCGTCCCCTTCCCCTTTGCGCTCTCGAAGTTGATTTTACCCCGGTGTTCCTCCATGATCTGAAAAATGATGCTCAGTCCCAGTCCCATCCCGTTCGAGAAGCCGGAATTGAAGGGTTGGAACAGCCGCTCCAACTCCTCCGGTGTCATCCCGATCCCGTGGTCCTCGAACACGACCTCCCCCGCCCAGTCCGGCGCCCCGCGCGCGGTGATCGTCAACTCCCCCCCGTCGGGCATGGCCCGGATGGCGTTCTGGGCCAGGTTCCAGAATACCTGCCTGAGCCGATCCGCGCTCCCCAGGATGGGGATGGAGGGGATTTCTTCCTTCAGGGTGACCAGGTATTTCGCCCTGATCTCGGGGCTGTTTTTGAGGAGCGTCACCGAATCATTCAGAAACGGGACCAGGTCGAGCGGCTCCCGGGCGTAGGTCTTGGGCCGGGCGAAATCGAGGAAGTCCTCGATGAAGGTGTTCAGCCGGTCGCTCTCCCGGATGAGGATGTCGAGCAGGCGGGTGTCCCGTTCCGGCAGGCTCGCCCGCGACTTCAGGATCTCGGCCGAGCCGCGCAGGGCGGTGAGCGGGTTGCGGATCTCGTGCGCGATCCCTGCCGCCATCCGCCCGATCGCGGCCATCCGTTCCTTGAGCCGGACCTCTTCCTCCAGGCGGTGGATCTCGGTCAGGTCCTGGAAGGAAATGATATAGCCGATCAGCCCCCGGTCGGCGCCGAGGAGGGGGGAGACGCTGAAGCCGAGGTAGCTCCGGGCGCCGCCCGGCAGTTCGATCCATTCCTCGTGCCGCAACGCCCGGGCGCTGCCGAGGAGGTCGGCCGAGCGCACCCGGCGCCAGAAATCGGTGCTGATGATCCGCTCGACCGGCATCCCGAGGGTCTCGACCTCCTCGCGTCCCGTGAGCTCGCAGGCCGCATCGTTGAAGGTGGCAATCGTCCCCCAGAGATCGGTGGTGACCAGGCCGCTGCGAATGCTGCGGATGATGTGCTCGTTCAGGTACTGCAGCTGCTCGAGGGAGTCGATCTTCTCCCGCAGTTCGTTTTCCACCAACCGCAGCCGCCGGTAGAGGTAGGTCGCGAGAAAGGCGACGGCCCAGAATCCCAGGGCGTGCCCCGCGATCCGAAAGGCGCAGAGCAGGGTGTCCGTTTTCAAGCCGGGGAAGGTCGCGATCCCGAAGTGGGGGGCGATCAGGGTGGCGGAGTAGAGAATGGTGCTCAGGGCGGCGGCGAGGATGCCGCCGTTTCTTCCCATCAGCAGGCTCGAGTAGATGATGATGAGAAGGTAGAAGGAGACAAAGGGGCTTTCGATCCCCCGCGTGCACGCGATCAGCACGGTGGTCAAGGCCAGGTCGGCGCCGGCCTGCACCACGAGCTGGGCCCGCAGGAAGCGCCGGCCGAACCAGGCAACGAGGTAGAGGAGCGACAGGCAGAGGGTCAGCAAATGGAAAAAGGGGAGGAAGGGGTAGGAGAGGAATTCTTCCGGAAGCAGCCCCAGCCGGTCAGAGACGTTGAGCCAGACCAGGAGCACGATGACGCGCAGGACAAGAAGCTCGAACAGGTGACGATGGAGATCCCGGGGTTTCATGCTTGGGAGGATAAACGCTTTTCGGGAAGGAGTAAACAGCGGGATGAGAGGCGGGGGGGCGGCGCGCCGCCCCCCCGCGGAGAGGTTAGCCTCCCGACAACACCTGGATCAGCTTGAAGAGGGGGAGGTACATGGCGATGACGATGCCGCCGACGACGACCCCGAGGAAAACCATCAGGATCGGCTCGAGGAGGGTCATCAGGTTGGCCATGACCGTGTCGACCTCTTCTTCGTAGTAATCGGCCACCTTGGTGAGCATCGCGTCAATTTCACCCGTCGATTCCCCCACGCTCACCATCTGGATCACCATCGGCGGGAAGAAATTGGATTGGCGCATCGGGTCGGCCATGTTTCCGCCCGCCTCGATCCGCTGGCGTACTTCGAGGATGACGTCCTCGAGGATGGCGTTCCCCGCCGTCCTGGCCGTGACTTCGAGGCCCTCGAGGATCGGGACGCCGCTCGAGAGCAGGGTGGCCAGGGTGCGGGTGAAGCGGGCGATGCCGATCTTGCGGATCACCTCGCCGATCACCGGGATCCTCAGGATGGCCTTGTCCACCACGTGCCGACCCTTGTCGGTCTTGTAGTAGCTCTTGAAACCGAACGCCAGCAGGCCCAGGAGGATGACGATGGGGATCATGAACCGTTCCACGATCTCCGACATAGCGATCACGACCCGGGTCAACAGCGGCAGGTCGACGTCGAACCCCTCGTAGAGGGTGCGGAACACCGGCACCACCTTCCAGAGGATGACGGCGACCACCCCGACGGCGATGGTCAGGATCGTGGACGGGTAGATGAGGGCCGATTTCAGCGCCCCCTTGAGCTTGACGATCTTTTCGATGAAAACGCTCAGGCGCTGCAGGATCGTTTCCAGGATGCCGCCCGACTCGCCCGCGGCGATCATGTTGGTGTAGAGGGTGTCGAACACTCCCGGGTGGCGCGCCATGGCGGCCGAAAGGGTGGTCCCCGACTCGACGTCCCCCTTGATCTGTTCAAGCACCGACTTGAACTCCTTGTTCGGGTGCTGGCTGCCGATCGCGTCCAGGGCCTGGATCAGCGGCAACCCGGCCCCCAGCATGACCGAGAACTGGCGCGTGAAGATCGCCACCTCCTTCTGCGACACCTTTTTCTTGAAGGAAAAATTGAACCCCGGGGCCTTTTTCTCGCGGATGGAGGAAGGGGCGATCTGCTCGCGTCGCAGCAGCGCGGCCAAAGCCTGGGGGCTGGTAGCGAAGCGTTCGCCCATGACGCTTTCGTTGGTTCGGAGGCTGCGCCCGCGGTATACATAGGTAGGCATGGCTTATCCTTTCGGTATCATTGACGCATTCCGGCCGGGACCGACTGTAGGCGGTGCGCCGCTCCCTGCAGGTTGAGCCCGACCCCGCGCTGGATGAGGTCCTGGAGTTCGTCGGGGTTGGACGACTTGTTCAGGGCGTCTTCCCTGCTGATCTGCTTGGTCAGGACCAGGTGGGACAATGACTGGTTGAACGTCTGCATGCCGTACTTGTCCTGTCCCGTCTGCATGGAGCTGTAAATCTGGTGGATCTTGTCCTCGCGGATCATGTTCCGGATGCCCGTGGTCGGCACCAGGATCTCCATGGCCATGGCGCGCCCGGAGCCGTTCGCCCGCGGGATCAGCGCCTGGCAAAGGATCCCCTCCAGGACCAGGCTCAGCTGCGCCCGGATCTGCGGCTGCTGCCCGGAAGGGAAGATATCCACGATCCGGTTGATGGTGCTGGCGGCGCTGTTGGTGTGGAGCGTGGCCAGGGTCAGGTGGCCGGTCTCGGCGATGCGCAGGGCGGCCTCCACGGTTTCCAGGTCGCGCATTTCGCCGATCAGCACCACGTCCGGATCCTCGCGCAGCGCGACCCGGAGCGCGTCGGAGAAGGAGTGGGTGTCGGAGCTGACTTCGCGCTGGTTGACGATGCAGTTCTTGTGGGAGTGCAGGAACTCGATCGGGTCCTCAATCGTCAGGATATGCTCGTGCCGCTCGCTGTTGATCTTGTCGATCATGGCGGCGAGGGTGGTCGATTTCCCGCTCCCAGTCGGCCCGGTGACAAGGATCAGCCCGCGCGGCTTGTCGCACAGCTTCTCCACCACGGGGGGGAGGTTGAGGCTCCGGAACCCCTTGATCTCGAACGGAATGATGCGGAACACCGCCGCGACCGCCCCGCGCTGGTGGAAGACGTTGGCGCGGAACCGGCACAGGTCCTTGATGCCGAAGGAGAAGTCGATCTCCCATTTCTCTTCGAAATGGTGCTTTTGCCCGTCGGTCATGACGCTGTAGGCCAGCCGCTTGGTATCGGCGGCGGCCAGGATTTCATCGTTGACCGGCTGCAGCCGGCCGTCCACGCGAATCTGGGGGGGCACTCCTATGGTCAGGTGCAGGTCCGAAGCCCCGGAATGAAGGGTCTTGTGTAGCAGTTCGGGCAAGGTGGCCATCGTTTCACTCCTCGAATGTCATTGGTCTCCGGCTAGATCTCAACGGTTTCCCGCAGGACTTCGTCCAGCGTCGTCATCCCGGCGCGGATCTTCTCCAGCCCGCTCTGGCGCAGGGTGAGCATCCCCTCCTCCACCGCCTTATGCCGGATCTCCCGGGCGGAGGCCCCGACGAGAATCAGTTCCTGGATCGCCTCGCTGATTTCCATCACCTCGTACATGCCGACCCGGCCTTTGTAACCGGTGTCGTTGCAGGTCTTGCACCCCTCCCCCTTGAACGTTTGCAGCGTTTCGGCCTCTTCGGCCGAAAACCCGGCCTTGATGAGCGCCGGGACGGGGGTCTTGACCTCCGTGCGGCAATCCGGACAGATCTTCCGGATCAGGCGCTGGGCGCAGATCAGATGCACCGAGGTCGCCACCAGGAAGGGTTCGATCCCCATGTTCAGCAGCCGGGAGATGGTCGAGGGCGCGTCGTTGGTATGAATGCTCGACAGGACCAGGTGGCCCGTGAGCGCCGCCTTGATGGCGATCTCGGTGGTTTCGAAATCGCGGATTTCCCCGACCAGAATGATGTTCGGGTCCTGCCGGAGGAAGGACCGGAGGGCGGCGGCGAAGGTCAACCCGATCTGCTCCCTGATCTGGACCTGGTTGATCCCCTTAAAGTTGTACTCGACCGGGTCCTCGGCCGTCATGATGTTGGTTTCAGGGGTGTTCAGCCGGTTCAGGGCGGCGTACAGGGTGGAGGTCTTGCCGCTGCCGGTGGGACCGGTGACCAGCACCATCCCGTAGGGCTTGGCGATGGCGGCCTCGATCTTCTGGAGCGAGCACTGCTCGAACCCCAGGATGCTCATGTCGAGCGGCAACACGTCCTTGTCCAGGATCCGGAGCACGATCTTCTCACCGAACAGCGTCGGGAGGGAGGAGACGCGGTAATCGATCTCCTTTTTCCTTCCGCCCGAGGAGGTCCGGATCTTGATCCGGCCGTCCTGGGGGAGCCGCTTTTCCGAGATATCCATCTTCGCCATGATCTTCACGCGGGAGGTGATGGCGTCCCTCAGCTTGAGCGGCGGGTTCATCATGTTGTAGAGGATGCCGTCGATCCGGAAGCGCACCCGGAAATCCTTTTCATACGGCTCGATATGGATGTCACTCGCCCCCCGCTTGATCGATTCCGAAAGGATCAGGTTCACCAGCTTGATGATGGGGGCGTCTTCACTCGAGCGCTGCAGCTGGTCGATGGAGACTTCCTCCTCGTCCCCGCCCGCGTCGAGATTCAGCTCCAGGCCGTCCTGGTCCCCCTGCGCGATCGCCTCGTAGACCTTTTTAAGCTCGATGGAGTGGGCCGTCCCATAGTACTTTTCCAGCGCCTCCAGGACGGAGGCCTCCGTGGCGACTACCGGCTCGACGTTGAATCCGGTCATGAACTTGATGTCGTCCATGGCGAAGACATTGGTCGGGTCGGTGCTGGCCACCGTCAGGGTGTTCCCCACCCGGCTCAGCGGGATCACCATGTACTTCTGGGCCACTTCCATCGGGATCAGCTTGATGACACTGGGATCGATCTCGAAGTAGGTCAGGTTGATGGAAGGTACCCCGTATTTCCGGCTCAGCAGGGCGGTGATGTCGTCATCATCGACGTACCCGAGCTGGATGAGAATCGATCCCAGCCGCCCACCGTTGTCCCGCTGGTGCTTGAGCGCAACGTTGAGCTGCTCCTGCGTCAGGAGGTTTTCCTGGATCAGCAAATCTCCGATTCGAGTGGCCATCTCCGTCCGATCCGCTCAAGAAAGGAACCTGCGGCCCGCGGCACTTCCGCCGGCCACCTTCCCGGAAAAGGGGGATGCCCGCGCAGGCGCATCCGTCCATCGGGATAGTTATCGGCAGCAGGGGCGGTTTCGTGCATTCATTTTCCTTTCCCGCCCCGGGGGCCGCCCCTATCTAACCGAGGCGGGCCGAAATGAGCCAAAGATTCGCGCCCTTGCAGCCCGGGATGGGTGGACCTATAATCCGCGGATGGACCGCATGATTGGGATTTTGGGGGGGATGGGGCCGGAAGCGACGCTGGATCTGTATCGCCGGATTATCCGCCTCGTGCCGGCGGCGCGGGACCAGGACCACCCCCGGGTCCTCATCTACTCCAACCCGAAGATCCCGGACCGGACCCGGGCGATCCTGGGAGAGGGGCCGAGCCCGCTCGGGGCGCTGGTCGAATCGGCGCGACTGCTCGAGCGCGGGGGCGCCGGCATCATCGCCATCCCCTGCAACGCCTCGCACCATTTCCTCCCCCGGATCGCCCCCCTGATCGGCATCCCGATCCTCGACATGATCGGGGAGACCTGCCGCAGGGTCGTGAAAGAACGGCCGGCGGTCGAAACGGTGGGATTGCTGGCGGCTTCGGGCACGGTGCACGCCCGCGTGTATCACCGGGCCCTGGAGTCGGCCGGGATCCGGGTCCTGGTCCCCGACACGCCGGGACAGGAGCGGATGCACCGCGCCATCATGCAGGTCAAGGCGGGCGCCCACGATGCAAATACGCGGGAGATCTTTCACCGGGAAGGAAGTAGCCTCGTGGGCCGCGGGGCCCAGGCCGTGATCCTGGGCTGCACCGAAATCCCGCTGGCGTTCGACGTCGAGAGGGCGGGCTACCGCATCTTCGACGCGACCGGGATCCTGGCCGAGGCGGCCGTCGCCTGGGCGCTGGAAAACGGCGGAGCCACGTCCTGACGAGGGTTACCCCCCGGCTACGGCGAACACGATCGAGAGCACGTCGGAATCCCCTACCGGGGTTTCGAGGTTCGCAAGGGAGCGAACATCCTGCTCGTTCAGGTAGAGGTTCATGTAGCGCAGGGTCCGCTCCGCGAAGAAGCGCTCCCCGGCGACGGGAAACCGGGCCTTGAAGCTCTCCAGGACCTCGCCCACCGTCGCCCCCTCCAGGCGGACTTCCGACTGCTGATCGGCGAACTGGCGGATGATCGCAGGAATGCGGACCGTGACACTCATCGTTTTCCTCCCCTCCCAGGATAGCACAGGCCGGTCCCCCGCCGTAGTGCCCTAATCGACGCCGAAATCGCGCCCGGAATCAACGTCGCCCGCGACCAGAAGGTATTCGCCGGGGGAGAGCGGATCCTCGGGAATGGCAAGGAAGGATCCGTCGTCCCGGACCGACGTCCGGAGCCGGACAAGGTCTGCGTGGGGAAAGCCCGCTTTGTTCGTCACCGAGGCCGATCCCGGCGAGGTCCGGCCAAGGCGGCGCCCCCCCCGCGGTGTGAGCCGCACGATCAGGAGGTCGGCGGGAGAAAAGGGGCCGCGGAAGAAAAAGCGGGGCGAACGATCGGTGGTGCGCCACGCGGCCTTCTCCCCCGCAAAGGCGATGTCCACGAAGAAGCGGGTGTAGCCGCCGGTTTCGATGAACATTTCCAGCCCCCGGGTACGGGCCCCGGCGACCGGGGCGGGTTCGAGTTCGACCCATTCCGCATCACCGCGGAGCATGTAGACCCCTGCTTCCCGGGGCGCGTTGTCGATCCCCGCAACCAGGGCGGATTCCAGTATCAGCAGCAGCGCGAACCAGTTCATCCCTTCATGGTAGCACACGGAGGCATCAGGTATCGTAGCCGGAAGCGACCGGGTGCGCACGCGTCAGTTCCCCGGGCGCACGGTCTCCCTTTCCCCGCCCAGGCGCAGCACCACCCCCTCGGGCGTGATGCTTTCAAGCAGGTACCTCTTTTCGACCAGGTCCCCTTCGACGTAGCGCCTCCCGTTGAGGAAAACCATGCGGTCCTCCGGTCGCTCGCTGTACATATGAACGCTCAGAATCATCCCCGCCACCGCGTCGCGAAGAGGAACGTCGGGGGCGGCCGCCACGGGCGTGGTGGCAGAGGCGGGCGTGGCGGCGGAAGCCGGCGGATTCTGCGTTTCGGGCAACCCGGGAGCCGGGGGATCAACCCGCCGGGGCACGGGAGGGAGTACCGCCGCGGCAGCGGGTGTCTCCCGCCACGGTGACGATTCCTCCCCACGTCCGGCGCCCGGAATATCCCCGGCAGGCGCCTCGGGCACGGACACGCCACTGGCCTTCGGCCGGAGCGCCTCGGGCGGCGCTTCCTGCGCCCGCGGCACCGGGGAGGGCATACCATTCCCCCCGGGGTAGAAGGCCCAGAGGAGGGCGCCCAGGGCGGCCACGCCGGCCGCAAAAACCACCCACCTTCCACGCCCCCGCTCGGGAAGCTCCGCGTGAACGGAACCCAGGTTCGGCACGCGGGTCAGCCCCCGTTCCCGTTCCGCCTTTTTCAACGCGTCCAGTATGTATGACATGTTATCGCCTCAGCACCGGCCCCCCGTCGAGATCGAGCAGCAGGCGGGCCACGGTTTCCGTTCCGACCATCCCGTCCGGAATCAGCCCTTTCCTTCCCTGAAAGGCCGAGACGCGCCGCTTGAGACCCTCGTCAAAAAGGAGCGGATCCCCCGGGGCGGAGGCCGCCCCTTCCAACCGATCGAGCGCGCCGCGCACCCACCCCACCTCCTCCCCCCGCATCCCGGCCGAAAGGATGCGCGCCGGGAAAGGGGGCTTCCAGGCCAGGATAAAAGCCCCGTCCCACAACCGGTTGATCTCCTCCAGCGAAAACCGCTGCCTGCGCCCGCCGATGTCAAGCAGGGCCTGGTCGTCTCCCAGTTCCACCAGCGTCGCCCGGCGCCGCCCCCCGTCCGGCATCACCAGTTCCAGGATCACCGGAAGGTTGTACCGGCGCACCTTGGGCCAGTTACCGGTCAAAAAGAGGCATTCAAACCCCTCCCGCTCCCCCGCCCGGCACCCCGAATCGGGGGAACCGACCGGGATATCCTCGCCCCAAAGCTCGTACAGGGCGGTAAAGCTCGCGGCGGCGTTGTCAGTACCGGCGAGCACAGCCTCGAGCGGCGCCGCAGGCTCTCCGACGGCGGGCGGAGCGGGCGTGGGGGCCGGCGCGTTTACGGACAGGGCGTCTACGGACGAAACGTCTGCAAACGAAGCGTTGCGCTCGAACAGGGAACGGACCGCGGGGCTGAACAGGAAGGCCCCGGCGGCGAGGAGGAGCGCGGCGAGCACCACCCCGGCCGCCCGGCCGGGGCGCAACCTCGAGCGGAGCGGAAGCTTCCCCTGGGTCTCCCGGCTGGCCCGGCGCACGATCCCCGCACCGATCCGCCTGCGATCCTGGGCATAGGCCCCTAGCAGCGCCCGGTCGCAGACGATGTTGATCACGCGCGGCACCCCGCGGCTGCAGGCGTACACGCTCCGAAGCGCCCGGGGCGTGAACAACGGCTCCCTTCTCCCGGCGACCAGGAGCCGGTGCCGCACATAGGCGTAGGTTTCGGCGCGCGACAGGGGCTCGAGGTGATACCGGGCCGTGATCCGCTGCGACAGCTGCCGCAGGCGGCGGCTCTTGAGGATGGCGAGCAACTCGGGCTGACCGATCAGGATGATCTGCAGGAGCTTCTCCTGCGCCGTTTCCAGGTTGGTCAGGAGGCGGACCTGCTCGAGCACGTCGCCGTCGAGGTTCTGCGCCTCGTCGATGATGAGCACCGTTCGGCGACGCTGGCCGTGCGACTCGAGCAGCCGCTCGTTCAGGGCGTCGACCAGGACCTTGACGCTCGTGGTCTTCTCCGGGTAGGGGACCCGGAGTTCGTCGCACACCGCGGCGAGCAGCTCCGTCACCGTCAGGCGCGGATTCAGGATCAGGGCGATATCGGTATCGGGGGGGAGCTGCCGGATCAGGCAGCGACAGAGCGTGGTCTTCCCCGACCCGATCTCCCCCGTCAGTTGCACGAAACCACCCGATTGCTGCACTCCGTACAGGAGATGGGCAAGCCCCTCCCGGTGCCGCCCGCTCATGAAAAGATACTGCGGGTCGGGGGTCAGGGAAAACGGGGATTCCTTCAGGTCAAAGTATTCGAGGTACATACCGTGGTATCGTTCTCCGTCGCCATGGGATCGACCGGTCGGCCGGCAACGGCTCCATCATATACCGAAACCCCGGCAACCCCCAAACGACGTTTGCGCCCCGGGCGGTCGGGGAACGATCAGGCCATTTGCGCCCGCCGGGAATGATGCTAAGATGACTGTCCGTGCGCGCCGGACGCGTACGAGATTGACGGGCAGGGGAGAACGCCTTGAGCACGAACGATTGGATTCCTTTTGATGTACTGGAAGCCTTCATGGTCGACGTCTTCAAGGGGATCGGGGTCCCCGAGGCGGACGCCCGCGTGTGCGCCGAAGTCCTGATCACCGCCGACAAGCGCGGGATCGACTCGCACGGGGTCGGGCGGCTGAAGCCTATCTACTACGACCGCATCGTCAAGACCAGGGTTCAGCGCCCGGTGACGCAGCTGGAGGTCGTGCGCGACTGCAAGGCCACGGCGGTCGTGGACGGGCACCACGGGATGGGCATGGTCATCGCGCGCCGCTCGATGGAGATGGCGATTGAAAAGGCCCGGGTTCACGGCCTGGGGATGGTGGTCGCCCGCAATTCCACCCATTACGGCTACGCGGCCCATTACCCGCTCATGGCCGTCGCCGCCGGCATGATCGGGGTGACCGGGACCAACGCGCGCCCCTCGATCGCCCCCACCCACGGGGTGGAAAACCTGCTGGGGACCAACCCGCTGGTGTTCGGTATTCCGACCGACGAGCCCTTCCCCTTCACCAACGACTACGCCACCAGCGTCATCCAGAGAGGAAAGGTCGAGCAATACGCGCGCGAGGGGAAACGCTGCCCCGAGGGACTGGTCGTCGACTGCGAGGGGAACAGCGAAACCGACCCCGGGAAAATCCTTGCAGACCTCGTCCGGGGGAGATGCGCCTTCACCCCCATCGGAGGCCTGGGCGAGGAAACCGGGGGCTACAAGGGATACGGCTTCGCCACCGCCGTCGAAATCCTCTCCGCCGCCCTGCAACAGGGAGCCTTCCTCCGGCAGCTCTCCGGGGTGGACGCCGCCGGGCGCCCGGTCCCCCACGCGCTGGGCCACTTCTTCATCGCCATCGACATCGAGTGCTTCACCGACCTCGCGGCCTTCAAGCAAACGGCGGGCGACATCCTGCGCACGCTGCGGAATTCCAGGAAGAGCCCCGGCCGGGAGCGCATCTACACCTGCGGGGAGAAAGAGCATCTCGCCTGGCTCGAACGCGAGAAGAAGGGGGTCCGGCTCGACCCCGTCATCCAGGCCGAGCTGTGCACCATGCGCGACGAACTCGGGCTCCCCTACCGGTTCCCCTTCGAAGCGGACTGACAGGAGCGCCTCAGTCCCCGAAACAGGTCCCGATGTTGCGGGCGGCCAGGATGAGCGGGTCGTCCGGCGGGACCAGCCGCTGCTTCCCTTCCGCCTCCTCAAGCGGGATATGGGTCACCGTCCGCCCCTTCATCACGACCAGGCGCGACCGTTCCCCCGCGCAGAGGATCTCGATCGCCTTGAAGCCGAATTCCGTGGCCAGGACGCGGTCGGCGGGCACCGGGGTTCCGCCGCGCTGTACGTGGCCGAGCTTGACCGTCCGGGTCTCGATCCCGGTCGCGCCCTCGACCTGTTCGGCCAGGACCTGTCCGATCCCCCCAAGGCGGATGGGGTCGGGGCTGGTGGGATCCACCCGGTCAACCACCGGCTTCCCCCCAACGGGGATGGCGCCTTCGGAGACGCAGACGATGCTGAAGCGTTTGCCGTGCCGTGCCCGGTAGGTGATGTAATCGCAGATGATTTTGACGTCGAACGGGATCTCCGGGATCAGGATCACGTCGGCACCGCTGGCGATGCCGGAATGGAGCGCGATCCAGCCCGAGTTGCGCCCCATGACCTCCACGATCATGACGCGGTGGTGGCTGGCCGCGGTGGTGTGGATCCGGTCCAGGGCATCGGTCGCCACGCTGACGGCCGTGGCAAAACCGAAGGTGACGTCGGTCCCGTAAAGGTCGTTGTCGATCGTCTTGGGGACACCGATGCAGTTGACACCCAGGCGGACGAAATCGGCCGCGATCGCCATCGACCCGTCGCCGCCGATCACCACCAGGGCGTCGAGATGGTTGTGCGCGATATGTTCCAGGCACCGGTCGGTGACGTCCCGGGTCTCGATCCTGTCGTTGATCTTCACCGTGTATTGGCGCGGCGACACCTTGTTGTTGGTCCCGAGGATGGTCCCCCCGAGGGTGAGGATATTGCTGACCGATTTGTTGTCGAGCATCCGCATGCGGTTCTGGATCAACCCCAGGAACCCGTCCTCTATCCCCATGACCTCCAGGTTGTGCGATCCCATGGCGGCCTTGGCAACCGCCCGGATGACGGCGTTCAACCCGGGGCAGTCCCCACCCGAAGTCATGATCCCGATGCGCTGGATGTTTTTCATGTCGATTCCCTTCCCTCTGCCGATCCTTCCCTGTTGATCAATCCCCCGGCCGCAGCTCCCCGGGCAAACATCCGGATCTCCCCGCACGGCCGCCGGCGGTCCGGAACCGGCGGCGCCCCCCTATTTCAGGAGCGCCAGCGCCCGCCGCAGGTTGTTCTCCGCCGGCGCGAAACCGGGGCGGATCTCCAGCGCCCGCGAAAAATGGACGATGGCCGGGTTGATATCCCCCTGCGCCATCAGCGCCAAACCGAGATGGTTGTGCGTATCGGCGTCCCCGGGATCAATGGCCAGGGCGGCCCGGAAGTGGACGATGGCCTCGCCGATCCGCGCCCCCCCCTGGCTTGCCAGGGAGAGACCGAGGTTGACGTGCGCCTGGGCATAGCCGGGGTCGATCTCCAGCGCACGCAGATACTCCGCGATAGCCTCCGCGTGCCGGCCCGAGGAGGAGTAAGCCGTCCCAAGGTTGTTCCTGGCGGCCTTGTCGAAAGGGGCCAGGGCCACCAGACGCGAAAAATAGTCAACCGCCTTCTCCGGCCTCTGGTTGCGCAGGCTGATCGCCCCGAGGTGGGTATAAATCGCCGCCCGATCCGGCGCCTGCTCGAGACGGGCCGCGACCGCCTCCTCCTGGGCCGTGTAACAACGTTCGCGCAGCACCGGGTCGGCCAGCATCCCGAATTCGGTGACCAGGTTCATCCGGCAGAACCGTTCGACGTTCGCGGTGTGCCGCTCCCTCTCCGCCGGCGTCGCCGCGGAGAGGTTGACCCGGTACTGCAGGGCCGAACTGTCGCTCCCGCGGAAATTCAGGAAGTATTCCGCGTAGGCCACCTGCCGCCCGACGTCGTCCTGGTTCTCCCGGATGGCCGCCGCCAGCCCGGCGCTGACGCTCCAGCCGGCGGCGGAACTGATCCTGCGGATGATGGTGTCGTCCATCATGTGCATCGCGCGGGGAGCGTGGTACTCGAGCAACGGGTGGTTGTCGCTGTGAATCGGCCCATCGACGAACAGGGACGGGAGGTTGTCGCTGACGATCAGGTTCTGGAACACCCGGCTGTCCCTGAGAAGAATGTTCTTCGAAGCCCCTGCGTAGGCGAGGTTCGCGGCCGCCGTCCGGTCGTCCAGGTCCCCCTCCCCCTTCATCCCCACGAAGAGGAAGCTCGAGGGGCGGGCAGGATTGGTCGAAACCAGCAGGCTCCGGGGAAAGGCGGCGGAAAAGGTCCGCCCGATCATGGAAAAGGCCTCCCAGTCCATCTGGTAGGCCGGGATCCACTGAACGAACATCCCGCCGGGCTTCAAGCGCTCCGCCACCAGTTCGAAAAAGTCCAGTGTGTACAGGGCCGCGATTCCCGACATCCAGGGATTGGACGGTTCGCTGGTGACGAGGTCGTACTTCCGGTTCGACAACTCCAGGTGCGCCCGCCCGTCCTGGACGATCAGGCGGGTGCGCGCGTCCTCCAGCACCCGGTTGTTCCAGGGGGTGAAGAACCGGCTCGCCTCCACCACCTGTTCGTTGATTTCGACGATATCCAGCCGTTTGACCGGGTAGTGAAGGATTTCGCCCGCCGTGATCCCGCTCCCGAGGCCGATGACCAGGACGTCGTCGGGGGCGGGGTGATACAGGAGCGGAAAATGGGCCAGGAGCGTCTGCGTGTCCATGTCCCGCGTGGAGGAGGCGTCCGGCTTGCCGCTGTTGCACAGGTTGTAGTTGACGTCCCCCAACAGGCCGGTCGATTCGAGGACGGTGGTGAACCCGCCGATGCCATCCCCGTAAAACAGCAGCTTTTCCGATTTAAGGTCGGGAAAATGCTTTTCCCAGGCGAAGAGCGACTGGAGCCACCCGATTTCGCGGATCTCCGGCCGGTCGAAGCGGTGGTATTTCCCCATGGAGAGCATGACGTGGTCCCAGCGGGGGAACCAGGCCATCAGCGCGAACCCGACCAGCGCGGGGAGGGCCAGGGCGAGGCGGCCGGGGAGCGGGGCACGGCGCCGGGCGGCGATGACGAGCCACGCCGCCAGCGCCGTCCCAAGCTGCAGGGCGATGACCAGCCGGAGGCCGTTTTCCTTCCCCAGGAAGGGGATCAGGACGAAACCCGCCGTCGCGGAGCCCAGCACCGCCCCAATGGAATTGACGGCGTAGGCATAGCCGATGGAGCGGCCGGTGGCCGCAAGCGACCGGGTGCAGATCTTCCCTACCAGGGGGAACGCGGCTCCGAGCGTAAAGGTGGTCAGGAACATGAACCCGAACAGCACCGCCCCCTTCATGAGGTAGAGCGAGCCGAAGCTGTCCTGGAAGATAGCGATCAGCTTGGCGAAAAAGATCTGGCTGTCGCCGATGACCTGGCTTGCCAGGAGCGCCGTGAGCGCCGCGGCCATCTGGGTCAGCACCAACAGCACGGCCGGGCTTTTCACCCGGTCCCCCAGCCACCCGAAGAAGAAGCTCCCGAGCGCCAGCCCGGTGATGAAGGTGACCAGCACCACGGTGAAGGAGTAGGTCGTCGGACCGACGAGGAGCCCCAGGAGCCTGGTCCAGATCACCTCGTAGGCCATGGCGCAGAACCCGGTGACCGCGAAGACCGCGAGCACCGCCCCGACCGGCACCCTCTCCCCTGCCGCGGGGGCGGCCTTGCGCACCTTCGCCGCGCGCGGCGCGCTCGGCTCCGGCGTCTCCTTCGACTCGATCCATCCCGTCCGGCGCCGGCTCACCAGGAGGCAGAGGACGCCGATGCCGACATTGAGACAGACGGCGACGGCGAGGACCCCCTGCACGCCGACGAGGTTGATCAGCCAGAAGCCGCACAGCAGCGACCCCGCGGCCGAACCGATGGTGTTCAGCCCGTACAGCCTTCCCACGTGGGTCCCCACCCGGTCGAGGGTGTTGACGAAAAACCGGCTGAGCACGGGGAGCGTGGCCCCCATCAGGGTGACCGGGAGGATCAATAGCAGGGTGCACCCGGCGAAGGTCAGCAGGTTGTAAAGAAGGAAGTGGTCGAACAGCCGGTTGTACATCCAGGCATACAGGGGCTTGAAGAGCAGGAGCAGCAGGGGAAGCACGAGGCAGTACAGCCCGATGCCCAGCTCGAGCAAACCATAGATCCGGATCAGCCATTGGGGCTTTTTGACCCGGTCCACCGTCCTCCCCGCGATGGCGCTCCCCAGTCCAAGCCCAGCCATGAAGACGGAGAGGACGATGGTGACCGAAAAAGGGGAACTCCCGATGATCCCGACGATCATGCGGGTCCACAGGACCTGGTAGATCAACCCCGTGATCCCGGAAATCAGAAAGCAGGCGAGAATCAGAAGGTAGGGCATAGACGACCGTTGCCTCGAATCCACGTTGGCGGCGTCCCCGATCCGGGCGGCGCAGCCGAGTCTTCCTCGTCAAAACGGGTAGTATGATAAAACTCCCCCCGGAATGCAAACGGTCTCTGGCCGGCCCGTCCTCCGCGGCCGTTGGCAATCCAGGCGTCCCGGCCTTGTGCCGTTGCCGGGCCGTCATCACCCCCAGGATCGAAAAGTTCCGGAAGATCTTCCGGGGAAGGAACAAGCCGGCCGGATAAGCAACCGGGGCGCCGCAAACACGGTCAGCGCAGCCAGGCCAAGGCGAGGATCAGGACGAGGAGAGCCAGGGCGGCGGCGCCGGCGATCTTCCAGGCGCTGTAGGGGCGCTCCCCCTCCACCTCCCCCGTGCGCGCGTTGATGAAGATCGGGTATGACTTGCCGCGAAAGCGGAAGACGCTCATCCAGACCGGCAGCAGGATATATTTAAAGGTGATATCGAAGTATTCGGTCTCGGCGGAATGGATCCGCTGCTCATCCCCCCCGATCCGCTTCCGGACGGCGGAATACACGGCAGGGGCCGCCTTTTCCCTGGCCAGCGCGAAACCCTCCCCTAGCCCCAGTCGGCAGGCCTCGGCCCGGAAGCCGCGGAGGTAATCGTCGGAGTAAGGGACCAGCTTTGCAAGATCCCACGGCTCGATGAGATCGGCGCGGCGGGCGGGAAGCGACTTCCCCGCATGGACCAGGATGTCGTCGAAAGGAAGATCCACCGTCCCGCCGACCGGGCTCCAGCGCGTGTGTCGAACCCGTTGGGACCGGGTCACGGTGCGTCCCCCCTCCCTGAAGGTCCGGTTTTCGGTGGTGTAATGATACTCCCCCCGCTCCCCCCGGTACCGCGTGCGGGTGAGGACGTCGTAGGTGTAGAAAGGAACGTAGACTCCCGAGACGGCGTCGTCGATCCGCGCGTGCCGCCCCAGCCCCGCCGGAGCGAACCGGAGCCCCGCAATCCAGGCCCGCAAACGTCCGACGGCCAGGTCACGTGACAGGGCGAACGGCAGCAGGGCGTCCGGCCGCATCCTGCGGGCGGCGTACCCGTATACCATGGGCCAGCCGCAGAAGGGACAGGACCCGGCGGCCTCGTGCTCCGGGATGACGGTCCGGGCGCCGCACTTTTCGCACGGCGCCTCGAAGAACTCCCCGGTCTCCCGCTCCCCGGCCGCTGCTTCCAGATGGGCGGCGTAGTCCCGTTCCGCCACCTCCCCGGAAGGAGAAATCGGGCTGACACCCCCGCAGTGGGAGCAGCGCAGTTCGGACGTTCCGGCCTCGAACCGGAGCGCGCCGCCGCAATGGCGGCAGGCACGGCCGGAGGTCTCCCCGAAACCGTCCCCCGGATGGCCTGAATTCATCAAACTGTTTTCCCCCAATACAATGCCGGATCCGGGAACGGAAATCCCGCCGCCGACCCTGACATATTCGGAGAGGCGCGCCGCTTTGGCAACAGGAATCAGCCCCGGATCCAAATTAACCGTTTGGCGGGGGCCGGTTTTGGCATACAATGGAAGGCCATTTGCGGCAATCTCCGGGTGAGCCCGGGGTGAAGGTCAGGCCGGGCGGATCAGGCGGCAGGCCGATCCCCCCGGGGAGTCGGTTACAGCGTTTTACCTATCCCCGCAAATCCACATTTTGATCAGGCTGCCCTATTACAAATCATTTGCCTGTAACGATAACTTGATGAGCAAGGGGGAGTGCGATGATTGAGACAGAAATGGCCGATGTTACGAAATCCGGAGGGACCAAGATCATCTCCGCCGAGGAGGCCGCGGCTCTCATCCAGGATGGCGTCACCATCTGTGCGCCCATCATGGGCCTGGCGGGATGGCCCGAGGAGATTGCCAGGGCGATAGCCAAGCGCTACGAGGAAACGAAGCACCCGAAGGATCTCACGCTGGTCTGCGGTTCCGCCATGGGCAACCACAAGGACAAGGGACCCCACGTAATCGGCATAGAGGGATTGGTCACCCGATTCATCGGCGCCCACACGCACGGGTCGCCCAACATCGGCGCCCTCATCCAGAACAACAAGATGCTGGCCTACTGCTTCCCCCAGGGGGTCGTGGTTCACATGTACCGGGAAATCGCCGCGAAGCGTTTCGGAGTGATGACCAAGATCGGGCTGGGCACCTTCGTCGACCCCCGCATCGAGGGGGGGAAGATGAACGAACTCACCCGGAATGCGCCCGACCTCAACGAAGTCGTGACCTTCAACGGGGAGGAGTACCTGTGGTACAAGCCTTTCCCGATTCATGTCGGGCTGATCCGCGGGACCAAGGCGGACGAACGCGGCAACATCTCCATGGAAAAGGAAGGAGCCTTCCTGGAGGCGCTTCCGGTGGCGCAGGCGGCGAAGAATTCCGGCGGCATCGTCATCGCCCAGGTGGAGTACGTCACCAAGGCGGGGACGCTGCACCCCAAGTCGATCCAGGTGCCGGGCGTGATGGTGGACCATATCGTCGTCGCCAAGAATCCCCAGGAATTCCACATGCAGAGCGAAGGGGTCTACTACCATCCGGCCTTCAGCGGCGACGTCGTCATGCCCCTGGGCGCCCTGCCGGAACTCCCGTTCGATGAACGCCTCTTCATCCTGCGCCGTGCGGCCATGGAACTCGAAGCCGATTCCGTGGTCAACCTCGGCATCGGCATCCCCGACCGCATGGCGACCCTGACCGGGCACGAGGGGGTTTCGCACATGATGACCCTGACGACCGAGGCGGGCGCCGTGGGCGGAGTGCCCGCCGGCTGGCCCAATTTCGGCATGACGTACAACCCCGAAACCTTCATCATGCACCCCAACATGTTCGACTGGTACGACGGCGGAGGGATCGACCAGACCTTCCTGGGGATGGGTGAAATCGACAGTTCCGGGAACGTGAACGTCAGCAAGTTCGGCGGCCGGCCGATCGGGTGCGGCGGCTTCATCAACATCACCACGACCGCGAAGCGGGTGGCCTTTTGCGGCACCTTCACCACCGGCGGGCTCAAAACCACGGCGGAAAACGGGAAGCTGAAGATCCTCCAGGAGGGGAGCCGCAAGAAGTTCCTCAACACCGTCGAGCAAATCACCTTCAGCGGCAAGTACGCGGCCAATGGGAGGACCATCCTCTACATCACCGAACGGGCCGTGTTCCAGTTGATCGACGGCAAGATGACGCTCATCGAGATCGCCCCGGGCATCGACCTGGAAAAGGACATCCTGCCCCAGATGGAGTTCAAGCCCGAGATCTCCCCGAACCTGCGGCCGATGCCGGAGCACCTCTTCCGCGAGGAATGGGGTCGACTCAAGGGAATCATCGAAGCCAAAAAGCAGAAGTAATCCGGACCCGCGGGCGCCCGGCCGGTATCCTACCGGGCGCCCGCCGCGTGTCCCCTGTCTCCCCCACCGGAAGAGCGTAAAAACACCGGCAGCCCCCCATCCACCACCCAAACCCCGTTTGACGGCCGTCGAAACGCGCGCAGTTCTCAGGCGCGGGAATGCTCTTGAACAATCACACTCAAAAAAGCGGCGCCCCAGAGGCCCGCGGGAGCGAAAAAACCAGGTTTTAAGGATTAGATATTGGGAACGCTTTCAAAGCGAAAAAGCGGAGCAGGGACTTGTTGGCGCCATACGAAAACGGGAGCCTTTGGGCCCCCGTTTTCCCTTCCTACAATGTATGTTTTTATATTATTTCTTGGTTGCGGGGACAGGATTTGAACCTGTGACCTTTGGGTTATGAGCCCAACGAGCTACCAGACTGCTCCACCCCGCGATAATGGAAAAATTATAGGCGCACCGGTCCGGGGAGTCAAGAGATATCAGTCTTTCTGACGCTCCAGCACGTAGAAGGCGCGCAGGTGCCCGTCGGCTTCGCAGACCCAGAAGTCGACGACGGCGTAGCTTTTCCCGAAATAGTGCCGGAACACCTGCCGCATCCGCCCCTGCCATTCCAGGGCGACCCCCAGGTCGCGGTTCTTGATCTCCTGCAGGTTGTAGGGAATCTCGAAAAGGAACCGGTCGGCGTTGCAGTTGAGCTCGACCGGGGAGGAAGTGAGCAGGCCGGGGGCCGTCTCCTCCAGCCGGTTGATGAAAACACCGGATTTCAGTTCCCGGCGCAGCTCGCGCCGCGGCGGCCCCTGGTCAAGGCGCCGGACGGTGTCCGCATCCTTCAGGTCCCACCGGGTCAGCACCCTGTCGGTCGGGAGGCCCCGGTCGGGCAGCCGGGTGGTTTCGCCGTGGAAGTTTTCCTCGTACGCGACCGCGCGCTGGCCCAGTTTCCCCAAGGCAAAGTAGGCGTCACCCGGCTGCATGGGGTCGAAACACGAGGTGATGAGATGGACCCCTCGTTTGAGCGCCTCCTTGCGCTGGGCCGCCTTCAGCTTGTACCCGACGTCGAAATTCCGATAGGCGGCCCGGACGGCCACCATGAAGGAGTGCTGGGTGGGCCGGCCGTCGAGCTGTCCGGCCATGCTGAAAACGAAGCCCACCAGGTCTCCCAGGCTGCTCGCGGCACCCAGCAGGACGCCGCCGCTCCTGCCGGCCTCCACCAGCAGCGGCACAGGCACGATGTCGATATCGTTCATGCGCCAGACTTCGCGCTGGATGTCTTCGCAGGCTTTGTAGTCCTCCAGATCACGGAAGGGGCCGATAGTGACCTGGATTTCGTCTTTACGTTTCTTCCTACGCCCCGCCGCTACCATCACTCTCCCCCTTTTTCCCGCTCTAACGGTAGATCATAGATCAAAGCAGCCCGGCGCCGGTCAAGAAATTTCCGAAAATCGGGGTGGCGCTCCAGGGTCGAAGCCGGGGGGAAGGCCCCCCGCTTTAGTATTTCCAGGACCTCGGCATTCCCCAGCAATGTCATCATCTTGTCGATTTCCAATTTGTTAGGGTACAATTTTTGCAGAACTAAAACGATAGTCAAGCCCAGCTTTACCGATTCGAGCCGTTTCCCGTCCAGGAGCACCAGGCTTACCCCGCCGCAGCGCACTCCCCGGTTCGGACCCGCCTCCGGCGTGAAGTAGACCGGGACGAATTCCACCCCCGCGATTCCGGCGGCGCGCAGCCGGGCGGCGAAGCGCCGGGGTTCCACCCAGGGAGCCCCGACGAGTTCGAAGGGACGGTCGGTCCCCCGCCCTACCGATACGTTGGTCTGCTCGAGCAGGCACACGCCGGGATAGAGGATGGCAGCCGTGACGGTGCGCATGTTGGGCGAGGGGTTCACCCAGAGCTGGCCCGTATCCCAGAAGTAATCGTCCCGGCGCCACCCCCGCATCGGGACCACTTCGAGTTGGACGCCGAGCCGCTTGACCTGGTTGAAATAGCGGGCCAGTTCCCCCACGGTCATTCCGTGACGCACCGGAAGCGGCAGGTAGCCGACAAAGGACGTCCGGTCCGGGTCGAGCATCGGCCCCTCGACCCGCACCCCCCCGACCGGGTTCGGCCGGTCCAGGACGTACAAAGGAATCCCCGCCGCGGCCGCCGCTTCCATGCAGTAGCCCAGGGTCGTGATATAGGTGTAAAAGCGCGCGCCCACGTCCTGGATATCGAACACCAGGGCGTCGAGCCCTTCCAGCATGGCGGCGGTGGGGCGGCGCGTCGTGCCATAGAGACTGTGGACCGGAAGCCCCGTGGGCCCGTCCACCGAGGAGTCGATGATTTCCTCGTCCAGGGTTCCCCGGATCCCGTGCTCGGGGCTGAACAGCGCCGCCAGGGTGCAGTTTGGCGCGCCGTGGAGCAGGTCGATGGTGGAGACGCCGTCGGAGGCGAGCCCGGTGTGATTGGTGATCAAACCCACCCGCTTCCCCGCCAGCGGGGCGAAGCCGTTCTCCCGCAGCACGTCGACGCCGTTTTGCACCGCACCGGCGCGCTCCGCACCGGGCAGGAGCAAAGCCCCCGCAAGGACCACTCCCAAAAGCACCAGGACAACCGCCGCAACCGCCCCTCCCCTCATGCCCCCTCCCTTCCCGGTCATTACTGGATCACGCTTTCCCAGCCCCGCCGGTTCAGGTCGCGGTAGATCACCCCCCCGGCGAGCACCGCGACGGTCAGCAGACCGATGCCGAGCACGGTCTCCCCGAAGATCAGCTTGCCGACGCCGAACAGGGCCATATAGACCATGACGCAGCCCGAAAACCAGTCGAGCAGGTTGAAGGCAAGGCCGCCCCCGGGATCCACGTCCGGGGCCGCAGCCGCAACCGGGCCCCAGAGGGCGGCGCCGGGCCGCACGCGCCGGTAGAACGCCGTCAGGATCTCCATCCTTTCCGGCCGTGTCAGCAGCGTGGCGGCGAGCCAGGCCACCGTGGAAATCGCCACCGTCAGGAGCACGATCCAGGCGAACTCCACCGGATCGTCGTTGTCCATCCCAACAACCAGTTGGAGAAAAATCGAGACGACGAAGGAGGTCGCCATGGCGGCCAGCTCGCTCCAGGCGTTGATGCGCCACCAGAACCAGCGCAGGATGAGCACGCTCCCGGTGCCGGCGCCTATGGCGATCAGGAATTTCCAGGCCCCGGCGATGGAATCCTGGTAGTAAGTGACAACGCAGGACACCACCATGATCAGCAGGGTGGCCGCCTGGGATACCATGACGTAGTGTTTCTCCCCGCGACCGCGCGCCAAAAAGCGCCGGTAGACATCATTGACCAGGTAGGAAGCCCCCCAGTTGAGCTGGGTACTGACCGTCGACATGTAGGCGGCGGCGAAAGCGGCGATCATGAGGCCGCGCAGCGCCGCCGGAACCACGGCCGGGTCGATGACGGTCATGATAAAACCCGACTCCTTGTCCGCGAGCGCGGGGTAGAGGACCAGGGAGCAGAGGGCGGTCAGAATCCAGGGCCAGGGGCGCAGGGCGTAGTGCGCGATATTGAACCACAGGGTGGCCAGGAGTGAATTCTTTTCATCCTTGGCACACAGGATACGCTGGGCGATATACCCTCCCCCCCCGGGTTCAGCGCCCGGGTACCAGGTCGCCCACCAGTTCACCGCCAGGTAGACCACGAAGGTGATCATCGGCATCCAGGCCGACCCGAGATCGGGAACGAAGGATAGGATCGAGCCTCCGCCCTGGCGACCGGCATCCAGTTCGAGGAGTTTTTCCACCAGGGCCTCCATCCCCCCGACGGAACGGACCGCGAAATAGGCCAGCAGGATCATCATCCCCATTTTCAGAACGAACTGGAACAGGTCGGTGACAAGGACGCCCCAGAGCCCCGAAAGGGTGGAGACCAGGGCCGTGAAAACCATGATGCCGAAAACGATCCCGAGCGCCTCGGCCTTCCCGATGCCGAAGACCAGCATCAGGATCTTGACCATGGCCAGGTTGACCCATCCCAGGATGATGCAGTTGATGGGAAGACCCAGGTACAGCGCCCGGAACCCCCTTAGAAAGGCGGCCGGACGGCCGCCGTAGCGGATTTCGGCAAACTCGACATCGGTAAGCACTCCCGCCCGACGCCACAGGCGCGCGTAAAAGAACACCGTCAACATGCCGCTCATCAGCATGTTCCACCAGAGCCAGTTCCCCGCGATCCCGTGCGCGGCCACCATCCCGGTGACGGCCAGCGGGGTGTCCGCGGCGAAGGTGGTCGCCACCATGGAGGTTCCGGCCAGCCACCAGCTCACCTTCCGTCCACCCACGAAGTAATCCTCCGTGGACTTGGTGGCCCGCCTCCGGAAATAGAGCCCGATCAGGATATTGAACAGAAAATAGGCTGCTACCGCGATCCAGTCCACGAGCCCCAGCCGCATATCCCCCCTCCGCGCTCCATTCGTCACGGATCGACGGCCCACGTCTTTCCATCCGCGGCACCGCCTAGATCAAATTCATGCACGCTATAATTTCATAAAAGGATGGATCTTATGAACCTCAAAATGAAGGATCGCCGTATTAGGTGCCTTCCTGGGGTTCGCGCCGAGGGACGCGCTGGGCATGCCCGCGGAGTTTTTGAGCCGCGAGGAGATCGTCAGCTGTTTACATTGGTGCCGCAGGGATGGAGGAAAACCTGTCGGCCCTACTGCGCTCGGGCGCCTACGGAGGATATAACCCTCCCGTGCAGGTTATGCACAGAATGTGTGGAAAACTGTGGGAAAGCCCGGTTTTTAACAGGAATAAGCGGTTGAGCACAGACAACTTCCCACCGCTTTGCATAAAGAAAGTGCACGGGTTCCCCCCTGCCCGTATCTCTTGGAAACAGCGGGGTTGTGCGCCCCCGGGGTCAGGCCCCGACGGCCCGGCACGAAGGAGAGTACAGATCAGGGCCCTCTTCCCGGGAGGGATGTCCCGCGCGGGAGAGCCCGCACCGGGCCTCGCGGTCCAGGCTTTTCTTGGCGGCAACGGCCCGAGACAGCAGAAGCTTGAGATTGCGGCTTTCCAGTGTCCTGCCCTGAATGGTAACGTAATAGACCTTATTCATGACGCCCCCTAGTGATACCTGCGTAGTACGCTGACGACCACCCCCTGGATCCGTACCCTTCCGGCATCCAGGATCATGGGTTCGAGGGTTTCGTTGGCCGGTTGAAGCCGCACGCGGCCCCCCTCGGGGTAAAATTTCTTGAGGGTTACATTTTCGTTATCCACCAGGGCGACAACCGTCTCCCCCGGCCGCGCAGTTTCCCTCGACTCGATGACGACATAGTCTCCGTCCCGGATATGCTCCTCGATCATCGAATCCCCCCTGACCTGAAGCACATACCCTTTCCCCCCCTTGGGGAGGAACGGTTCCGGAATCGGCATCGTCTCCGGGGACGCGATCGCTTCGATGGGACGTCCCGCGGCCACATAACCGTACAGGGGGATCGCTTCCACCCCGGCGCCGTAGGAAGCAAGTTGAATGGAGCGCGCCCGGTTGGCGTCCCGGTGGAGATAGCCCCTTGTTTCCAAGGCGTCCAGGTGCTTGAAGATGGCGTTGAGGGAGGCGATGCCGAAATGGGCGGCAATCTCCTCCATGCTGGGGGAATACCCGTTGTCTTCGATGAAGCGGGTAATGAAATCCAGGACTTCCTTCTGTCGCCGGGTCAGTTTCATGGTTTCACCTTTTTATCACCAAAATTATCGGTGATAAAAAGGTGAAAGTCAACCAAATGTTTCCGATTTTTTGATCATTAGGCGCGGCTACAGCCGGTAACCCTTGGAATCCGGGTCAGCTGAAAGATCTACGGTGATGACCGACTCCTTTTTGTCCCGAATGATCCCCAGGCGCATTTCTCCCGCCGGGGCGCCCGAGACCACCCGCGTCAGCTCTTCCGGCCCGGCAATCTCCCTTCCGTCAGCGGAGACGATTACATCGCCCGCCCTGAGGCGACCGTCGCTTGCGGTTCCCGGGATCACCGAGGAAACCAGGGCGCCCTTTTTCCCCGGCACTCCCAGAAATTCAGCCAACTGCTCCGTCAGGGGTTGAAGCGTCACCCCCAGCCTCGGCTTCCCGGCCGGGGCCGGTTCGGAATCGCCCCGCCTTCCCTCAGGCATGCGGAACAGGAACTGCCTCCGCTCCATTCCGGGCTGCGCCCGGTTCCCGAGGCTGTCCGACAAAGCCCCTCCCCGCTCGGCCAGCGTCGCCGTCAGCGTCATCTTCTTCCCCGCCCGGAGGATGACCAGGTCCACTTGCCTGCCGATGGGTGTCTCGCGCACCAGCCGGGACAGCTGGCTTGCCGACCATACCGGGAAGGGACCGTATTCGACGATGACGTCCCCCTCCCGGATCCCCGCCCTTTCGGCGGGACTCCCATTGGAGACGGAGCGAACCACGACACCCCGTTGCAGATCCAGCCCGGGGCGCGACCCGGAACCGTCGACCAGGTCCTCCATGCCGATACCGAGCCATGCCCCGCCGGCTTCCAGGAATGAAGAAAAGGTCTGTGCGTTGAGCCCCGGCGCCGCGACAGGAATCATGAGTGCGGCCGCCATCAATGAAACCAGGTATCGATTCATCACATCCTCCCAGGAAAAAGGTTCCGCAATTCCAATACACGGAAGGTCCCGGGAAACGGTTCCAAAAACTCCTCCGGCAAAGGGGGATCAGCGCAGGCCGGGGAAGCGGGAGGCCAGGAAAGCGACGAGCCCGGCGGGAAGGGTCTGTGGATCGGGGGAGGTGAAGACGGGAATTCCGGAAAGCACGGGGCCGGCTGCGCCGTCCCAGGGGAAGGGAGACGTCGCCTTTCCGATGGCCACCAGGGCATCGGCGCGGCCGAGGAGGGCGCGCGCACTCTCCTTGAATTCGGCGACCCCGTATCGCAGCACCATGAGGTGCAGATCGGCACGGACGTGGTTGAGGATGTCGTTCCCTTCCAGTATCAGGAAAGGACTGGATTTCAGGATCGGTTCGAGGCGGGGCAACCAGGATCCGGCGCGCTCCTTGTCGACGCGGACCCAGAAGGCGCGCCGGGCCCCGGCGGCGAGGAAACGCGAACTGTCGCTCTCCCCCGCACGGCTGGTTTCCTCCCGGATGAGGCAACAGTCTCCGTCCGGCTCCTTCCCATGAAAATGGGAGCTGATCTTGACAGCGGTCCAGTCAGCCCCGGGGAAGGCGGCTATGATGCCCGCCGCCACCGCCGTCTTGCCCACCTTGCGCGCATGCCCGCCGACGACGAGGATCGTCATCCGGCCCTTTGCGCCGACTTGGGAAAGGCGTTGGCAAACACGTCTTCGAACGTTTCCGCGAAATGCACCGTAATCCCCTTCTTCAGGTAATCGGGAAGTTCCTCGAAATCCTTCCGGTTCCCCTCGGGGAAGATGAGGACCTTGAGCCGGGCGCGCCGGGCGGCGATGACCTTTTCCTTCACCCCTCCGATCGGCAGCACGTGCCCCGTGAGCGTCAATTCCCCCGTCATGGCCATTTTCCTGAGCACCGGCTTTTTGAGTATCATCGACAGCAGGGCGGTCGCCATCGTCACCCCGGCCGAGGGACCGTCCTTCGGGATGGCCCCGGCCGGGACGTGGATATGAACGAACCGCTCGTCGAAGAAATCGGCCCGGGCGCCGTACTGCTCGAGGTGGGCCATCACGTAGGAGTAGGCGATCTTGGAGCTTTCCACCATGACCGCCCCCAGCTGCCCCGTCTGCTGGAAGCCTTTGGATTTGGTGAGCACGGCCGTCGCCTCGACCTGGAGCGT
>JAAYAJ010000096.1 GCA_012719455.1 Acidobacteriota bacterium | reverse complement strand
TGTTCGACGGTATATCGGCATAAATTGCAGGAAAAAACCTGGTTCGGCGGACCCCGGCGGGCGGCCGCGCGATCACACAGGAGATCGATTCGTGAAATCACCCATTCCTATCCACAAGCCGCGCCGCCCCTCCTTGCCCTGGCTGGCGGCGGCTTTGCTCCTTCTGGCCGGCTCGGCGGCCGCGCAGGTTCCCGAAGAGTGCGACGGCCCCCTGGGCTCCCTGTTGCCCGAGTGCCAGCCCTCCGCGAACTCGTTCGAGTTGTCTCAGCGGAGGACGGTCGAACCTGCCCCGCCCGCCTGGGAACGGGAGAGGGGAGCGGAGGGCGAACCGCTGCGCCGTGCCCCGTCCGAACCGGGGTTGCTGCCGATGCCGGAGCCCGAGCCGCCGAGTGAATTCCAGCGCTTTGCCGCCTCTTCGGTCGGCGTCCTGCTCCCGATCTACGGGGCCTCGCTTTTCGAGCGGGTGCCGACGACGTTCGCGCCGCTCGACCGGGTCCCGGTGACGGCGGACTACGTGATCGGCCCCGGTGACGAGATTCTCCTGCGGATCTGGGGGCAGGTGAATATGGACCTGAACCTCGTCGTCGACCGGGCGGGCGCGGTGTATATCCCCCAGGCCGGCAGCGTCACGGTGGCGGGCATCGAGTTCCGCCAGCTCCCCGACTTCCTCCGCTCGCAGCTCGAACGCGTCTTCCGCAATTTCGACCTGAGCGTGAACATGGGGCAGCTGCGCTCGATCCAGGTCCTCGTCATGGGTTACGCCCGGCGCCCCGGTTCCTACACGGTGAGTTCCCTGAGCACCGTGGTGAACGCCCTGTTCGCCGCGGGCGGCCCTTCGGCGCAGGGTTCCATGCGGCGGGTCCAGCTGAAACGGGGGGCGGCGGTCGTGGCGGAAATCGACCTCTACGACCTCCTCCAGCGGGGGGACAAGTCCGGAGACGTGCGCCTGCTTCCCGGGGACGTGGTCTACGTCCCCCCCGTCGGCCCCCAGGTGGCGGCCGCGGGGAGCGTGAAGAACCCGGCTGTTTACGAGCTCAAGGGGGAGCAGACGGTGGGCGACCTGGTCGCGATGACGGGGGGGCTGTCGGCCTTGGCCGACCGGGAGCGGGCCACCCTCGAGCGGATCGTGGAAGGGGCGCGCCGGATCGTGGAGTTCCGGCTCGACGAGGGGGGGATGCGCCTGCCCGTGACGGACGGCGACGTGTTGCGGATGCGCACCATCCAGCCGCGGTTTGCGGAGACGGTGACGCTGCGGGGCAACGTGGCCAACCCGGGACGTTTCCACTGGCGTCCGGGCATGAGGCTGAAGGATATCATCCCGGACCGGGAATCACTGGTCACGCGCGATTACTGGAAGAAGCGCAACCTGCTGGGCTTCACCCCTCCCGGGGAAGCGATCGCGGCCGCGCCGGTGGAGGAGTTGCAGCGGGAGTTTCCCGAGACCCGCATCGGCCCCACCGCCCCGGACATCAACTGGTCCTACGCCGTCATCGAGCGCCAGAACCCCCAGGACCTCATGACCAAGCTCATCCCCTTCCACCTCGGCCGCCTGGTGCTCGACAACGAAGCCGGGCAGAACCTGGAACTCCGGCCCGGGGACGTCGTCACCATCTTTTCCCAGGCGGATATCCGCGTGCCGCAGATGCAGCAGACCCGGACCGTCCGGCTCGAGGGGGAGTTCAACGCCCCCGGTATCTACAACGTCGAGCCGGGGGAAACCCTGGGGCGGCTGATCGAAAAGGCCGGCGGGCTGACGCCTCAGGCTTACCTCTTCGGGTCCGAGTTTTTGCGCGAATCGGTCCGCAGGGACCAGCGGGAGCGCATGGAGCGCTACATCCAGGACCTCGAACAGGAGGTTGACATGGCGGCCCGGAACCGGCTGGCCAACACGGACAACTCCGGCCAGGCGCAGACGCTGGAGGCGGAGATCAGGAGCCAGAGGACGATGGTGGAGCGGCTGCGCTTGGTCCAGCCCACGGGCCGGATCGTGCTCAGCCTCGACCCTGGGAGCAACGACTTTTCCCAGATCGCCCACATGACCCTGGAGGACGGCGACCGCTTCATCGTTCCGGCGCTCCCCGCGACGGTCAACGTCATGGGCGCCGTCTACAACCCGAACGCCCTGGTCTTCGCCAAAAAGCGCCCGGTCAGGGAGTATATCGCCCAGGCGGGAGGGTTCACCCGCAACGCCGACGAGGACCGCGTCTACATCCTGCAGGCCGACGGGAGCGTCATCCCGCGGCGGAGCACCTCGGGTTTTGACAAGAAGCGCCTGAACCCCGGGGACTCCGTCATCATCCCCGAGCACCTGTTCAAGACCACGTTCCTCACCAAGCTGCGCAGCTGGTCCGAAGTCATCGCCCAGTTCGGACTGGGCGCCGCTGCGATCAACGTGCTGAGATAGGCTGACCATAGGAGGTCGTGTTGACCCACGAGGTGGACCCGAAGCACAATCCCCCGCCTGGACAGGCGACGGGGGCTTTCATGCCCGCGGCAGAGGAAGCGCAGGGCACGAGCCTGCTCGACCTGCTCATCGTCCTGGCCGAGAGAAAACTCGTGATCCTGCTCTCGACGCTGATCTTCGGCGTCGCGGCGACCGTCATCGCCCTTGTCACCCCTCCCATGTTTACGGCCACCGCGGTGATCTTGCCCCCGCAGCAGGCATCATCCTCCGCCGCCGCGCTGCTCGGCCAGCTGGGAGGGATCGCCGGCGTGGCGGGGCAGAGCCTGGGGATCAAGAACCCCTCGGACATCTACATCGGGATCCTCAGCAGCCGCACGGTGATGGACAAGCTGGTGACGCAGCATTCGCTCAAGGACGTCTACGATGTCGAGACGCTCACCGATGCCAGGCGAAAGCTCTCGAAATACTCGAGTTTCAACGCCGCAAAATACTCGATGATTCATATATCGGTCGAGGACCGCGAT
>JAAYAJ010000015.1 GCA_012719455.1 Acidobacteriota bacterium | reverse complement strand
CGACCAGGGCGCAGGCGTCGGCGGCGTAGACCCCCATCCAGGGCCCCTTGAGCGGCACGTACACCTTGTTGTCCCCCTGGATGGTGACGGTGGCCGTGTAGGGGGCCTGGGCGTGGCGCGGCGACTGGGCGTAGCGGAAGCCGTACCCGTGCATCCGCCCGTCGGGGAGGCGCCGGCTCCCGGCCGGGTGCCACTTCCACCCCATCAGCTTCTTCCCCTTCTCTATGCACTCCAGCAGCCCCGGGGGGACGCCCGGGTCGTCCTGGGACGACGGGCCGTGCACGTTTTTGAGCGCGACGTCGATTACGTCCATCCCGAGTTTTTCCGCGATGATCTGCTCGGCGATCGTCATCGCGTCCCAGTTGAAGGGGGAGGTCTGGCTCCCGGTCGACTTGGCCGAATTGGTGAAGACCGCCTGGGCCTCGCTGTGGAGGTTCTTGCAACGGGTGGTGTTGAAGGGGCTGAACATCGCCTCGAACGCCCCCATGGCGTAGGGACGGGCCCGGACGCCGGGCGCTCCCATGTCGGAGATGGTGCGTTCACTGACCGCAGTGATGGTGCCGTCATTCCTGAACCCGATCTTCACGTGCATGTACCGCTGCGGGTTCGAAGAGTAGAAATCGTTCTGGCGCGTGTTCATGCACCGGACCGGGCGCCCGGTCCTTTTGGCCAGCAGCGGGGTGACGAGCGACGCGCGCCGGAGCATCCAGTCGCAGTACTTCCCCCCCTGGAAGGTGGTGCCGCGGTGCAGCCGGTCGAAGGTGACGCCGTAGGCGGGGCGCAGTTCGTAGGCCCCCCAGGTGGGGGGGATCCCCTGCACGTACAGGCTCGGCCCGGGGGGGCCCAGCGGGGCCTGGGCCCACCAGGAGAGGCTCCCGTTCGGGTTCGGGATATGGGAGGCCATGAGCGACTGCGTCCAGTCGAATTCGAATACCTGGTCCGCTTCGCGGAAGCCGGCCTCGACGTCCCCGGTGGTGAACGGCTTGGAGGCCATCGCCTTCGGATCGATCCGGACGAAGGGGGCGCCTGGCTTCAGGCTGTCGCGCGGGTCGACGATCGGGGGGAGGACCTCCCACTCCACCTCGATCAGCCGGAGCGCCTCCTCGCAGATGTCCTCGGTCTCGGCGACGACCACGGCGCCGATCTCCTCGTTTTCGGTGTCCGATTCGTTGCTCAGCATCGGCTCCCGCAGGGCCTTGTCCATTGCCTGGATCTCCGGGTCCTCCCAGGTGACGATGTCGACGACGCCGCTGAGCGCGCGCGCCCGGCGCGTGTCCATCCGCACGATTCTGGCCCGGCCGTGGGGATTGCGGAGGAATTTGGCGTGCAGCATGCCGGGGACGACGTCGTCGCTGCCGAATTTGGCCATGCCGGTGGCGATGGGATAGGAAAGCCTGCCGGGGACGTTGGCCGCGCCGACCGCCCTGAATTCCTTTCTCTGTCCGTTGCTCCCCGCGATGTCTGCCATGGCGTCGCTCCATGAATGGGATGGATTGCGTGCTCCGTTCAGCCGATTGTACTACCGAACGTCGGTTTTGGGTCAAAAAGTGAGGTCTTGCGGGCGTGTTTTCCACGCTCCCGCGGTCTTTTGCCGGGGATGATCAAAAGCGGCGCCGGACCACGACGGCCCGGGAGTCGGTGGGGGATGGAATGGGGAAGGGAGGAATCATTTTGGGGACGGACCAGAACATCTTGTTTTAAATCAATAATATGCCCTGGTCCGTCCCCGTTTTTTATTTGGTGGCCCAGAGGCCGTGCAGGTTGCAGTACTCCCTGGCCGTCATCGGTGCGTTCGGGTCTTCCACCATGAAAACAGCTTCGGCGACGGTGTCCCCTTCCTTGAAATCGTGCCGCAGCACCTTGTCCCCTACGAGGAGTTCCACGAAAAGGATGTAATGCTCGGGCAGCATGGGATGCGCGACGCTGCCGACCTTGACGGTCACCTTGTTTCCGTTCTTCTCGATCACCGGCACGTGCTTTTCCCTGGCCGCGTCGACGGTGTCGGCGACGAGTTCCTGCATCGGCTGCCCGCAGCAGGAAATGGGCGGCTTCCCGTTCCACAGGCTCTCGACGATGTTTCCGCAAAGTTCACATTTATAGATGCTCTTTTTCCGCAGCATGGTTCCTCGCTTTCCAACGAATCAGGTTGTGTCCATCCTATCAGGTTTATGCTTTATCAATATACTGGATGAGTCCCCGCTTCCGAACATGGTTAACATGGTTCGACCGGTTTTTCCCCCTGCGCCTCCTCTCCGGCAAATGCGGCCGGACTCATCCGCGCGATGCTCCCCAGATCACAAAACGCGGCCCCTGGATTGCGCACTCCCGTTTGCGGCGTGTGCATGCGGGACCGCCCCGATTCCTGCGCCGGTTGGTTCACCCCCGGCCGCAGCCGCTTGTTCTTGCGGTCGTTGGGGTCAGTTTCCGCACCATCAGCCGGACGATGCCAGCGAATCGGCACGGTCCATCTCAGCGCCGCGATCGATACCTGCGCGACTGACTAAGACGCACCCGGTCCCGCCGAGGCCGGCAATATGCTTATCGACCGTCTCCTTTCCGCCCGGGAAGACGCTTCTCCTTCGGGCGCGGATATACCTTTTTCCCTTCCAGCCAGGCGTCCACATCGCTGCGGTCGAAGCAGATGTTTTTGCTGCTGAGCCTGATGTACGGGGGGCAGTTGCCTTCGGCGATGTATTTGTAGATCGTGCGCCTGGAAATACCCAGGTATGCCGCCAGATCTTCAATGGACATCACCTGCATAGCTGATCGCCAACGCTCAATTTGGTTTACTAATCATCATTATGACATGATATGCAGCAAAAAGCACCAACGATTAACGCGGGGATTTGCCGGGCCGGGCATAGCGGAGTGGAGGACGGGGAAAGTTTTCCGGTTGCCTTCCGGCCGGGGTTTATAGTCAGATAGCAGAAACCCCTCGGCGACGGAAGGGGAGCGATCCCCGTCGGCGGGGATATCACAATGGCACGCTACGCAAAGGAGCCGTTTATGGCTGATGACAAAAAAGCCCTGAACAGAGAGGCAGCCCCCAAAAAGCGGCTGTCCCGGCGCGACTTCCTGGTCACGGGGGGAGCCGTGGTCGCCGTCGACGCCCTGGTTGCCGTGACCCCGGCCGCGGCCGCCGCGGTGCCGGCCGCCGCACCGGCCGCCGCCACCTATCCCGCGTCGAAGGGGTACCTGGTCTACGACAGCAGGAAATGCGCGGGGTGCACCACCTGCATGCTCTCCTGTTCGCTGGTCCATTACGGGGTGCAGAACCTGTCCCGCGCGCGCATCCAGATCATGCAGGACTCCTTCGGCAAGTTCCCCGGGGACGTCATCATGGCCCCCTGCCGCCAGTGCAAGGTGCCGGTCTGCGTGCAGAGCTGCCCGGTGGGCGCCGCCTACGTCGACACCGAAAACGGCAACGTGCGCCGCATCGACAGCGCCAAATGCATCGGCTGCAAGACGTGCCTCAAGATGTGCCCGCAGCAGCCGCACCGCACGGTATGGGTCATGATCGACGGCAAGGGGAAGTCGTCCAAATGCGACCTCTGCCTCGACACCCCGTACTGGGACGAGAAAGGGGGGCCGGGGGGGAAGCAGGCGTGCGTGGAGAGCTGCCCGATGAAGGCGATCCGATTCGTCGCCGAAATGCCCGACCAGAAGGAGACGGAGGGGTACGACGTGAACCTGCGCAACGACCACTGGTACAACCTGGGGCTGGTGGACAACAGCACCATCGAGCCGAAACGGAATCCGGTGTGGAAAGTCGGGGGAGGGGAATAGCATGAAAGGCGGATATACGGGCAAGATCCTGCGGGTCAATCTCTCGACCCGGACCATCGGCACCATCGACACGGCCAAGTACGAGGAATTCGGCGGCGGGCACGGCATCGGCTCCGCCATCTTCTTTGATCTCGTCGGCGACCAGCTGCCGTTCGAGGCTTTCGATCCCCGCAATCTCATCATCATGATGGCCTCCCCCTTCTCCGGCACCTTCATGCCCGGCTCGGGGCGCTGTGAAGTCCAGGGAATGGGGCCGATGCTCTACCCGGTCGAATGGTTCGCCCACAGCAACTTCGGAGGGCGCTTCACGGCCCAGCTGAAATTCGCCGGGTGGGACGGCATCGTCGTGGAAGGCGCCGCGGACGACCCGGTCTGGATCAACATCGTCAACGACAAGGTCACCATCGAGAGCGCCAAAGGGATCTGGGGGATGGACACCTGGGACACGCAGGAGGAGATCTCCCGCCGCGTGATGCCCGGCCTCCGATACGGCGAGTGGGCCGAGCTGGCCCGGGACCAGGAGACCACCCAGTCCCCCGCCGTCGTCTGCTGCGGCCCGGCGGGGGAAAACCGGAGCCGGATGGGCGCGCTGCTGCACGGCCCCGGTTCACAGGCGGCCCTGTGCGGGTTCGGCGGCGTTTTCGGCTCCAAGAAGCTAAAGGCCATCAGCGCCATCGGGACGGGCGACGTTCCGATCGCCGACCCCAAGGCCTTCATGGCCGCCCGGCTCTGGTTCCGCCAGTTCCAGTGGGACGTGGACAATCCCCGCGAAGCGGAGCGCTTCGGCGCCGGCGGCCCCTACGCCCTGATCAGCGGCCGGCCGAGCGGGGGGAACGTGCTCAACCGCGAACTCCCCCTCACCCCGGCGCGCGCGGCCGCCTGCGCCTCCTGCCCGCGCGGCTGCCGGATGCGGTTGGCCACGGGAGACAGCAACGAATCGGTCTGCGCCGGCACGATGGTCATCACGGTCAACGGCTCGGTCAAGTTCACCCGCCAGGGGAACGACCTGATGCAGAAGTACGGCCTCGGCCACTGGCAGCTGATGCCGCTCCTGTCTTACCTGGAAGCCCTCCACAAAAAAGGGATCCTCGGCAAGGGGAAGCAGATCGACACCGACCTGCCGCTCGACCGCCCCGGGACCTTCGCCTACGCCGAAGCGGTGATGAGGGCGATCGCCTACCGGGAGGGGATCGGGGACGACCTGGCCGAGGCGTGCGCCCGCTTCGCGAAGAAGATCGGGCGTTACGACCAGGACGTCAACGACGGCACCCTGAGCCTGGCCTACTGGGGGACGGCCAACCACTACGACCCGGCCATCGAGGCGGAGTGGGGCTTCGGTTCGCTGCTGGGGGAGCGCGACCTGATGCTGCACCAGATGTCCAACTACCCCATCCACTGGATGGCATGGTCGGGCGACCCCTACCTGACGGCCGAGGAGGTCTCGCGGCTCTACACCGACGCGATGGTCCCCTACCAGGGGGATCCCTTCATGGTCGACCACAGCGATGGGCCGACCGGGATCTACTCCGACTCCAAGGTCAAGCAGGTCGCCTGGATCAAGCACTACGAAAAATTCTGGATCGGGGCGGGCGGCTTCTGCGGCTGGCGCTGGCCGATGTGCATCACCAACAACACCGCCGACCGTCGCGGGGCGACGCCCGAGGCGGAACCGAAGTTCTGGAACGCCGTGACCGGGGACAACCGGACGTTTGCCGACTATATGGAGCTGGGGCACAAGATCTACACCCTCGACCGCTCCATCTGGACGCTGCAGGGGCGGCACCGCGACATGGAGGTCTTCCCCGACTACATCTACGACAGGCCGAGCGTGGGGCACGACATGACCATGTACATCGACGGCCGGTGGCAATACGCCAAGGGGACCGGGCGCACGCTGGACCGCGCCAAGGTCGAGGACTTCAAGACCCGGTTCTACAAGTTCGAGGGGTACAATCCGGAGAACGGATACCCGAAACGGGACACCCTTGAAAAGATGAATCTCGGGAAAGTGGCTGACCTGCTCCAGACGCGGGGCAAGCTGGGTTAGCCGCTTGCGCAATCCGGCGCGGGCGGGATCCGGTCCCGCCCGCGCCCTGGTGATGCCCGATCCACACTCCGGGTCTCCCGGCGGCCACGAGGATGGAGCCCTCGTTTTTCAGACCGCCGCCGCGGCCGCCGGCTGCGCGGGCCGGGGTTCATTCCTGCGATTTCCGGGCCTTTGGAGACCAGCGACCGCCCTGCGTGCGCGGCGGCAGGCAGGCGTCCGCCTTGTTGCCGCCCCTCGACGATGGCGCCGGATCGCCATCGTCGAGGAGCCGCGCGTCTACCCCCGGCACCCGTGCCAAAACGCAAACGTTTCTGCCGGCCCTTACTAGTCTTCCTTGATGTAACGGCCGCCCGGGACGGTCGTGAAGTGAAAGACCGGCCGGTCGACGCGCCGGAGAATCAGGGGGCAGTGCTTCATTCCCGCGGGCACGAACAGGAGCGCGCTGCGGGTGATGACGTGTTTTTCATCCTCCAGCCACATTTCGATTTCGGCGCCGAGGTCGTAGGGGTGGTCCGGATCGTTGCCGAAAAACCCGATGATTTCGTCCGCGTCGTGGACGTGGGGCCGGTCTTCGAGGGTTTCGGCCGCCCGGAGGTACCAGGCGGTGTTCATGTGGAAAGCCCCCTGCACCACGTTTTCGTCCATCCAGAGGATGCGCCGGGCGTAGCTGGAGTAGGCGGTTTCGATCTTCCGCTTCTCTTCCGGGACAATCAGGTCGGTGACGATGTACTTGCCGTATTTCGATCCTTCCATGCCAACCTCTCCTTCCTTGTTGTGAAGCCGGGGGGCATTACCGCCGGCGCAGTCCGCTCTTGCCGCCGAGGTGCTGGCCCCCGTCGAATTTGATCGTTTCCCCCGTCATCATGCTCGCCCCCTCGGCCAGCCAGAGGATGGCGTCGGCGACCTCCTCGGGGGTCGCCAGGACTTCGAGGGGCGTCGTGTCGCGCACCGATTGGACGACGCGGCCGAATTCCTCCTCCCCGAGCCCGCGGCGCAGCCAGCGGGTGTCGATCCCGCCGGGGGCGATCCCGTTCACCCGGATTTCCGGGCCGAGGGTGCGGGCCAGGCACTTGGTCATGTTGATGACTGCGGCCTTGGAGGCGGAGTAGGCGATGGAGCTGCCGTGCCCCAAAAACCCCGCGATGGAGACCACGTTGACGATGGCCCCCTCCCCGGCCCGCTTCATGTGGGGGACCGCCGCGCGGGTGCAGAAAAAGTTGCCCATCAGGTTGGTGCGCAGGATTTCGAGCCAGACGTCCTCCGAAAGCGCCTCGAGGTCGCCGAATTCGACGAAGCGGGTGACGGCGGCGTTGTTCACCAGGACGTCCAGGCGCCCGAAGGCGTCCACGGCCTCCTGGATGAGGCGCCGGCAATCGGCTTCCACCGACACGTCGGCCTGCACCACCACCGCCTTGGCGCCCAGCGCGCGGCACCGCTCCGCCGCGTCCTCCGCTTCGGTGAGGCTGCGGTTATAGTTGATGACGACCGAGCACCCCCGCTCGGCGAACTTGAGGGCCGCCGCCCGGCCCACCCCCGCCGAACTCCCCGTGACCACCGCCGCCTTGTTTTTCAGGTCCATGAGCGAAAACTCCGTTGGATGACGCCGGCGCCTTCGGGCGCGTGCGCGTGCGTTCCTCTTATTATGGGCCGCAACGCGGAAAATCGCGCGCGATTTCGCATCCGCGCGGTCCGGGGAAGGCGCGGGCAATTTCGCTTGACTCCCCTGCGGGCTTATTCCAGCATGGTTGCATATAAAAGAAAAGGTCTCCAATAAGAGATTGTGTGCGGCTGGCGCTGGCCGGTCACCTTCACCGACAACACTGCCGACCGGCGCGGCGCGACCCCGCACGCGGAGCCGCGGTTCTGGAACGCCGTGACCGGCGACAATCGGACCCTTCGCTGAATCGATGGAACTCGGCTGCAGGATCCACTCTCTGGACCGGGCGCTCCGGGTACTGCAGGGGAGACACCGGGACATGGATGTCTTTCCCGATTACATCTGCGACAAGAAGTTCCCCGGCCATATTGTGCCGATGGTGGTCGATGGCAAGTGGACCTGCGCGACCGGGGAGGGGCGGACGCTGGATCGGGCCCGGGTCGAAGATTTCAAGACCCGGAAGTTCGAGGGGTAGGAAAACGGCTCTCCCACGCGGGATGCCCTGGAAAGGATGGGGATGCAGCCGGTGGCCGCCCTGCTTGAGAAGCGGGGCAGGCCGGCGCAGCCCTTTAATGCAGGAGGCTGTCATGAATGCGAATAGATCACGGAGAGAATTCCTGCGGGCCGGGCTGGTCCTGCCGGCGGTCGGCCTGGCCGCCGCCGGTTCCGACACCCCCCGGCCGAAGGACCCGCCCCAGCTGACCTACAGGACTCTGGGGCGGACCGGGCTCAAAGTCACGGGGGTCGGCTACGGGATCGGTTACGAGCCGAACGTCGAGGTCGTGGGCCGCGCCCTTGATTATGGGATCAACTATTACGACACTTCCCGCGACTACCGTGAGAGCGAGGCGATCTTCGCCCGTTGCATCCGGGGGAAGCGCCAGAAGATCCACATCTCCACCAAGTCGGGATCCACTAAAAAGGAGGAGATCCTGCAGGACCTCGATACCAGCCTCAAGGTGCTGGGGACCGATTACGTGGACGTCTGGCACCTGCACGCGCGCGACACCCCGGCGCGCATCCCGGACGAGGCGCTCGAAGCCATGGTCCGGTGCAAGGAGTCGGGCAAGGCGCGCTTCATCGGCTTCAGCTGCCACAACCCGAATGCCATGGTCGATTTCTTCCTCGATGCCAAGGTGTTCGACGTCATGCAGACGACCTACAGCTATGCCATCGGCTCGGGCTTTCGGGAAAAGGCGGTGCAGAAGCTGGCGGCCGCCGGGATCGGGGTGGTGGCGATGAAGGTGGTCGTGGCGCTTACCGGGCTCAACATGGGAAGGGGAGGAGCGGGGGCGCCCAAGAAGGAGAAGAGTGAGGGAGAAGGCCCGCTGGCCGGGATCAAGTGGGTGCTGTCGAACCCCGCCATCGGGACCACGATCCCCAACATGAACTCCATCGCCGAACTGGACATGAACGTGAGGGCTATGGCGGAACCCTACACCCCTGCCGACGAGCGGTTGCTGTTCGCCGCCGGCGAGCGCATACGGCCCGACTACTGCCGCATGTGCTTCCAATGCGACGGCAAGTGCCCCAGGGGGGTGCCGGTCGCCGACGTCCTGCGCTATCTCGCCTACTACGATTTCGCCGGCAGCCTGTACCAGGCGGTGACCCACTACCGGGAACTCGCGCCCGGAATCCGCTCGATCCGCTGTAGCGACTGCACCGAGTGTGCCGTACAATGCCCGAACGGTGTCCGGGTCCGCGACCGGCTGATGCGGGCCCAGAATCTGATCGCCTGATGGGAAGACCGGACGGCGGTGCTCAACCCGCGCGGCATCCTCGCCCCGATCAAATGGATGCCGATGGCGCCGCGGGCCGGGAGCCTGGAGCGGAAAACCGTCTAGGTCGTAGACACCAAGTTCGCTTGTACCCGCCATTTCGTGGAAGCGCTCCGGTGTTCGGAAAGCGCCTCAAAAAGACCCGGGTGCTCAGGGACAAGCTTGGCGCCTGCCGGGTGGACGACCCGAACCCCTGAAAGGAGGAGATCCGGGAGAAGGGACACGGTCATGGGGAGCGGTCATTGAAGCGCCTGTCCGCCGGCGATTTTTCCTGCCTGACCAGTGGGGTGGTGGACCAATGGAATAGCCTCGAACGGGCGGGTAAGGCCCCGGGAATGGAGGAATGTCCCCGGGGCCCGCCGTTGCGGCCGGGCGGGGCGAAGCGGCCGGTCCGGTGGTGTCCGCATGCCCGCGGCGCGTCGGCCGTGAAGGGCGGCGCCGCTTAAAATCTCCATAAACAGACTGCGTAACCCAAGGGCGACTATAGTGCCCGGGAACGAACCCGTGCCAGGCAAACTCCCCCGGGACCGATTTTCAAAAATTTTCACGCGGGCGAGTCATAGGCGGGCAAGGACGGCGGTGCAATCCGTACAATTCGCTTGACCGACGAAGATTCCCGTATTTACAATAAACACTTCATGAAAGATGAAATATCCTATGCGACGTGGCGGTGACCCGCGGCGGGAATGAACCTGGTGGCGGGCGGACGCATCCCATTTTCATGGATGCCGGCCCATCCGCCGGGACGCGGTTTGCCGGGGGACGGAAGGGAGCGATTATGAGATCATGGATCGGAGGGAATATGAGAAGGTTGCTTGCAGGATGGGTGGCCGGTGTTTTCCTGGTGGCCCTGGGTGGGGCGGCGTCCGCCGCGGCTGAGGAGATCCCCCGCATCGGCGTCGTGGAGCTGAAGCAGATGATGGACGAGGGGACCCCGGTGACGGTGATCGACGTGCAGCCCAAGGATGCCTACGCCGAGGGGCACATCAAGGGCGCCCTCTCGATCCCCTGGCGGACCCAGGTCCCGCTCGAGGATGTCTGGGAACTGCCGACGGACCAGCTGATCGTCACTTACTGCGACTGTGGTCCCGGGGAGGCGGACAGCGCCGATTTCGCCCGGCAGCTCTTCCAAATGGGGTACGAAAACGTCAAAATACTGGCGGATCCTTCCATCAAGGAGTGGCGTGCCAAGGGCTACCCGGTGGAGAAGTAGGCGCCGGTGGAGGTGGAAAAGCGTATGAGGATGAAATGGTGTTTGTCCCTGTTGCTGGCGGCGGTGGCAGGGGGGGCCGCCTGGACGCATTCGGAGCCGTCGGCCGCCTATGTAGGGTGGGAAAGGTGCGCCCCCTGCCATTCGGACAAGGCGGAGGGCTGGCAGACCACGCGGCACGCCGAGGCGCTCGAGAGCCTCAAAAAGACGGAGCAGGAGAACCTTCCCGGGTGCGTCAAGTGCCATGTCACCGGGTACGAGAAGGATGGGGGCTTCATCGACTATGAACTGACTCCCGAAATGGCCGGGGTGCAGTGCGAGGCCTGCCACGGCGCCGGCGGAGGGCATGTGGAGGACCCGATGGGGGTCAAGCCGGCCGGCAAGGTGGGTGAAGAGGCCTGCCGGCAGTGCCACACCGAAGACCAGGACCCGGGATTCAACTACGAGGAAAAGACCAAGGGGATTCACGGCGCAAACTGAGCAGGGGACCCCGGACCCAGACAAGGAGAGCTGCATGAAATACGGGAAATCGGCAATGGCCGCCCTGGGGATGGCGACCCTGTTGGCGTTCGCGGTGCCCATCGTCCATGCGGACGCGGGGGGCGGGGAACTCACCGCCACCCCGGAGTACCATGACTTCGGCGACCTGCCGGAGGGGGAAACGGCCCTGGTGACCGCCGTCGTACAGAACACCGGGAGCGAAACGGTCGAGATCACCAACGTGAGGACCAGTTGAGGGTGCACCAAGGCCATGCTTGGAAAGCATGCACTCAAACCGGGCGAAAAGACGGAACTCAAGGTCAGCTATGAAACGGAAGGACGGCCGGGCCCCTTCGAGAAGAAGGTCACATTGACCACCAAGATTCCGGGACGGGAAACCATCGAAATATTTGCCGTGAAGGGGAAGGTCCTGGAAGCCCCCGGGGCCAAGATCTCCGTGGAGCCCCGGAGGGTGACCCTCAAGGGGGAGGAGCGGGCCGCGGGGAAGGTCCAGCGGTTTGTCGTGAAAAACGAAGGTTCGCTCCCGCTCATTGTCAAGGGGATCCGGTCCAAGGATGGGAAGACGGCCTATTATGACGGCGGGGACTTCACCGTGGAGCCGGGCCAGAGCAGGGAAATCGAGATCAAGCTCCTGGGGAAGCCGGGGGACAAGGAGGAGCGGGAATTCCTGCTGGTCGATTCCAACGCGAGGAACGCGGGCGAATCGGGTCTTTTCCTGATGATCCAGTACGGCGCCCCGTAGGCGTCCGTCGAAGCTGAATGATGCGGCGCCCGGGGTTTCGGTCCCGGGCGCCCTTTTTCCTGATGCCGGCCCGGCGCATCCGGTCGGGTGCCGGGCCGACGCACGGGTATTTGGAATTCTCCCCGCGATAGGGTATAATTCTCCTTTTTGTGGGGCTTTGGGAATATTTCATAGGTCGAGCGGGCCGCGGACTCCTATGAGGGGAAAGCGGCCTTTTTTGTATCCCGCAGGCATGTCAGCCCCCGATCCCCAAGCGACGGAGTCTGAAATCATCTGCAAACACGCCGCCCGCGGCGCCGCCCGGAGAGACCGGACGATTGCGCCGGGGCGCGTGAGAAAGAAAAGGAGTTCACTATGGCAAGAGGAGAAGCCTACATCGCCTGCCCGCACTGCGGTTTTCAGTCGCGAATCCCGCTCATGGCACTGCAGCGCGACAACTATCACTGCTCGCGTTGCGGCAGCCCCGTACCGCTGGCCGCCGCCAACGTGCCGCAGGACAGCGGCAACCGTCCCCCCAGCCGGCCCAGAAGGAACTTTCAGCGCCGCAGGCGGCGCTAGCGGACGACGGGTAAGCCCCGCAGGAACGGGTCGGTGACTCCGGCCCGGGAGCGGCCGTTGATCAGGAAAGCGATCGGTTCCTCCATGGCCCCGGCCGCCCCTTGCTCGATGGCCATCTCGACGAAAGCGAACCCCGCGCCCGGTCCGTTTCCAGGTCGCGCGTCACCGTCAGGGGTTCACTCTCCTTTTCTGTTTGAACATGCCCCGCGGTTCATCCTCTCCCGGGGAGAATAGTTCGGATTCATCGCCCGGACGCTTCCGTCCGCTTCGCCCCGTACCAGCCTGGCCACCCGGTATTCCCCCTGGACCTGGAAGCCCAGGTTGCGGTAGCACTCGAGGGCGGCCGAGTTGTCCCGCTTCATAAACAGGACCGCCCGCCGCGCACCCCGGCTCCACATCGCCCGGACCAGGGAGGCGCAAACCGCCCGGGCATATCCCCGGTTGCGGCGCTCCGGGTCGGTGGCGACCCCCAGGACCTGGAAGGCTTCGATCCCCATGCCGTTGGTCTGGGCGGTGGCGACGGCTCCGGAGCCGTCGTCCAGCACCAGGCAGAGGGGGTTCATCTGCACCGCCCGGAGTTCGCGTTCGGTCACCGGGGCTTCCTGCGGGCGGTCGTGGATCCAGCGCAGGAGCTTCACGACCCGGAGATGGTCCCCGAGCCGGATGGGCCGGACCCGGTCCTCGAACCGCTGCGGCGGGGGAAGTTCGTCGAGCTCCATCAGTAGGTAGCGCGGGTCTCCTACACACGTCCACCCCATCCCGGCCAGAACGCGGCAGGCGGCATCGGCCGGCCCCGCCGGGGCGCACAGGCTCTGGAGGTCCGGATGGCGCCGGGCCAGTTCCGCCGCGAGCGCGCGCGCCGTTTCGTCGCCCGCCGCCCCGAGCACGACCGCCTGCGGTTCTTCGTAGTATCCGCCCACCCCCAGCCACTCCCCCCGCCGCCCGGCGGCATAGAGGTGGGTTCCCGGGAAACGGTTTTTCAGGTTCCCGGTGATGAGCAGGCATTCGGCCTCGTGCGGACGGAGGAAGGCGAACAGCCGTTCCCTTACCCGCGGGTCCCCGTGGTCAAGCTTATCTATCTTTGGGGACGGACCAGAGCAAATCATAGTAAACATTGGAAATAACGGACTCTAGCTGCTCGGCTGGGCCGCCCCCGCCCGGAGGGGCTCCCGTGCACGAATTCCCGGCGGTGTTGACGAGGCAGCGGGGGAGGGGGCTGCGCGACAGGTCCCAGCCCGATTTTACCACCGGCGCCTTGGCGAGGATGCGGTCGTATGGGAGGTCGGCGGCGAACATCCGGCCGGCAGAAGAAGGTGGCAAGGAGCAGCCCGGCGATGAACCCCCACCGCATCCTGATGAATCACGCGAACCTGTCGAAGAAGTCCTTTCGAGGAAAAGCCGATCCACCCTGGAGAGTCCGACGGCAGCCGGCGGTTGGGTGGGGCCCGCCGGCTGCCGACTACAATCTAACGCTTACTCCAATTCCGCAAGCTTCTTCTCCAGGACTGCGTCCAGGGTGGCGTAGGTATGGATGCTGGCTGTCGACGCCGTGGTGTCGATCCGGATCGGTTCCAGGCTCCGGACCACGACGGCGCCGTCCGGCCAGGCGGCTCCCCGCTCGCGGAGGCTTTCCAGCTCCGTGGCGTCGATCCCCAGCGCGGTGGAGAGATCCCGGCGCAGTTCGGCCGGGTCGGCTGCGGGCGCCGGAGCTCCCAGCGCGGCCGCCAGCCGGGCCAGGATGTCCACGTTGGCCATGCCGCCCGCAGGGCGGCTCGCCCTTTCGACCCTGCCGATCCGACCGTCGAAGCTGACGACGGTCCCCGCGCTTTCGGCCAGGGTCGCCGCCGGGAGCACCACCTCGGCCGCCCGCGCGGTTTCGGTCAGGAAATGGTCGATTGCCACCAGCGACCCGACGCCGCCCAGCTCCCGGTGCGCGCAGAAATCGCCGAACGGGTTCTCGAACAGGACCAGGGCTGTCCGCATCCGGTCGGGGGAGAGGGCGCGGTCGATGCCCGCCAGCCGGGCCCCGACGCTGTTGCAGTCCGATTGAAGCAGGAGCAGGCCCGCGCCCGGGTGCCCGAGGTGGCCCGTGAGGGCCAGGAGCTGGGCGAGCGCCTTGAGGTCGTCGCACGACCGTTCAAGCGTGTCGTCCAGGTCGTAGACGGCGACGATCTTCCGGGCGCGCGCGATCCGGTCCACGGCGGATTGGATCTTGGCCGCTGCCACCCCGGAAACCTCGGCCGTCTTCTCCGGAGTCAGCGCCGCCACCGATTTGCGGAGCGCCTCGAGCCCCTGAATTCCGGCACCGGCTTCCGGCCGGCCGAGGACCCGGGCGAGCATCGTCCCGTAGAGGAGGCCGGCGGTGCCGCGGCGCGCGTCCAGCCAGAGGTCCTCGGGGCGCAGCAGGTCGATCGGGGCGGAGTTGACCGCGATCATCTCCGCCCCGGCGCCGAGCGCCCGCCTGACGGCCATCCCCAGCACGGGGTGCGTGGCGCCCGGGTCGGCTCCGGCGAGGAGGATGAGATCGGCGCCGGCCAGGTCTTCCATCGTGCAGGTGGACGCCGTCCGGCCCAGGATCCCGTCCAGGTCGCGGCGGGGGCCGCCGCGCCGGGAGCGGCCGTAACTGCCGACCTGGTCCGTCCCCAGGGCGTCGGCGATGCGGGCGACCAGGAGCGATTCCTCGATCGTCATCCGGGGAGCCGCCAGGATTGCGACCGATTCGGCGCCGTCGCTTTTCACCCCCCTGTTCAAGGTCGCGGCGGCCGCCGCGAGGGCCTCATCCCAGCCGGTTTCCTCCAGCTTGCCGTTCTTGCGTACCAGCGGCCGCTTCAGGCGGTCGGACCCCTGGAGGAGGCCGGTGCCGAAGCGCCCCTTCCGGCAGAGTTCGCCCCGGCCGTCGTCCAGCGTCTTCGGGGCGGTCGCCCACAGGAGGCCGTCGGCGGCCACGTTCAGGTCGAGTCGGCAGCCGACCGAGCAGAAGGTGCAGACCGAGGGGACCTGGGTCGTTTTCCACGGCCCCTGCCGGCTGTACTGGAACCGGGCCTCGAGGGCGCCCGTGGGGCAGGTTTCGACGCAGGCGCCGCAGGCGATGCAGTCGCTTTCGGCCAACGACTTTCCAAGCGCCGGGCGGACGGTGGTGTCGAACCCCCGGCCGACCAAGCCCAGGACGCCCATTCCCACGATGTCGGAGCAGGTCCGGATGCAGCGGCTGCAGAGGATGCACTTGTTGGG
>JAAYAJ010000095.1 GCA_012719455.1 Acidobacteriota bacterium | reverse complement strand
TTGGTAGCGCTACGGGGAATCGAACCCCGGTTTGATGGCTGAGAACCACCCGTCCTAACCCCTAGACGATAGCGCCGTAACCGGGATAAATATTACCAAAACCTCCCGCGCGCGTCAACTTGCCAAATGAGGGGGTGCATCCGCGGACGCTGGGGTATAATCACGGCATGAACGGAACCGGAAACAGGAGGGTGATCCTGGCGTTTCCGCGCGGATTCTGCGCGGGGGTGGTTCGCGCCATCGATATCGTGAACCTCGCCCTGGAAGCATACGGGCAGCCGCTGTACGTCCGCCGGGAGATCGTGCACAACAAGTTCGTCGTCAACAGTCTCCACGAAAAGGGGGTCATTTTCGTCAACGAACTGGACGAGGTTCCCGCGGAGAGCCGCGTCATCTTCAGCGCTCACGGTGTCTCCCCCGAGGTCTGGGACGAGGCGGCGGCCCGCCGGCTGAAGGTCATCGACGCCACCTGCCCGCTGGTGACCAAGGTGCACAACGAGGCGGTAAAATACGCCGGATTGGGCTATGCCATCGTTCTTATCGGCCATTCGGACCACGATGAAGTCATCGGCACCCTGGGCGAAGCTCCCGCCAATATCACTGTTCTCAACCCGGAAGACGACATCGAAAAACTGAAAATTGCGGATCCCGCCCGGATCGTTTACCTCACCCAGACCACCCTGAGCATCAACGACACCCGGAGGATCGTGGAGAAGCTGCGGCGGCGGTTTCCCAATATCAAGGCCCCGAATGCCGAGGATATCTGCTACGCGACCCAGAATCGCCAGGCGGCGGTGCTGGAACTGACGAAAAAGGCGGAATTGATCCTGGTCGTGGGTTCCGCCAACAGCTCCAACTCAAGCCGCCTGGTGGAGGTTGCCCAGAGCGCCGGGGTGCCCGCCCACCTGATCGACGGCATCGAGGACATCCAGCTCCGCTGGCTCCGGGACGTGGAAACCATCGGGTTGACCGCCGGCGCCTCGGCCCCGGAGGAACTGGTCAAAAGGGTGGTGTTCTACCTGAACCGCCTGGGGTACCCCCACGTCGAATCGGACAGCGGTATCGTCGAGCACGTCCAATTCTCGCTCCCCCCGGAACTTGCCGAGGCCGCCGCGGCCCATCACCCAGACCACGCCTTGGAATGAGGAAAAGCCCGACCGGCATGTCCAAGGTTGGAAAAAGGGTGCACTTGGGATATAGTTTTCTCTTTACCGTTTCTTTGAAGAGGAAGATATCCGCGGGACTGCGGCGGCTACTAATGAAAGGGATGGCCTTCTTCGGGTAAGCGGCTCCATGAACGAGGAAATCACTTTTGTGACGGGCGCAACCGGCTTCATCGGAAGCCATGTCGTGCGCAGGCTTTTGCTCCGGGGGGACCGGGTGAGGGTGCTGGTCCGCGGCTCCAGCCCCAGGTCGAACATCGAGGCGCTCGGGTGCGAGATCGTCATCGGCGACCTGAAGGACTCCATGTCGCTGCTGCGCTGCGTCCAGGGTTGCCGCCGCGTCTACCACGTCGCGGCCGATTACCGCCTGTGGGCCCGCAACCCCCAGGAAATCTATGACAACAACGTGGGCGGCACGCGCAATCTCCTGTCCGCCTGCTGCGAAGCCGGGGTGGAGAAGGTAGTCTACACCAGCTCGGTGGGGACGATAGGGATGCAGAGGAACGGCGTCCCCGCCATCGAAGACACCCCCGTCAAGCTCGACGACATGATCGGCCATTACAAACGTTCCAAGTTCATGGCCGAACAGGTAGCCCGGGAATTCGCCGCTTCCGGGCTCCCGGTCGTCATCGTCAACCCGACCACCCCCATCGGCGCGGGAGACATCAAGCCGACGCCGACCGGGAAGATTATCCTCGATTTTCTCAGGGGAAGGCTCCCCGCGTACGTGGAAACGGGGCTGAACCTGGTGGCCGTGGAGGACGTGGCCGAGGGGCATCTCCTGGCCGAAACCAGGGGCCGGGTCGGGGAACGCTACCTCCTCGGAGGGGAAAACTGGAGCCTCAAGGAGATCCTGAACGCCCTGGCGGAGATCTGCGGGAGGCGGCCCCCCCGCTTCCGGATCCCGTGGACCGTCGCCCTCATGGCCGGCACCCTGGATGATTTCGTCACCGGGACCCTGTTGCGTCGTGAGCCTTCGATACCGCTCGAGGGGGTAAGGATGTCCCGTTACAAAATGTACGTCAGCTGCGAAAAGGCGCGCAGGGAGTTGGGCTACAACCCGCGGCCGGTCGAGCAGGCGCTGCGCGCGGCCGTCGACTATTTCCGCTACGACTGGCAGCCGGCCGCCGCGCACGGTCGTGTTTCGAAAATGCGCTCCGACACCATTTGACATCCGGGGCCGCCCCGGCAGGCACAAGAACAACAGAGGCGAACGACAGAAAGCTGATGATGTCCCAGAACCGGCAGTTTCCGAGCAACACCCAGGAGATGCGCGCCGCCGTTTACCGCGGCCCCGGGGAGATCTCCCTGGAAACGGTCCCGGTCCCGGACATCCTGGACGGGGAGATCCTGGTGCGGGTGCGGGCGTGCGGTGTCTGCGGCACGGACCTGAAGAAGATCGAACAAGCCCTCGTCCCACCACCGCGCATCTTCGGCCATGAAGTCGCCGGGGTGGTGGCCGCGGTGGGGGCCGCGGTCAAAGGGTACAAGGTCGGGGACCGGGTGGCCACCCACCACCACATCCCGTGCCGGGAGTGCTTCTACTGCGCAAGAAAACTCTTTTCCCAGTGCGAGTTCTACCGGCGCACCGGCACCACCGCCGGGTTCGAACCCGCCGGGGGAGGGTTCGCCGAGTATATCCGGGTCATGGACTGGATCGTGGCCGGCGGGACCGTGCCGATCCCGGACAACGTCAGCTTCGAGGAAGCCAGCTTCCTCGAGCCGCTCAACACCTGCCTGAAGGCGCTGGAAACGGCGTCCCTCGAGCCGGGAGAGGTGGTGGTGGTCTACGGGCAGGGGCCGGTCGGGCTCCTGATGATGCAGGCCGCCCGTGCGCAAGGCGCCCGCGTCCTGGGACTGGACTTCCTCGAGGCACGACTGGAGACAGCACGGGAGCTGGGGGCGGAAGCCGCCCTCGACCCGGCCCGGGACGACGTCGTCCGGGCGGTCGCCGGCATGACGGACGGCAGGGGGGCCGACCTGGCCATCGTGGCCGCGGCCAGCCCGGAAGCGGTGGCGGACGCCCAGCGCATCGTCCGCCGGGGAGGGCGCGTCCTGCTTTTCGCCCAAACCGTGCCCGGCGAGTTGATACCCGTCGACGCCTCGAGCATTTGCATGGAGGAAAAGAGGCTCATCGGCAGCTATAGCGCCTCGGTGGAACTCCAGGAAAAAGCGGCGCAGATGATTTTCGAAAGAAGGATCAACGTGGCCCGGCTCATCAGCCACCGGTTTCCCTTGGAACGTCTCGAGGAGGGGATACGACTCGCATCGCACCCCTCCGCCAGTTCGCTAAAAATCGTGATACAACCATGAGAGAATTGATGAAGGTAAGCAGAGAGAAAATGACCGCCGCCGTCCTCTACGGGAAGCGGGATGTGCGCATCGAACAGATCCCCGTCCCCCGCGTAGGAAAAGGCGAGGTTCTGGTCAGGATCAAGGCGGCGCTCACCTGCGGAACGGACCTGAAGGTCTACCGCCAGGGATTCCACGCGCGCATGATCGTCCCCCCCTCCGTTTTCGGGCACGAGCTCGCGGGTGTCGTCGAGGAGGTGGGAGAGGGGGTCGAAAGCTTCTCGCCCGGAATGCGCGTGGTCAGCGCCAACTCCGGCCCGTGCAATGAATGCTTCTTCTGCCAGAAGCACCTGGCGAACCTCTGTGAAAACCTCCAGTTCATCAACGGCGCCTACGCCGAATACATCAAGATCCCCGAACGGATCGTGCGCCAGAACCTCCTGATCCTCCCCGACAGCGTGGATTTCCAGGAAGCGGCGCTGGTGGAACCGCTGGCCTGCGTCATCAGGGCGGCGGAGGAGACCGGCATCGAGGAGGGGGACACCGTCGTCGTCATCGGCATGGGACCGATCGGCCTGATGTTTGTCCAGGTCCTGAAATCGATGGGCGCGCGTGTCATCGCGCTGGGGAACCGCCAGACCCAGCTGTCCCTGGCCGAGGCGATGGGGGCCGACCACGTCGTGGACTCCACCCACTCGAACGTGGTGGAGCAGGTGCGCCGGATCACGTCGGGGCAACGCGGTGCCGATGTCGTCATCGAGGCTGTGGGCATCAGGGAAACCTGGCAGCAGGCGATGGGCATGGTCCGTCGCGGGGGAACCATCAACCTGTTCGGCGGCTGCCCCTCGGGCACGCACATCCCGCTGGACAGCACCCTGATCCACTATTCCGAAATCTCGATCAAGGCCAACTTCCACCACACGCCGCGGCACATCCGCGAGTCCCTGGAAGCCATCCACCGGGGGAGGGTGAACGCCCGCAGCCTGATCACGGGCGAGGAGCAGCTGACCGCGATCGGCAGCGTTCTGGAGCGGCTCCTGAGCCGTAACGGGGACCTCAAAATAGCCATCATCCCCTGAGCGGCCGCGGGCCGCACTCCCGGGATCCCCGGAGAAGCGCATGACACCGGAATTGACGGAGTCTTACCGGTCCGCGGAAGCCATCGCCCGCAGCCGGAGCAATTTCTATTATTCGTTCATCGTCCTCCCCGCGGAGAAAAGGCTCGCTTTTTGCGCCGTATACGCCTTCATGCGCCATGGCGACGATATTTCCGACGAGGAGGGTGGGACCGGGGACAGGAGGGAGCGCCTCCGCCAGTGGCGGCTGCAGATCGACACCGCCGCCCCGGGCCGCGATTCGGCCAGCCCGATCCTCCCCGCCTTCCACGACACGCTCCGGAGGTTTTCCATCCCGGCGCAATATTTCCACTGGATCCTGGATGGAGCGGAGATGGACCTGGAAATCAGCCGGTACGACAGCTTCGAGGAACTGTACCGTTACTGTTTCCGGGTTGCCTCCGCCGTCGGCTTGGTCTGCCTCCGCATCTTTGGTTTAAGCGGGGGGGCGAGCGGGGAACGGGCAGAGAAACTCGCCGAACAGTGCGGCATCGCCTTCCAGCTGACCAACATCCTGAGGGACGTCAAAGAGGACGCTGAACGTGGGCGCATCTACCTGCCGCTCGAGGATCTCCGGCGTTTCGGTTACGCTCCCGAGGAAATCGCGGCCGGGGTCCTGGACGACCGGTTCCGCGCGCTGATGCGCCACCAGACCGAGCGGGCCCGGGAGTATTACCGCCAGGCGCGGGAACTGATCCCGCTGGTCGAGGCGTCGAGCCGCCCGGCCCTGTGGGCCATGATCGAGATCTACGAGCGGATCCTCGAGCGGATCACCGAGCGGCGGTTCGACGTCTTCGGCGACCGCATACGCCTCTCCGCGCGGGAAAAGGGGACCGTCGCCCTGAAGGCCGTCGCCATGCGTGCGGCGAACCGTGCGGGGCTTGCCCTGCCGCGCGGCTGACGCCCCCCAAGAAGGTCTTGTCCCGTCCGGCGCGTTGTGCGAAAATGCGTGTCTTTTGAAAAACTTGGAATTTCGACAATCACGCGAGTCCCGACGCCGCCCGGGGAATACTCCTCCGGGTCCAGGATAGCGCGGGGCCCAAGGATTCCTGGAATACATCATGATAGTCTGCAAATTCGGCGGCTCTTCAGTTCAGGACGCGGACGCGCTCATGCGCCTGGCCGGGATCATCCGGTCGCAGCGGGAACAGAAGCCCATCGTGGTTTCCTCGGCGATGGGGAAAACGACCAACAACCTGCTCGAGGTCGCCCGCACGGCGGCGCAGGGAAAGAAGAAGGAAGCGCTGGACCTGCTGGCGAAAATCAAGGACCGGCATCTCGGGGAAGCCCGGAAGCTCGGCATCGCCGTCGCGGAAGACCAGGTTTCCGAAACGATCAACACCTACTTCAAGGAAATGAGGGACCTGGTCCGTGGATTGGCGGCGCTGGGGGAACTGACCCCGCGCATCACCGACGCCATGGCCAGTTACGGGGAACGGCTGTCCACCCTCATCATCGCCCGGCTGCTGGAAAACGAAGGGTTGCCGGCCGAATTGATGGATGCCCGGGAATGCATCATCACCGACGACCGTTTCACGCGGGCGGCCCCCCTGTTCGACCTGACGGAAGCCGCTATCGTGGAACAATTCCGCCCGGTGCTGAGGAGCGGAAAGATCCCCGTCTTCCAGGGGTTCATCGGGCGCACGCGCGATGGGATCACTACCACCATCGGCCGCGGCGGCTCCGATTTCACGGCCGCCATCGTGGGAGCTGCGCTTGACGCCGAGGATATCCAGATCTGGACTGACGTGGACGGGATCATGACCACCGACCCGCACATGGTCGAGGATGCCCGGCGCATCCGGGTCATTTCGTTCAACGAAGCGGCCGAACTGGCCTATTTCGGCGCCAAGGTGCTGCACCCGGCCACCATCATCCCCGCGGTCCGGAAAAAGATCCCCGTTCACGTGCTCAACAGTTCCAAGCCGGACCACGAGGGGACGCTGATCACCAACGAAGCGGCCTGCTGCGACAACCCGATCAAAGCCATCGCCTACAAGAGCGGGATCACGGTCGTCAACATCACCTCGACCCGCATGTTTATGGCCTACGGTTTCCTCAAGAAGATCTTCGAAATCTTCGAACAGTACAAGGTGCCGGTGGACGTGGTCGCCACCAGCGAGGTGTCCGTGTCTCTGACCGTCGACGAGACCTCGAACCTGGAGGACATCGTGGCGGACCTCAGGAAGATCGGCGAAGTCAACATCGAGGGATCCAAGTCGATCGTCTGCTGCGTCGGTGACAACGTGCGCAATGTCCCCGGCCTGCCCTACATCGCCTTCAGCGCGCTGCGCGACATCAGGATCCAGATGATTTCCCAGGGGGCCTCGGCCATCAACATCACATTTGTCATCGATGACGACCAGATCCCGAAAGCGGTGCGGAAGCTGCACGACGCCTTTTTTCAAAAGGTCGACCCGCGGATATTCGAGTGACGGGCCGGACCGCCGGCGGCCATAGGAGGGTTCGCGGATGAGAATCGCATTGCTCGGCTACGGCAAAATGGGCAAGATGGTGGAGGCGATCGCCGTCCGGGAAGGGTGGGATGTCGGCCCCCGGCTGGACATCGAAGACAACCCCGGGGGGCGCGGCATCACCGCCGATTCCATGAAGGGGGTGGATGTCGCCGTCGAATTCAGCCAGCCGGAAGCGGTGATGGCGAATATCGAAGCGGCCGCCCGCGCGGGGGTCAACCTCGTTGTGGGCACCACCGGGTGGATGGCCGGCCGCGAGCGGGCGGAGCGCCTCGTCGCGGATTCGGGCATTGGCCTGATCCACGGCGCCAACTTTTCGCCCGGCATGAACCTGTTCTTTGAAATCGTCGCCCACGCTTCGCGCCTGGTTGGGAGCAACCTCCGGTACGACTCCTTCATGATGGAGGAGCACCACCGGGAGAAGAAGGATGCGCCCTCGGGGACGGCGCTCGACCTCCGGGACCTGATGCGGCCCCACCTCGGAGACCGCGACCTCTCCATCACCAGCGTCCGCGCGGGATTCATTCCCGGCACCCACGTGATCGGGTTCGACAGCGAGGCGGACACCCTCCTGCTGGAACACCGCGCGCGCAACCGCCAGGGTTTTGCGGAAGGGGCGTTTTTGGCGGCGCGCTGGATCGTGGGGAAAAAGGGAATGTACGATTTTCGCCGGGTCTTTCGAGAAATCGTGGGACAGCCCTAGGCCCGGGGCGGTCCCGACGTGGAGGAACCTAATCATGGCCGATCTGACAGCTCTCGTGGGGTGCGGCACCGCCCTGGTTACGCCGTTTACATCCGCCGGCCGCGTGGACGAGCCTGCCCTGGCGGCACTGGTCGACAGGCAGATCCGCGAGGGCATTCACTTTCTCGTACCCTGCGGCACGACGGGCGAAAGCCCGACGCTCTCGCATGACGAACACCTCGCGGTCGTGGAGGCGACCGTGCGGACCGCCGCCGGGCGCGTGCCCGTCGTGGCGGGCGCCGGCGGCAACGACACCGCGAAGGTGATCGCGATGGCGGCGGAAATCGAGCGGATCGGGGCCGACGCCATCCTCTCGGCGTCTCCCTACTACAACAAGCCGACCCAGGAGGGGATCTACCGACACTACCGGGCGCTGGCCGAATCGACCGGTCTCCCCGTCATCGTCTACAACGTGCCCGGCCGCACCGGCTCGAACGTCCTGCCCGACACCCTGCTGCGGCTGGCCGAGCTCCCCCGTATCGCCGGAGTCAAGGAGGCGAGTGGCGACATGTCCCAGATCGGGGAGATCTGCACCAGGGCGCCGGAGAGGTTCCGCATCTTTTCGGGCGACGATTCCCTGACCCTCCCCCTCATCGCTTCCGGGGGGCACGGCGTCATTTCCGTGGCCTCCAATGAGGCGCCGGGGCCGATGGCCCGGCTGGCCGTGGCATGCCTCGAGGGGGACTGGGAACAGGCGCGGCGGCTCAACCGCACCCTGTACCCGCTGATGAAGGTAAACTTCGTGGAATCGAACCCGATTCCGGTCAAGGCCGCCCTTGCCATGATGGGGTTGATCGAGGAGGTCTACCGCCTGCCGCTATGCCCGATTTCGGACGGCGCCCGCGCACGGGTGTCCGCCGTCCTCGAATCCCTGGGGCTGCTCCGGGAATGACAAGCCCGGCGCACGGCCGCATGGGCACTTACCTTTGAGAGGATCTATGGCTCTGGTTTACCCGTTCCACGCATACCGTTACGATCCAGGGGTAGTGGGGGATCTCGACCGGGTGGTCGCCCAGCCCTACGACAAAACCACGCCGGAAATGCAGGACCGGTACTACCAGGATTCCCCCTACAACGTCGTGCGCATCACCCTGAACCTCGAAAAGCGCAGCGACCCGGAGACCACCTACCCGGACGCGGGCGCCACCTTCCGCCGGTGGATCGAGGAGGGGGTGCTGGTCGAGGACAGCCAACCGGCATTCTACCCCTATTACCAGGAGTACGCCATCGACGGCCACACACGGCTGCAGCGCGGGTTCATCGCGCTGTTGGATCTCGGGCAGTCACAATCGGCCATCATCCCGCACGAGCACACCCTGGCGGCGCCGAAGCAGGACCGACTCAACCTGATGCGCAGCCTGGAAGGGAACGAGGACCTCATCTACATGCTCTACGCCGACGAAGCCCGCACGGTGGACCGGGTCATGGACGCCGCCGTCTCCGGCAGGAGACCTGAAATCGAAGTCACCGACGAATACGGCGCCGTCCACCGCCTCTGGGCGATCACCGACCCGCGGGTGCTCGACACGATCCGCACGGCCATGAGCGCCCGCGACCTGTTCATTGCCGACGGGCACCACCGCTTCGAAACCTCGGTCAACTTCATGAAAGAATGCGCCGCCAAAGGCTGGCGCCCGGAGGGGATGGAATCGTTCGACAAACGCATGGTCACGTGCTTCAACAGCGCCTCCGGGGTGACGATTTTGGCCACCCACCGGCTGCTGCGCGACCTCGACGGCTTCGATCCCCGGTCCCTGCTGCAGCGCCTGGAGGAACATTTCACGGTGGAACCGGCCGCCTCGGCCACGGAGCTGTGGGAGGGGATGAGGGGGGGACAAAACGACCATATCTTCGGCTTTTACGCCGGCAGCATGGCGGGGTTCCACCTGCTGCGGATGAAGCCCTCCGCGATGGACACCGGGGCACTGCGCCGGCACCCGGAAGCTTTCCGGGACCTGGACGTCAGCATCCTCCACTCCCTGGTCCTGGAGCAGCACCTGGGAATCGACGAGCGGAAGCTGGCCGCGCAGTCGCACATCGACTACGAGCGCTGCAGGGACGAAGCGGTCAGGAAAATCGACGCGGGGGGGCACCAAGCGGCCTTTTTCCTGAACCCGACGTCGGCCGCCGCCATGCAGCGCATCGCCTCCCTGGGGGAGCGCATGCCGCAGAAATCGACCGATTTCTATCCCAAGCTCCTCACGGGGCTGCTCTTCATGAAAATGAAAATCGGAAAGTGACCGGGCCCGACGAGCCCGCGGGGGGGGTGCGCCGGGCGCGGAATACACGGCGGTGGAAACACCTTTTGGCATTATAATCACCGTCGGGGAACGCTCCCATGGACCCGCAAGGCGCGAGGAACGGCAAACCAGCAACAGGAGGTAGATCGATGTATCCTGCGGATTATGTCTACAGCAAAGACCACGAGTGGATCCTCGTCGAGGGGGATATCGGGACCATCGGGATCACGGAATACGCCCAGCATGAACTCGGGGACGTGGTATTCGCGGAGCTGCCCAAGGTGGGAGACACCTTCGAGGCGGGCGACTCCTTCGGCTCGGTGGAGTCGGTCAAGGCGGTATCGGAGATCTTCTGTCCCGTCGCGGGAGAGGTGGTGGAGGTGAACCCCCTGCTGGCGGAAAAGCCCGAACTCATCAACGAATCCCCCCACCGGGAGGCCTGGATGATCAAAATCCGCATCACCCGCCCGGAGGAGCTGCGCGGGTTGCTCAGCGCCGAGGAATACGCCGAATACCTGCAGGAACAGTCCGCCTGACGCCCACAGAGCCCCGGCCGTCCTCCGGCCCGGGATTGACTCCGGGGAGGTCCCGATACAAAATATATCTACAACGTCAAAAGGAGCGCATCGGGATATGGTCGATCGGTCGGAAGAGGAAACACAGAAGAAGACCGGCTGGGGCAAGGCGGCGAAGGTTTCCCTGGGCGTGCTGGGGGGATTGTCGCTGCTGATGGGCTATATCAGCGCCGCCGGGATGAAGGAATCGGAAATCGAGTCGGAGGCGCGCAAACCGGTCGAGGACTTCTTCGCCGCGCTCAACGCAAGGGACTTGGTATGGGGGCGCCGTACTCTCCACTACCCCCACGTCCAGATCGCGGGGAGCGATATCAGCATCCTCCACGACCCGGAGTCGTTCCAGATCGACTTCCAGGCACTCGCCGGCGAGGGGTGGACCCACAGCACCCTGGATTCCTGCATGATGCGCCAGTTTTGCGAGGACAAGGTTCACTTCGAACTGCAGTTCAGCATGCACCAGGCCAACGACTCGCGCTACGCCACCTACCAGGCTCTCTGGATCGTGACCCGCCGGGACGGAGCCTGGGGCGTGCAGTGCCGGTCGGTCTTTCCCAGCGGCCTCCGGTTTTCCTAAGCCCATCCGCCGGGGGTCTTCCGCCCCCCGGCGGGCCGGGGCTACCCCAACTTGTTCAACGCCTCGACAAACCCGCGAAACTCCCCTTGCCCCGGGAAAACGCTCTCGAAGATCCTGGGCGCGACACGCAGGGTCTGCTCCATCGTCAGGCAATATTCCATGGCGGTGAACCGGCCCCGGAATTCCCGGATCTCGGCCGCCTTCGACTTGTTCCTCACGATGATGTCGGCCATGAGCCCCGCGAGTTCGCCGAAATCGGCCTCCTTCATCCCGAACCGCGTCATCTCCTGGACCCCCATGCGGATGCCGCTGGGATGGTAGAAGGTGGCGTCGCCGGGAAGGGCCTGGTAGTTGGTGATAACGTTGTTCGCCTCGAGCCTGGAGGCGACCTCCTTGGCATCCCCGAACCGATCGACGCGGATGAGCACTTGGTGGGTGCGCGTATACCCTTCTTCTTCACCCCCCTCGACGGGAATCCCAGCGGCGGCGCAGGCCGCGGCGAACGCCCGCGCATTGGACAGGACCTGGGCCTGGTATTCGGCCTTGAACGCGTTCATCTCCATGGTCGCGGCAAGCATCCCGAGTTGGGTGCCCAGGTGGTGGTTGCTGGTTGAACCCGGGAAGGTGCGGCCGACGATGTCGGACCAGAGCTTCCGCCAGGGGGATCCTTCGGGGATCTTCGCCGCGATGATGCCCCTCTGGGGTCCGAAGAAGGTCTTGTGCGTCGACCCGGTCACCACCAGCGCGCCCTCTTCCAGGGGATCCTGGAAATCCGCCCCGAGGATTCCCATGACATGGGCCGCGTCGTACATCACCAGCGGGCGGTATCCAGGCACGGTATGGAGGAAGGCCTTCAGCTGCCGGATGGGCTCGGGGTGCAGAAACATGCTCTTGCCAAAGACGATCAGCGCCGGCCGGTTCCGGTCCACCAGCTCGATCATCTTTTCGGCGTCGGTCTTGTAGAGGTTGCGCGCGTCGGCGGGGAAATTGACGATGTGGTCCTCGGCAAAATTGTACAGGGCCCCGTACGGCTGCGCCGACAGGTGGCCGCCGTAATTGAGATCGTTGTTCATGACGCAGGCCAGGCGCCCGGTCGAACTCAGGGGCTGGAATCCGGCAGGCCGCGCCGACAGGAATTTGACCAGCCCCTTGAAGACGATTTCGTTGGCCATCTGGCCGCTCACCGGCCGCGTTTCCACGTCGCTCGCGCCCACGAAGTCGGCGAATTCAGCCTTCAGGCGTTCTTCCATCCGGTAGATGAAATCGGCCCCCTGGTAGTAATAGACCTGGTCCCCCTTGAGGGCGCCGCTCCCGGCCAGCGACTCCAGCTCCTTCTTGATCGCCGTTTTGTGTTCGGCGTACCGCCCGGAGGGGTCCCCGATCTCGCACAGCTTGACCAGGAGCGAGGGGGTGTTTTCCGAGGGGATGAGATTGAAGCATTCCCGCTGGCGCCACAGGTTGTTCTCCACAATCCTGTCCGCGATTTCACCGAGCTTCCGTTCTAACGCATTCATGGTCGTTCTCCAGTTCCCGGGCCGCCGGCCCGCAAACCGCGCGGCCCGCCGGCCGGAATCGTTTGGCCGCAATCGCGGGTCAGGGGTTGGGATCGATCGTCTTCAATTGCTCCGCCACCGGGGCGATGTCCGCGCGACTGGACAGGTCAAGCACCGAACCCCGGAAGGTGAGGGCTCGAATAGGTTCGCCGAGCGTATTCATGGCGTACTGGACCGCGTCGGTCAGCTCGAGCTCGCCGCGCGCCGAAGGCGCGATGCGCCGGCAGGCTTCGAAAATGGCCGGGGAAAAAACCCAGCAGTTCATGCTGACGTACACCGGCAGGCCCAGCTCCCGGACGGCGTCCGCACTCGGCTTTTCGATGATGCGCTCGAGCAGACCGTCCGGGCCCGCCTTGGCGACAGCGAATTTGAGCACGCGCTCCTCGGGGATGTTGCCTGAAGCCACCAGGGCTTCCCGTTCGAAAAGCGCGATCCCCGACCGGTCCAGGCGCCCCATGGCCGCGAGGGTTTCCACCGGGTAGTAGTTGTCGGAGTTGAGCAGCAGGAACAGGTCCTCCCCGGCGAAACTTTCGGCCGCCAGCACGGCATCGGCCGTTCCCAGGGGTTTTTCCTGGATGGCGAATTCGACCGCGATCCGGCGGGGGGGGGACTGGGTCTCGTAATACTCCCGGATCATTCCATGCTCGGGGCCGATGACGAGGCACACTCGGCGGTAGCCGGCGTCCGCGAGCGCGCTCAGGACGTAATCCAGGAAGGGGCGCCCGATCGGAATCATGGCCTTGATCCCGGCGTCGGCCACCTCGCTCTGGCCCTGTTCGAGCAGGGCGGATCCGTCCCGGGAGCGCATCCGCGTCCCCAGCCCGCGCGCCATGATCACCACCTTCTCCACTCGATCCATATACCTATCCCCCTGGCAAGACCCTAATCATAGCATCCGACGGCGGCGGGGTTGAGTCCAAAGAAAGCTCAGACCTCGCGGGCGGTACGCACTCCCGCGCCGATGGCGTCGGCGATCAGGAGGGGATCCTTGCAGTCCCCGATCGCGTACACTTCCGGCACCCTCTCCTCGAGCTCCTTGAGGAGCCCATCGACCCGCGCAAGCGGCAGGGCCGAGACGATGGTGTCGGCCCCGAGCGTCAGCCGGTCCCCTTCGCGGGTGACGAGGGTCAACCCCCGGTAGCTGATCCCGACGATCTCCCGGACCCCGCTGTAGAGCTTCACCCCTTTTTTCCTGAACCAGAGCATCAGATGCCCGAGCAGGGCGTCGACCATCCCCTCGCCGATCATCTCCTTCTGTTCCACGATCGTCACCTCCCTGCCGCGCTTGGTCAAAAACTCGGCCAGTTCGCACCCCTGGATCGCCCCGCCGATCACGATCACCCTCTTCCCCATCGGCATGTAAAAGCGGGAAAGCTTCCGCAGCGTTTCAGGCTTGAAGAACTTCAGGAAAAACTTCAGCCGCCGGTGGAGCGCCGCGCCGCTGAGAAAGATGGAGCTGTCCGCACCCGGTATTTCGGGCGCGACGGAGGCCCCTCCCGTAGCCAGGAACACGACGTCGGGCTTGATCGCCTCCACCGTGTGCAGGTTCACCTCGCGGCCCAGGACCACCTTCACCCCCAGTTGCTTCAACTGCCGCTCGAAATAGCGGATGATGAGCGACAGGTCCTCGGGATGGGTCCCCTTGACCATGGAGGCGAGGGGCAGCAGCCCCCCTAGGGCCGGGGCCTTCTCGTACAGGGTGACCGTGTGCCCGCGCAACGCCGCGACCCTGGCGGCCGACATCCCGGCGGGGCCGCCTCCGATCACCAGGACCTGTTTCTTCCTGGCCGCCGGCTCGATCGTGTTGTAGGGAGTGCCCATCAGGCCGTTGATCCTGCAGCGGCCGCTCCCCAGGCAGTTGTCGCAGGCGGTGCAGGGGGCGATGTCGTCCATCTTCCCCGCGGCCACCTTGTTCGGGTATTCCGGGTCGGCCAGCAAACGCCTCGTCATGGCGATGAAATCGACCTTTCCCTCCTGCAGCAGCTGTTCGCCGAGATCGGCGTCGAGCCGGCCGACCACCATGACCGGGATGTCAACGACGGTCTTGATCCCCGCCGCCAGCCGGATATTGGCGCCGACCCCCCTGCGGCCGGTTTCGTATTCCCGGGGGAAGGATTCGATCGGGACGGGGGGCTCCGGGTAGAAGAGGGCTTCGGGAAGATAGGCCCCCACGTGGTAGCCGAGCCAGTGGCTCCGGACCTGGATGGCGTCGGCCCCCGCCTGCTCAAGCAACCGGGCGATGGCGCGGCTGTCCTCGTGGGTGAGGCAGCGGCGGTTATCCACGCCGGCGGTCTGGCCGATTTCGATCCCGTTCAGGATCATGGAAACCGGGAAATCCTCCCCGGCGCGCTTCTTGATTGCGCGGATCACCTCCATGGCGAAGCGGGCCCGGTTTTCCACGCTCCCGCCGTAGGCGTCTTCCCGGCGGTTCCAGTACGGGGAGAAGAAATTGTGCAGCAGGTGGCTGCTGGCGGCGTTGATGTCCACGCCGTCAAATCCCGCCTTGCGGGCCCTGACCGCGGCGGCGGCGAACTTGTCGACGACCTGTTCGATCTCCTCTACGGTGAGCGCGTGGGGAGCCTGGTTGTGGAAGTCGCTCTCCGAATCGAGCGTCACGGGGGAAGCGCCGATGGGCTCCCCCTCGAAAAAAGGCTCGGGGGCGAAAGGGAGCTTCGCCTGCCAGGGGCCGTCATGGTTCATCTGCATGAAGGTGGGGCAACCGTGCCGGTGGATCACCTCCACCAGTTCGGCGAGTCCCCGGATGTATTTATCATCGTCGATGCGGTAGCGTTCCTTCCACCGCACCCCAAGGGGGTAGTCGATCGTCGGAGACTCCACGATCAGCAGCCCGACGCCCCCCCGGGCTATCCCCTCGTAGACGGCGAGGACCTCCGGCCGCATATGCACGTCGTCCTCGTGCCACATCAGCAGCCCGGCCCCCGACTTGACGATCCGGTTTCTCGTTTTCACGGACCCGATGCGGCCGGGCTCCATAAGTTTTTCATACCTGGAGCTGGAGCTCATGCGCGTCCCCTTTCAATCCACTGGTTTCCGGTTCAAAAAGGTCACATTATATATCCGGAAACGCCCTTTCGGGCCGGAAATCGAGTATATTGAGTTCTCCGTCATCCGCGGGCGGAATGAGGGGGCTGAAGAGGAACGAAGGAATGGAGCGACGCCTCAGGATCGGAGTCATTTCGGACACGCATGGAGTGCTCCGACCGGAAGCGGTGGAGACGCTCGCCGGGGTCGCCCATATCATCCATGCCGGCGACATCGGCGACCCGGCGGTGCTGGAAGAGCTCGGGAAGATCGCCCCTGTGACGGCCGTCCGCGGCAACGTGGATCGGGATCCCTGGGCGCGCCCGCTTCCCGAAACGGCCCTGATGGAAGCCGCCGGCCGTTTTCTCTACATCCTCCACGACCTTTCCCGCCTCGACCTGCGGCCCCGTGCCGCCGGTGTGGCCGCCGTGATCTTCGGGCACTCCCACGTCGCGGAAGCCGAGAGGCGTGACGGCGTGCTCTACTTCAATCCCGGGAGCGCCGGTCCGCGGCGGTACGACCTGCCGGCCACCGTGGGGATCCTGGAAATCGACGGTCTTGAGATCAGGGAAGCCGTGGTGAGTCTATAGGCCCGGGAGCGTATCGCAGCTCGATCCCCTCGAGGGCTTCCAGTGTCCGCGGATTGTTGCTCCCCTTCCCGGCCGCAAAGGGGAGGAAACGGACGCCTACGCGGCAGCGGTACCCGGCGATCCCGGTCGCCACGGTGTACACCACCCGCCCATCGACCCGGAGCGCGGACTCCGCACCCGGGATTGCCAGCTGCAGGGAGAGGCGCCGGCCGGGGTTCTGCCCACTGTCGGCCAGCAGGGCCAGCCCGTCGCGGCTCAAGTCCACCAGCGGGCAGGGGGGAGAGTATTCGATCCTGCGCCGGAAGAAAACGGGGCGCCCGTAGCGAACCGTGGCCCGGGGAATGGCCAGGCGACGGCGCGCGCGCACGATGTCGTAAGGGCCGTTGGCCGCGGGGCTGAGCGCGCCGAGATGCTCAAACGCCCGCTCGAGCCGCTTGCGCTCCCGGAATTCCTCGAAGGACCCCCCCTCGACATGGGCGAGCGCCTCCACGACCAGATCGGGGGCGAGGCCCAGTTTCCCGGCCAGAAGGCGCAGGGAAACATTGGGATGGACGCCGAGGTACGCCTCGACTTCCGCTGCGATCTCCGTGAACCGCTGATCCATGGCAGGTCCGGTCTTTCCGATGATTCCCAGGTTACCCCCACTATATCGACACCCGGCCGCCGTTAATGTACTTTTATCCCTGCGAGGAGGGGCGGAGATAGGCTACTATTAGGCGGCGGCCCCCGGAAACGGACGAGGGGCCCGGGAAGGACGGACAGCGTGAGAGTAGGATTCATCGGATGGCGGGGCATGGTTGGGTCGGTCCTCATGGAGCGCATGCGCGCGACGGACGGGTTTTCCGGCCTTGAACCCCACTTCTTCTCCACCTCCGACATCGGCGGCCGCGGGCCCGACGTCGGGCAGGGGGAAACCGTGCTGGAGGACGCCCACGACATCGGCGCCCTCGGGCGGCTCGATGCCGCCATCTCCTGCCAGGGGGGGGATTACACCTCCGCCGTCTACAAAAAGCTGCGCCTCTCCGGATGGCGCGGCTACTGGATCGACGCGGCATCGACCCTGCGCATGTCCGACGAGGCGCGCATCGTCCTCGACCCGGTCAACCGCCCGATGATCGAGGATGCCCTGGCCGCGGGAATCCGGACCTACGTCGGGGGGAACTGTACCGTCAGCCTCATGCTTATGGCTCTCGACGGTCTCTTCCGGGCCGGCCTGGTGGAGTGGGTCTCCACGATGACCTACCAGGCGGCCTCCGGGGCCGGAGCCGCGAACATGCAGGAACTGGTGGCGCAGATGGCGGTGATCGGGACCGGGGCCGGGCCGCTGCTCGAAGACCCGTCCACCACGACCCTGGACCTCGACCGCGCCGTGACCGGCATCCTCCGGTCCGGCGAACTGCCCATGAAACATTTCGGCGCACCGCTGGCCGCCAGTCTCATCCCCTGGATCGACCGCGCCGTGGAGCGGGGCCAGACGCGCGAGGAGTGGAAGGGGATGGCCGAAACCAACCGGATCCTCGGCACCCGGAAGACGATTCCCGTCGACGGCATCTGCGTCCGCGTCGGCGCCATGCGCTGCCATTCCCAGGGGTTCACCGTCAAGTTGAACCGGAACGTCCCGCTCGACGAAATCGAGGACAGGATCTCGCGTGCCAATGAATGGGTTCGGGTGGTTCCGAACACCAAGGAAGACACCCTCCGGCACCTGAGCCCGGCGGCGGTGTCGGGCACGCTCGAGGTGCCGGTGGGACGCATCCGCAAGATGATGATGGGGGATGAATACCTCACCGCCTTCTCCGTGGGGGACCAGCTCCTGTGGGGAGCCGCGGAACCCCTGCACAGGATGCTCGCCATTCTGCGCGAACACCTAGGGCGCTGACAGACCCGTCACACAGCGCGAAGGCACCCGGTTGCAGCCGACCCGCAGGGCGGCACACCCATTGAAAGGAGAATGCAGTATGCCCAGACCTATGACCTTGGGGGAAAAGATCCTGGCGCGTGCGGCGGGCGTCAAGAGCGTGAGCCCGGGCGACATCGTCCTGGCCAAGCTCGACCTCTGCCTCGGCAACGACATCACCGCGCCCCTGGCCATCCAGGCCTTTTATCAGAACGGCGGCCGGAAGGTGTTCCACCGCGGGAAAGTGGCCTTGGTCCCCGATCATTTCACCCCCAACAAGGACATCAAGTCAGCCGAACAGGCAAAGATCCTGCGTGATTTCGCCCGGGAGCAGAAGCTCGTCCACTACTGGGACCAGGGGGAGGTCGGGGTCGAGCACGCGCTTCTGCCAGAGCAGGGGGTTGTCGTTCCGGGAGACCTGATAATCGGGGCCGACTCGCACACCTGCACCTACGGAGCGCTCGCCGCCTTCTCCACCGGGGTGGGATCGACCGACCTGGGCGCGGCGATGCTGACCGGGAAGGCCTGGTTCAAGGTTCCGCCGACCATCAAGCTGGTCTTCAAGGGACGGCGCCCCGCGGACGTGACCGGCAAAGACCTGATCCTGCTCGCGATCGGGCGCCTGGGGGTGGAAGGGGCCAATTACCGGGCGCTGGAAATCACGGGGCCGGCAATCGACCGCCTGTCGATGGAGGGGAGGCTGACCATGAGCAACATGGCCATCGAGGCCGGCGCCAAGACCGGCATCATTCCTCCCGACGACATCACCCGGGCCTACGTGGAAGCACGGGCCCAGCGCAAGCCCCGCTATTACCTGTCCGACCCCGGGGCGGAGTATGAACGGGTGGAGGTATTCGACGTCACCGGCATGGAGCCGGTCGTGGCCCTGCCCCACCTCCCCTCCAACGTGGTGCCGGTATCCAAGGCCAAAAACGTCGTCATCGACCAGGCCGTCATCGGGTCGTGCACCAACGGCCGGATCGAGGACCTGCGCGCGGCGGCGAAGATTTTGAAGGGGAAGAGGGTGAGCCCCCGGGTACGCACCATTATCATACCCGCGACCCCGCTCGTCTTCCGGCAGGCGCTCAAGGAGGGGCTGATGGACATCTTCATGGCGGCCGGGTGCATCATCTCGCCTCCGACCTGCGGACCCTGCCTGGGCGGGCACATGGGCATCCTGGCGCAGGGGGAGCGGGCGGTGGCCACGACCAACCGCAACTTCGTCGGGCGCATGGGGCATACCGGCAGCGAGGTCTACCTCGCCTCGCCCGCGGTAGCCGCGGCTTCGGCGATCAAGGGACGGCTGGCGCTGCCGAAAGAAGTCCGGGGGAGCAACTGGAAAGTGGGGGTGAAAAAGTGATCATCAAGGGCAAGGTGCACATATTCGGCGACGACGTCAACACGGATGAAATCATTCCCGCCCGCTACCTGAATACGAGCGATCCCAAGGAACTGGCGGCCCACGTCATGGAGGACGCGGACCCCGCGTTTTCCGCCCGGGTCAAGCCGGGCGACATCATCGTGGCCGGCAAGAACTTCGGCTGCGGATCCTCGCGCGAGCACGCGCCGATCGCCATCAAGGCCGCCGGCGTGGCGTGCGTGGTGGCGGAAAGCTTCGCCCGCATCTTTTACCGCAACGCCTTCAACATCGGGTTGACCATCATGGAGTGCGCCGTCGAGGCTGAAAACGGCCAGGTCCTCAGGATGGACACCGCGACCGGGAAGATCACCAACCTCGCCCTCCGGCGCGAATACGCCGCCAAGCCGATCCCCGCCTTCATGCAGGAACTGATCGCGGCGGGGGGCCTCATGGAGTACGTGCGCAAGGGGATGATGAAATAGGCTCCCCCGCCTGAAGGAGGTCAAATTCAGCCGATCGCGCGAAAAACCGGCGCCTCCGGGGTCAACCGCCATTTGCGTCGCCGACGGCGGATATGTTAGAAAGAAGCCCTCGCGGGAGGTGATGAGATGAAGCCGATGCAGACCGATCTGTCCATTTGCGAGAGATTTCGTTTCAAATATCCCCCGGTGGCGGTCAAGTTCCAGTATTTCCAGCCGGAAGGCGTGCGGCCGCTGCCGCCCGAAAAACCGCTCTCGCTGTGCGAGATGCTGCTGGAAGCCGGGCGCGCGCCCGAGCCGTTTTTTTTCGGCCCCGGGTACGAGGAAAGCTGCGTGGGCAGGATCCTGCTGGGGATGCAGGCGATGGAACCGTTCGCCGAGAGCGGGCAGATCGGGGAGCGCCTCGGGGTGTTCGAGGAGGCCCGGGCCAATTACGCCCTGTACCGGCACGTGCCCCGGTTCGACCGCGGCGTCGTCCGCTACGTGGTCTTCTCCCGCCTGGACCGGGCCGGCTTCGACCCCGATGTCACGGTCTTCGCCGCGGACCCCTCCCAGGCCGAAATCCTCCTGCGCGCCGTGACCTACTCCACCGGCGAACCCTACGCCTCCCGTGTCACCCCGGTCATGGGGTGCGCTTGGGCCCTCATCTACCCGTTCCAGCGCGGCAAGGTGAATTACTTCCTCCCCGAATTCGTGCACGGGATGAAGGGGCGCGAACTGTTCCCCGCGGATACGGTCCTGGTGACGATACCCCACCAGTGGCTCCCTACGGTCACAGCCAATCTCGGCAGGATGAATTGGCACCTCCCCTCGCACGGGAGCAAGAGCGCCTACCTGGAAGAGTTCGGGGGCATCCTTTCGGACCTGGCGCGCAAATCCAAAGAGGACTGAACTATCCCGGCTCATCGCTTTCCCGAAACCCTGGATTTCCCTGAAAGGAAGACCATGACGATCAAAGCGCCCCCCATCGAGAGCATGAAGAACGCCTTTTCGGTCAAAGGCTTCAACGTCATCGTCACCGGCGGCAACCGGGGCATCGGGTTTGGAATCAGCCGGGCCTACGCCGAAAGCGGGGCGAACGTGGCCCTGCTCTGCCGCAGCCGCGAAAGCGGGGACCGGGCCGTTGCGGAACTCCGGCAACACGGAACCGAATGCTTCTGTGTCCCCTGCGACGTGGGCGACCTTGCGAGCGTGAAGGGGGCGGTGGCCGAAGTCTTCCGGCGCTTTCCCGCCGTCGACGTGCTGGTCAACAACGCCGGGGTGTCCACCGTCGGCGATTTCCTCGAGGACAGGGACCTGGAGGAGTGGCACCGCGTCATCAACACCAACCTCAACGGGCCGGCCTACATGATTTACGAGGTGGCGCCGCACATGATCCGCGCGGGGCGCGGCGGAAGCATCATCAACATCTCCTCGGTGGGGGGACAGGACCTGGGCGGGGCAAAGACCCACCCGATGCCCTCCTACCACGCCTCCAAAGCGGCGCTGGACATGTTCACGCGCAACATGGCGCTCGATTTCGGAGACTACGGCATCCGGGTCAACGGCATCGCCCCCGGCCCGACCCACTCCGACCTGGACAAGGATCTCCCCCCGGACGCCCTGGAAAAGTTCGAAAACCAGATGCCGATGCACCGCTTCGCCGAGCCGATCGAAATCGGCGCCCTGTGCGTCTTCCTCTCCTCCCCGGCGGGAAACCATATCACCGGCACCGTCGTGGTCCACGACGGCGGCATCCTGCTCCTGGGGTGAACGAACCGGTTCCGGTCGCAGGGCGCATCCCGTCCGGCGCCTGGATATTCTTCAGCGGGACCAACGACCGCTCAAACAACCTGCGGGTCTCCGCCGGCCTGGTGTTCCACCTCGGCGATCGACCCCCGGATCCAAGGATGGTAGTTTCATGGCTTTCAGATACGGAGTAATCGGAACGGGCGCCCTCGGCGGCTTCTACGGGGGGATGCTGGCCAGGGCCGGGCGGGAAGTGCACTTCCTCCTCCGGAGCGACTACGACCACGTACGCCGGCTGGGACTCCGGGTCGATTCGGTGCTGGGGGATTTTCACCTGGACCGGGTCCGCGCCTACCCGGAGACGGGCCTCATGCCGGAGTGTGACATCCTCCTGGTGTGCCTGAAAACCACCTCGAACCCCCTGTTGCCCGAGCTCTTGCGCCCGTTGCTCGGCGCCGGCGGCGTCGTCCTGCTGCTGCAGAACGGCCTGGAGGTGGAGGAAGATCTCCAGGACCGGCTGCCCGCGGCCGCCATCGCGGGAGGACTGGCTTTCGTGTGCTGCCACAAGGTGGGCCCCGGACACGTGCGTCATCTCGATTACGGCGCACTCACCCTCGGCGCACACGGGAGGACCGATCCGGAAATCGTGCGGCTGGTGGCCGCCGATTTTCGCGCGGCCGGAGTCCAGGCGGAATGCACGCCCGACCTGGCCGCCGCCCGCTGGCGGAAGCTGGTGTGGAACGTCCCCTTCAACGGGCTGACCGTCGTCATGGACACCACGACCGACCGGTTGGTGCGGCACGAGGCTTCGCGGCGACTGGTCCGGGAGATCATGCTCGAAGTCATCCACGGAGCGGGCCGGTGCGGCGCCCCCCTGCCGGAAGCGCTGGCGGATGAAATGATCGAGCAGACGCTCCGGATGACACCCTACGCTCCCAGCATGAAGCTGGACTACGACCACGGCCGCCCGATGGAGATCGAAACCATCTACTCCAGGCCGGTCCAGGCCGCCGCCCGGTCCGGGCTGGACCTGCCGCGGATCTCGAGCCTTGAATGGCAGCTCCGGTTCCTTCAGGATTTCAGGGGGGACCGGGGTCTGCCGGGCGGCGAATCCACACCAGGGATCCCCGAACCCCGCGTCGAAACATAGGAAGAAGTGAAAACTGCGCCGGGCGGCCGGTTCCCCGCGACGGGTCCTGGACCGCCTCGAGCCCGCCGGGTGCGCGGGGCAGGTTAGAGAATCCAGCCGGGATTGCGGGACTGTCGCTCGGCGGCCAGCGCGTGGAGCCGGTCCTCGAGCCCCCGTGCCATGTAGAAGCGGGGATGAAGGAGTTCGGCGTCGGAGGAGATCACCCCCTCCCCGCGGGCGAAGCGGGCGACGTCGGTACCGGGGTAGATGCGCACCCCGATGGTGATCATGAGGGATTCCAGTTCCAGGGACTCGGCGAAATCAAGGCTCTCCCGGGCGGTCGCTTCAGTCTCGCCGGGGCCGCCCAGAAGGAGAAATCCCATCCGGGCGATCCCCGCGTGCCGCAGGCGTTCGCTGGCAAGGCGCACCTCTACGGGATCGTAAGGCTTGCCCATCCCCCTCAAAAGCGCCGCCGACCCGCTTTCGAACCCCAGGCTGACCTCCCGGCACCCGGCCCGCGCCATGAGTTCGGCCAGCTCCGGGGTCAGATCGACGGGAACGAGGATGCAACGCCAGTCGACATCGAGGCGCGCGCGCAGGATGGCGCCGCAGAGGTCGGCGGCGTAATCAGCCGGCAGGTTGAAGGTATTGTCTACAAAGTAAAAGCGGCGGAACCCCTCGGCCGTCCAGCGCGCCATCCAATCGACCACCGCCTCCGGCGAACGCCGGCGCACGATCCTCCCCTCGATCGTGGGAGTCGAACAGTAGCTGCAGGCGAGGGGACAGCCGCGCCGGCTCTGCACGGGGACCGGGGCGTCGGCGGCTCCGGCCAGGGAACGCGCCAGCAGGCGCGGATCGGGCAGCGGCAGTTCGTCGAGATCCTGAACATAGGCGCAGGGTGCGCCCCCCTCCCCTCCCGCCCGGTAGAGCCCGGGAAGGGCGCCCGGGTCCAGGCCCGCCCCGATCCGGGCGAGCAGTTCGGGGAAACCGCGTTCTCCTTCCCCGGCAATCCCCATGTCGGCGCCCAGGTATTCCAGGATGGGCCCGGGCAGGATGCTGTAGCCCGCCCCGCCCAGGATGATTGGAGCCGCGGAGGCTTCCCGGCAAAGGGCGACGGCATCCCGCGCCTGGTCGAGGAGGAAGCGCGGGTGGCGCATGCACTGGTTGTCGATGTTGCGCACGCTGATGCCGATGGCGTCGGGGCCGAAATCTGCGATGGCCTTCTCGAGCGCGCGCCGGGGCTCGGTCTCGATCATCAGGTCGAGCAACCGGGTATCATGCCCAGCCCTTTCGGCCGCCGCGCCCACCGAGGCCATCCCGAGGGCGGGCACCCGCATGTCGCCGTCCTCGCGATTGGCAGAAACCAGGAGTACCCGCATCACGCCCTCCGTCGTAAAAGCCCGGTTGCCCCACCCACACGCCCCTGTAACCATAACAAAACAGCCCTTGCGCCGCAAACCCCTCCTCTGGTATCAACGTGATATCACTTTGATACCAAAGGAAAGCGCCATGACCACCGAAAACAATGCCTGGAACACCGAACAAGCGGTCACCGTTCACAACGGCCGGGCCGCCCTCGTCCTGCCGCTGGTCCTGATGCTCGCCGACATTGCGCTCCTCGTCTACTGCATCGCCGCGGAGAGCCGGGGGACCTCGCACCCGCTGCTCATCGCCCTGTCCGTCCTGATGATCCCCGTGCTCTGCGGCGAATCCGAGGTGCACCCCGTGGTCAACACCGCACGCTCTATACCTGGTCCTGAACCGTGACGATGGACAAGCGAAAGTCTTTTCTTCTGAGGGTGGATCCGGAATTGTGGGCCGAGGTGGAGGCTTGGGCCGCGGCCGAACTGCGCAGCGTCAACGGCCAGATCGAATACCTGCTCCGGCAGGCGGTGAAGCGGCGCCGCGGGGCCGGAGCGGAACCGGCCCCCTCCACCGGGCGCCCGCCGGGGGCGCGGAAAAAAGGAGTGCCCGGGAAACCGTAAAGGGATATACTGGAATTCCTGGAGACCAAACACGACGATGAAACGGATTCGGATACACCCGGAGACCCCCCAGGCACGGCTGCTCGAACCCGCCTTCGACGCGCTCCGCGGCGGCGGCCTTGTTATTTACCCGACCGATTCGGTCTACGGTCTCGGCTGCAACCTCCTTGACAAGGGGGCGATCGAAAAGATCTACCGCATCAAGGGGAACGACAAACGGAAGCTCCTGAGCTTCATCTGCCGCGACTTGAAGAACATCGCCGAATATGCGTTTGTCCCGAACACAGCCTACAAGGTGATGCGCCACCTCCTGCCCGGTCCCTACACCTTCCTCCTTGCAGCCACCCGGCAAGTGCCCAAGATCCTGCTGGAAAAGAGGAAGACCGTCGGCATCCGCGTGCCCGACCACCCGGTCTGCCGGGCGCTGCTCGACGGCCTGGGGCACCCGGTCATCAGCACCAGCGCCTCGCTTCCCGGTGGTTCCTACTTGAGCGATCCCGATGAAATCGAGGACATCTTCGGCCACCTGGTCGATGTCTTCCTCGATGCCGGCCCGGGGGGACTGGAGCCCTCGACCGTCGTCGATTTCACGGGAGACGAACCCGTCGTCGTCCGCCAGGGCCTGGGCAAGATCTGAAGTCTCTCCCCATCCTGTCCCGCCGCCCGGGAAAAAGGGCGTATCCAGCCCTTCTAACGCACCTCGATCGACGAGGTCTTGTCGTTGAAGCCCTCGAGGCCCGGGGCGTCGGCCGTGACCACCCGCCGGGAGCCCCGGAAATTCGAATCCTGGTACAGGGTCACCCGCGCCCTGCCGTAGATGCGGACCGAGGAGATCTTGTCGTTGTAGCCATTGGGGACATGTTCCTTCCGCTCCCCCGCCGCCATGCAGAAGCGGCTCCCCCTGTAATCGGCGTCGGTGTAGAAACAGGCGCCGTTTGTCGGAGTCCCCAAGCCCCTCCATCGCCCCTGGTCGCCGAAGCCGTCGCTCCCGGCAGTGCCGGGGAAAGTGTCGCGGCGATACTTTTCAAATTCCTTGCGCTCCCGTTCCGTTGCCTGCGCATAGGGCTTGTAGCCATGACGCCGCGCGCCCAGGAACGCCCGCCATTGCCGGTCCTGTTCCCGCCGGTTGCGTTCGCGCAGGTACCGCTCGAACTCCCGCCGTTCCTCCCGCGTCGCCCGCGCTTCCTCCTTGTACGCCTTCCTCCGCTCCTTCAGGTATTCGCGCCACTCCCGCTCCCGCGCCCGCGCCTCTTCCCTCTCCTCCTGGGAATTACGGTTGCCCCGGGGCCGGTCGTCCCGGTCCCGGCCGCGCTGGGCCGCAGCCGGGGATCCCGTCAGGAGTACAAGGGTCAAAAGCCATAGCCACGGTCTCTGTCTCATGATGTGTCCTCCGATGTGTGGTCGCAAAAAAGGCCGACACTCCATCAGACAACCTGGACGGAGATTTGTTTCAACACAAATTCGATTTCGGCGTCACGGTTTCCCGCGACCATAGGTATGCAACGGCTGTAGGTATGGCGACGGCTATCCCGGCTCGTCGCCGATGGAGAGTTTCCGGTGCAGCAGTTCCCTGATCACCCGGGGATTGGCCCGCCCGCCCGATGCCTGCATGACCTGGCCGATCAGGAAACCGATCGCCTTCCCCTGGCCGCGGCGGATGTCCTGGACGGCCTCCGGATGCTGGGACAGGACCTGGTCGGCGAGGGCCTCCAGCTGCCCGGCGTCGGACTGCTGCGTCAACCCGCGGGCGCCGACGATCGCTTCCGGCGCCTCGTCCGAATCGAACATCTCGAGCAACACCTCGCGCGCGGCGCCCGCGTTGACCTCCTCCCGCGCCAGCATTCCGAGCAGCGCCGCCAGCCGCACGGGACCGACCGGCGAGCGGCCCGGATCGAGCTTCCGCTCCTTCAGGGCGGGCAGGAGCTGGGTGGCGATCCAGTGCATGGCCAGGCGCGGCGCAACCCCCTCCCGCGCCACCGCCTCGAAGTAGTCCGCGACCTCCACCTCGGCGCAAAGGAAGCGCGCCTCCTCGTCCGAAAGGCCGTAAGCCGCCGCCATGCGCGCGGTCCGCGCTGCGGGCATCTCCGGAAGCCGCTCCCGCATCCGCCCGATCCATTCCGGAGAGAGGTCGATGACGGGAACCGAGGGATCGGGCACGCAGGGGCCCTCGAACTTACCCCGCATCGGGAGGGTGGCCTTCCGGTCAGGGTCCCAGAGGCGCGTGTGCAGCACCACCGCCTCCCCAGCCTCCACCAGGGCGCGCTGGCGGTCGATTTCGTAGGCGATGGCGTCCCCGACGTGCCGGACGGAGTTCATGTTCTTGACCTCCACCTTGGTCCCTAACTCGCCGGACCCCCGTGGACGGATGGAGATATTGGCGTCGACACGCATGGTGCCGTTGTCCATGCTGCAGTCGGAGGCCCCGACGTAGCGTACCCGGGTGCGCAGGGCCTTCAGGAATTCCATCGCCTCGAAAGGGGAACGGAAGTCGGGCTCGGTGACGATTTCCACCAGCGGCGCCCCGGCGCGGTTGAAGTCGACAAGACTGACAGGGGTTCGCCCCTCCACTTGGTGCACCAGGCGCGCGACATCCTCTTCCATGTGGATGTGGTGAATACGCAGTGTCTTCCGCTCCCCCGCCTCGTCGGTGATCTCGATTCCGCCCCCGCGGGAGAGGGGGAGGCGCGCCTGCGACAGCTGGTACCCCTTGGGCAGGTCGGGGTAGTAGTACACCTTCTGGTCGAACGCGCTCCGCGGCTGCAGTTCACCCCCCAGCCCCAGGGAGAGAAGGGCCGCCTTCTCGAGAGGCGCGCGGCCGAGCCGCGGCGCCGCCCCCGGAAACCAGAGGCAGGTGGGGCAGGTATTCCGGTTCGGTTCGTCGCCGGGACGGTTGGGGCAGTCGCAAAACAGCTTGGTGGCGCTATTGAGCTCCACGTGAATTTCCAGGCCGATGACGGCTTCGAATTCCATCAGTCCCTCCGCAGCAGATTCATGATCCGCTCCCCCGCTTCGAGCACCCTGGCGTCCCCGCGCCGGGCACCCGCCAACTGAATCCCGCCGCCTCCCGGCGCCGCCGCCGGAAGGCAGAGGACCGGCTGGCCGGTTACGTTGGCGAACATCGCCCCGGCATACGGGGCGCAGACCTCCCGGAGCCGGCCGTCGGAGGGCTCCGAGCCCGGCGCAGGCAGGGCGAGGAGATCCACCTGCCCCAGGAGGAGGTCCATGCCGGAGATCAGGCGCGCCCGGATGCGGCAGGCGTCCTCGTACGAAGCGAAGCGCTCGAACTGGAAGAAGGCCCCCTGCAGCAGGTAGCTTTTCACCACGGTGCCGAAAGCTTCCCGGCGCGACGCGAGGTACATGTCGTTCCAGTTCCCCGCTCCCGGGGCACGGAGCCCGTAGCGCACCGAATCGTAACGGCCGGCCGAGGAGGAGGCTTCGACGGAGCCCACGATGCCGTGAACGAGCGGGAAGAGAGGAAAATCGGGGAGCGTAAGCTCCCGGAGGGAGAACCCCGCACGTTCCAGCCCCTCCAGGGCGGATTCGAACACCGTCTTCTCCGCTTCGGGCAGGGCGGCACGGGCTTCGGCGAGGACGCCGACGGTGGACGCCGGGCGGCAGGCGGCGGGAGCGAAATCAGGAGGGGGCTCCTCGGGGAGCGAGAAATCGAATTCGTCCGGACCGGCGATCGTGGCAAGCACACGGCGCACGACATCGAGGCTTTCCGACACGATCCCGCAGCATTCCATCGACGGGATCAGGCCGACGATCCCCTGCCGCGAGACCAGGCCGTAGCTGGGCTTATAGGCGCACACCCCCACCCGCAGCCCGGCCGCCCGGCATTCCCCCATCAGGTCGAGCACCAGTTCGGCGTCGGCCTCCCTGCCGGCCACGCTTTCGCCCGCGCGGCTCCCCTTGAGCCCAAACCCGAATTCGCTCATCCGGGTCGACCCGCAGAGACGGGCGCCGGCCGCGCGCAGGCGCCGGACGACGGTGGCGTCCTCCACGGCCCGGTATCGGGCCAGCGCCCGGGAACCGGCTTCGGTCGGCCACCCCACCACCGAGATGTTCGGCTGGATCGCCACCCGCAGCCCGGCCAGCGCCCCCTTCGAGGGGGGCGCGGACTCCTGGTTGCGGTGGACAAAAACGGAATCCATGACTCCCCCTCTCCTATTCCAGAATGGCGGCCACCTTGAAATACCCCTCCTTGACCTCGGGAGCGCTCTCGAGCAGCTTTCCCGTCTCGGCCAGCTCGCTCCGCCTCGCTTCGTCGCCGGGCCGCATGCGGTTGGCGACCGGGGCGACGGTATGGACCGGCTCTTCCATCCCGGCGTGCCGCGCGGACGCCGCCGCCATCTCTTCCGCCCAAGCGAGCGCCTCCTCCACGGCAGGACGTTCGTCGGCGTCGACCCCGATGCGGGCGACCCAGGAGAGGCGGTCGACCAGGTTTTCCCGCTCGCGGGTTCCGCGCATCGGCTCCGTCCCGGCCGAGGCCAGCAGGCCCAGTTCCGCAAGTTGTTCCCGTTTCACCTGGGCCGGGGCCCCGGTCATGGGACAGGCGGCGCTGCGGTTCTTGGGGAAAGCGATCACTTCGCGGATCGAGGGGGTCCCGAGGATCATCGACACCGTGCGGTCCATGCCCAGCGCCAGTCCTCCGTGCGGCGGCGCGCCGAAATCGAACGCCCGCAGGAAGAATCCGAACTTCTCCCTCGTCTCCCGGTCATCCAGGCCCAGGGCGGCGAAGATCTTCCGCTGCAGGTCGCGGTCGCTGATGCGGATGCTCCCCCCCCCCAGCTCTTCACCGTTCATGACCAGGTCGTAGGCGCGGGAGCGGAGCGAGAGGAGTTCCTCGACGTTCTTCGGATCGAAATCGGTCCGGTCGGGGGCGGTGAAGGGGTGGTGGCTGGAGGTCACCCCCCCGTCCCCGGTGGCTTCGAACAGGGGAAACTCCGTAATCCAGACCGGGCTGAAGACCCCCTCGGGGATCAAACCAAGGCGCTCCGCAAGATGGAGCCGCAGCTGGCCAAGCACGGAGGTGACCGCCCTCGGGGAGGCATCGGCGATCAGGATGAGCACGTCGCCGTCGGCCACCTCGAATTTCCGGCGCAGGGCGTCAAGTTCCTCCGCTTTGAAAAACTGGACGATGTTCGAGTCCAGGCGTCCCCCTTCCGCCCTCATCCAGGTCATCCCGCGCCCCCCGAACGAGGGGACCACCTCCTTGGCGTATTCATTCTGGAGCACGTTCTTGCTGAGCCGACCCGACTGTCCCCTGACGTTGATCCCCTTGATGCTCCCTCCCGCATCGATGATCCGCCGGAAGATGGCATAGCCGGTCCCGGGGAAGACATCGGTCACGTCGACGAAGCGGAGGCCGAAGCGCAGGTCCGGGCGGTCGCTCCCGGTCGTCTCCATCGCCTCTTCATACGTCATCCGCGGGAAGGGGCGCGGCAACTCGATCCCCCCGACGGCGAACATCTCGACCGTGAGCTCCTCAATGAGGCCGTAGAGAAATTCCTCGTCGACAAACGACGCCTCCAGATCGAGCTGCGTGAATTCCGGCTGCCGGTTGGGGCGCAGGTCCTCGTCCCGGAAGCAGCGGGCCAGCTGGAAATAGCGCTCCATCCCGCCGATCATCAGCAGTTGCTTGAAGAGCTGCGGGGACTGGGGCAGGGCGTAGAAATTCCCCGGGTGCACCCGGCTGGGAACCAGGTAATCGCGCGCGCCCTCGGGCGTGCTCATGGTCAGGATGGGAGTCTCGATTTCGATGAAGCCCCGGGAATCGAGAAACCGCCGGACACACTGGAAGATGCGGTGCCGGGCGATGAGGTTGTCCCGCATCGGAGCGCGCCGCAGGTCGAGATACCGGTATTCGAGGCGCAATTCCTCGCTCACCGCTTCGCGCCGCGCGGAGGGCGCACCGGCGGTCATGGCCTTGTCGGAAAGGACGAAGGGGAGCGTGTCCGATTCCGACAGCACGGTGAGCCCGGACGCCATCACCTCGATCTCCCCGGTTTCGATGCCGGGGTTTTCCGTCCCTTCCAGCCGCTTCCTGATCTCTCCGGTGACGGCGATACAGTACTCCGCCCGCAGTCCGGCCGCCCGGCGGCATACCCCGGCGGAGGCGATCTCGGGGCTGAAGACCACCTGGATGATGCCGCTGCGATCCCTCAGGTGGATGAAGAGCAATCCCCCGTGGTCCCGAAAGGCGTCAACCCAGCCGGCGAGTTGCACCGATCGGCCTGCATCCCCCGGGGTCAACTCCCCGCAAAAAACACGTTGCGAAAAAGGCATGCCCACAATCCTTTCCCTTGAACCTGCAATGCTACACCTCCCCGTCGGGCCCGGGGAAGCCGATCGAACCAAAGGGGGAATCTTACACTGAAAAAAGGGAGGGGACACCCCTTTTCACGAGTATCCGCCGCGGGCTGGAGTCCTTACGGGGGTTCGACCGGCAGTTCCAATGGGGGCCGGGCCGGGGAGGCGGTCCGGCGGACATCTCCTGGAGCCGCCGCTTGTTCAGGCTTTCCCCAGACCTGGATAGCGGATGAGGTGGAAGCAATCGGCGTCGCTCCACCCCAGTCCTTGGCCCGGAACCAGGGCGCAGCCGCGATCAGCGAGGAAGCGCGGGCCCCCTCCGGGACCCGTGGGCTACTCCCGGCGCCTGGAGGAAAGGCGTTTCTTCGCCGCCCCCTTCTTCCTGCCGCGGGGGCGGCGCTCATAAAAGGGCGTGTGATCCGGGTCCGTCTTTTTGGGACCGTGCCGCTCTTCGCCTCCATGCCGGCGCGGGCGCCCGGCGGCGTTGGTCGATCCGTACGGTCTCTTGCGGAACATTCGGTCCGGGGAGGCCTCCCGGCACGGGCGGTCCTGCAAGTGGCCGATCAGCAGGTCGATCTTTCGTTCCAGAAACAGCACCCGCCGCTGCAGATCCTGGAGGAGGGCAATCACCTCGCCGTCATTTCCGTTCGGATCCTGGGTTGGGTTAAAACTCGATTCATCTTTCATGCCGCCTGGTCGCCTTTCGTTGCATTCCGGGATCGGGGGAGGAAATCCGGAACATTGAGCGCGGCCCTGACCGGTGAGGATCACGACCTGACCGAATAATGATAGTACACTCTGCTCAGTTCGTCTGAATTATTGTCCCCCCGGCACGGGGGGCGGTGGGAAAGGGAATCCACAAAGACTGAGGATAAACCTGTGGATATCGCCGAAAATCACAGTCTAATTGTTTCAGCCATGGAGCTTCCACCGCTTTGCACGGCGATTGTGCACTCCGGGGCGGGCTGCAATGGCCGTTCAGGATCGGGGGGAGGGCCGGCGTCCGGCCCCGCCCCCCTCTCCTGCCGATCAGCGCGACGGGGACAGGATGATGCGCGCGTCCACGGCCACGCACCCTTCCTCGAAGGGAAGGATCGGGTTAAGATCGACCTCCGCGACCTGCGGCTGCTCCTCGAGCAGGCGGCCGAGGGCCACCATGACCGAGGCAATGGAATCGAGGTTCATCGGCCCCCTGCCCCGGACCCCCTTTAGCAGGGCGGGCGGGAGCGTCTGGCGGACGAGGTCCTTGGCTTCCCCGGGCCCGATGGGGAGGAGCCGGAAGTTGACCATCTTCAATGCCTCGACATAGATCCCGCCCAGGCCGAACATCACGACGGGACCGAACAGCCGGTCCCGGATGGCCCCCATCACGAGTTCGGTGGTGGAAGGCATCATCTTCTGAATGAGCACCCTCGGCTGCGTGATGTGGGGGAACGCCGCCCGGATGTTGCCGACCAGCTTCTGGTACCCCTGCCTGAAGGTGTCCTCCGAGGTGATCCCCAGGATCACCCCGCCGACATCCGACTTGTGGATGATCTCGGAGGAGACCACTTTCAGCACGGCCGGGTAACCCACCTTGCGGACCGCCTCGATCCCCTCCTCGAGCGTATCGACCACGCTGTAGGGGGAGGTGGGGATGCCGTATTTCGCGCAGACCTCGTAAGCCTCGGGCTCGAGCAGGCCCGCCTGCCCCTTCCCTGCCGCGGCGGTGAGGATCCGGGCCGTGGCATCGACCGTTTCTCTGTCGCTGGTCTGCGGAGTCCAGGGGTTGGCCGCCGCCGCACGGCGGAAGGCGCCGTACGCCGCCATGCTTCCCGCCACCCGGGCCAGGGCATCGGGAAACTCCACCGTGGGGAGCCCCGCCCCTTCAAGCCCCTTGCGGGCCTCCAGGGCGAAACTGCCGAAGGTGACGGCGTTGAGGAACGTTTTCTTCCCGGCCTGGGAGCGGTAGGCGGCGGAGATCTCTTCCGCGAGCAGCTTCTGTTCCAGAAACGCGCTCGGCGCCAGGATCTGCAGCACCATGTCGACGTTGGGCTCGGAGAACAGGTGCCCCAGCACCTGGTTATGGAGCTTTTCGGTATGGGCGGCGGTCAGGTCGACATACCCGTCGGGATGTCCGACATTGGCCATCGGGGCGCACACGGCCCGGATGGCGTCATGGGTCTCCGGGGAGAATTTGGCCATTTCCAGCGTCGCCGTGGCCGAAATCTCGTCGATGCACAGCGTCCCCGGTCCGCCCATGTGGGTGAGCACGCACACGCGGTTCCCCTCCGGCACCGGCTGCCGCTCGAACGCCCGCATCAGGTCGTAGAACTCGGCCACGCTCCGGGCGCGCACCAGGCCCGCCTGCCGGAAGGCGCCGTCGTAAATGGCGTCGGAACCGGCGATGGCGCCGGTATGGGAAAGGGCCGCGGCCGTCCCCATTTCGCTCTTGCCCGCCTTGAGCACAACGATCGGCTTGACGGCGGCGACTGCGCGGGCGGTCCGGAAAAACTCGCGCGGCTTGGGCAACCCTTCCATGTAGATCCCGATGACCTTCGTCGAATCGTCGTCCTTCAGGTAGAGGAGCAGCTCGGCCATGTCGACGTCGGCCATGTTGCCGATCGAGGCGAATTTGCTCAACCCCACCAGATTGAGCCCCCCCGCCCAGAACAGGAACGATGTCGCCAGGGCGCCGCTCTGTGTCAGGAAGCTCAGGCCCCCCTTCGGGTAGGACGGGATGTCGAAACTGGTGTTGAACCCGCTGTAGGCGTCAATCATCCCCACGCAGTTGGGGCCGATGAGGCGGATCGAGGCGGAGCGGAGCATCCGGACAAGGTCCTGCTCGCGCTGCTTCCCTTCCGGGGTGCCGAGTTCGCCGAAACCGGCCGACATGCAAACGGCGGCGGTCACGTCGTTGAACTTCTTCTTTCTCTCCACCAGTTCGCCGGCCACCTTCATGGTGAGCTCCGCGCTCACCAGCAGGACGCACGCTTCAACCGGCTCCTCGATGTCCAGGACGCTCTTGTAGCACGGATACCCGAGAATCGATTCCTCGCGCAGGTTGATCGGGAAAATTTTCCCCTTGTAGCCCATGGATATAAGGTTCTTGAGCGCGGTAAAACCGGGCTTCTTGGGATCGGAGGATGCCCCGACAATGGCTACGCTTTTCGGTTTAAAGAATGCGTCTAATGCGGAATTTTTTTCCATAACATCTCTCCAGTTTCTTTTATTTTTCAATTATTTACAGAGCACTTGCCGATTCTTGAGCCTTTCCTCGGTGTAAAAAAACTCGGGCACGCGCTGTCGGCGAGGTTATTTTTACAGGAAGGTAAAGATTGTTCCGCGCAATGAAACCAAGTTTCACATTATCCCCCCCCATTTCCGCGCTGTCAAGCACTTTCCGCCCGGGCCTAACTCCTTGTCGGAGCCGGGAATTTGGGGCTTGACTATGGTTCTCCAACTCTCTTATTCTATTTATGAAATCGGCTTTTCGCGTGCATATCTGCTTTTACCGGCGCACGTTCGGGATTTCGGAGCAGCGAGACGATAGCGGGTATAAGGGGTGGGCCATCAAGTGGCGAATCCTTCCACGTAGCCCCTATGATGACAAATCCCCGGTTTTACCGGCGACTATTTCGGAATCGGCGGCCACAGGGCCGCCGCGAGTATGTTGAGGCTTGGAAATCGTCCATGCCGTCATGGTTCCAAGCATCGGGGGCGACAATTCAGGACATCATGCTTTTCTTGCGAAAACGCATAGCCCGCTTTAAAGCCTCGATAGAGCCTCGCATTCCTAGCTGCATTACGCTGTATTACCTGGAAGTCCTCAAGCATTAGATCTTAAATAACGTAATCGAAAGGAGCTGGAAATGTTTAAAAACGCGTATGTCCCCTACAAAGGATACTGGAGCTCCCCCTTCTGTGGCTGGCAGGGATCGTTCCAAAACCAGAACGCCGTAGACCTGGCGGCGGCCACCGCGAAAAAGTTCTTTGAACTGCGCGGGATCTCCCCCGACATCTTCGACAGCATCGTTTTCGGCGCGACCGTCCCCCAGAAGCACTGGTTCTTCGACGTCCCCAATTTCGCCACGCAGATGGGCAACCCCCACATCAGCGGCCCCCGTGTCTCCCAGGCTTGCGCCACGTCCACCGTCTCCATCAAGGTGGCGGCGGCCTTCGTCGAAGCCGGAATCAATTCCAACGTGCTGGTGGCCACCTGCGACCGCGCCTCGAACTCCCCGAACCTCCTCTGGCCGAACCCCATGGGCCTCGGCGGGAAGCCGGACTTCGAGAGCTGGATGGTGGACGGTTTCACCCTGGATCCGACGGCGGGGACGGCCCCCTCGGGCACGGCCGACAACGTCGCCAGGGAGAATGGTTTCACTCGGGAGGATTCGGACGCCCTGGTCCTCTCCCGGTACCAGAAGTACGCCGATTCACTGGCCGACGACCGCAAATTCCAGAAGGGCTACATGATCCCGGTGGAAGTGAAGATTTCGCGCAAGAAGACCGTCCTCGTGGAAGGCGACGAGGGGGTCATCGCCTCCACCCCGGAGGGGCTTGCGAAACTGCGCACGGTTTCCCCCGACTCCATCCTGACCTTCGGGGCCCAGACCCGCGCAGCCGACGGGAACGCGGGCATGATCGTCACCACCAAGGACAAGGCCGCCGAGCTCTCGGCCGACAAGGGCATCACGATCCAGATCTGTTCCTTCGGGTTCGCCCGGGTGGAGAAGGCGCACATGCCGATGGCGCCGGTGCCGGCGTCGCAGCAGGCGCTGGAGCGGGCGGGGATCAAGCTCGCCGACATCAAGGCGATCAAGACGCACAACCCCTTCTCGGTAAACGACCTCTACATGAGGAAGGCCATGGGCGTCGACGACAAGATCTTCAATAACTACGGGAGTTCCCTGATCTACGGGCATCCGCAGGGCCCGACGGTCATGCGGATCGCGATCGAACTGGTCGAAGAACTGGTGCTGAAAGGCGGCGGTTACGGACTGGTGGCCGGCTGCGCGGCGGGCGATTCCGGCGCCGCCCTGGTGTTCAAGGTGAACTAACAGTTTTTTGCAGGAGACATTCAATGACTACAAACAACAAGTTGTACCCCAGTTTCAACAACCCGTTCCTCATCCGCCCCCCGCGGCCGCTGCCCAAGGAGATGGCGGTGATCGGCGCCGGCAACATCGGGACCGACATCGCCTACTTTTTCCGGACCGCCTTCCCGCAGTCGAAACTCTACGTCGTGGACGTGGTCGAGGACGCCCTCAAGGCGGCCAAGCAGCGGTTCGAAGGCTACGCACAGAAGGGGGTTGAAAAGAAGAAGCTGAAGGCCGAACAGGTCGATGCCATCCTGGGCAACGTCGTCTACACCACCGATTACAACCAGCTCAAGAACTGCAGCCTGGTGATCGAAGCGGCGACGGAAGCGGTGGAACTGAAGAAGAAGATCTTCACCCAGCTCGAGTCGATCGTCGCCGAGGACGCCATACTGACCTCCAACACCAGCGGCATCCCGGCCGAACAGATCTTCAGCCATCTCAAGCACCCGGGACGGACCGCCATCACCCATTTCTTCGCACCCGCGTGGTACAGCCTGGGGGTAGAGGTCGTCAACTGGGACAAGGCGGAAGAGGACACCATCGACTACCTGCTCTGGTTCATGGCCACGGCCGGCAAGGCGCCGATCGCGGCGGCCAACGTCTTCTCCTTCCTCCTCAACCGGCTGTTCGAAACCTGGGCGAGCGAGGCGGCGGGGCTCCTGCACAAGGCCACCAGCAAGGAGATCGACGCGGTGAGCGAGGAGTTCCTCGGCGCCGGGCCCTTCTTCGTGACGGGCGTGGGCGGCGGCATCCCGCTGGCGCACGCGTCCATGACCCGCAGGATGGCCGAGCGGCCGGCCTACGCCCCGCCCCATCTCATGCTGTCGGTCGAAAAGTGGGCGTTCAACAGGCCCCGCACCAAGGTGGACGTGCCCCCGGAAACGGCGGATTGGATCCGGATGCGCTTCCTGGGCACCGTCTTCTCCCAGGCCTTCGAAATCGCGGACCGGAATATCGGCACGCTCACCGACCTCAACTTCGGCAGCGTGATCGCGCTCGCGTACAAGAAGGGCATCATCGACCTCATGGCCAACCTGGGCGCCGACAAGATCAAGGACATCATGAAGAGGTTCGACGCCGAGCGTCCCGGCTGGCCGAAGGCCACCAAGCCCGTCGAGCAGTACTTCGATTTCCCGCGGGACATCCTGGTCGACCGGGTGGACGGCGTGACCATTCTCACCATCCGGAGGCCGCAGGCGGCCAACGCCCTCAGTGACCACACCTGCAACGAGATCCTGACTGAGCTCAAGAAGGGCGAGGCGGATCCGTCGGTCAAGGGATTCGTGATCACCGGGTACGGCCCCAAGGCCTTCTGCGCCGGCGCGGACATCGGCGGCTTCGTCGCCACCTTCGGCGACAACGAGAAGGGACAGGCCCTGTCGCGCGGCAATTCGAAGGTCCTGGAGTTCATCGACCGGATGAACAAGCCCGTCGTCGCGGCTCTCAACGGGCTGGCCATGGGCGGCGGCTTCGAGCTGGCCTCGCGCTGCCACAGCATGGTGGCGATGGAAAAGACGTTCATGCAGCTGCCCGAAATCACGCTGGGGATGATTCCCGGCATGGGCGGCGTGGTGATCCCCTACCGCAAGTGGCCCCAGGCCGCGGCGAAGTTCCACAGCATGATCGGCAAGGCCGAAAGGCTGACGGTCCAGGAGGCCGTGGAAATCGGTATCGTGAAGAAGACGGCCAAGAGCTTCCCCGAACTGATCGACGCGGCTATCGCCGAGGTCGGCAGGCTCCAGGGGAACGTGCCCCGGATCGCCGACGGGCCGGTGTCTATTCCCGAGTTCATCGTTCCCGATGATCCCAAGGCGGGGGATCTCCCGCTCAGCAAGGAAATCCTGGGCATCATCGGCGGCGTCATCAACAAGGCCGCAGCGGCCAAGACGCTGTCCGAAGCCCTGGAAATCGCCTACCTGGGCGCGGGCGACATCTCCTGCGCCAAGGACTGCAAGGAAGGGGTTACGGCCTTCCTGCAGAAGCGAAAGCCCGAATTCGGCAAATAGCCGCCACCGCGGCTCTTAGCCTTCCGCGGGTCCCGGGATTCCCTCCCGGGGCCCGCGGCACCTCCATCCCCTATTTGGTATCGCCGCCCCCTATGAACGTACTACTCCTGCTGGTCGGTCTCTCCTCCGGTTTGGCGCACAGCGTCTACTCGGCATTCTCGAAGGCGCTCATGAACCGGATCCGGGAGCCGTTTCTCCTCTTTCTCTACGTCAGCGTCATCCAGGCCGCCATCACCCCGCTGCTGTGGGTGTTCGTCCCCGCGCGCTTCCCCTCTCCCGAAGCCTGGCCGCTGCTGCTGATCTCCGCGGCGACATGCGTCGCGGCCTACATGTTTCTTTACTCCGCCCTTCACTGCGGCGATGTCTCCAGCGTGATGCCCATCATGGGGAGCAAGGTGATCTTCGCCGGACTCCTGGCGATTCCCATGCTCGGGGAGAAACACACCTGGCAGGTGTACGTCGCGGCCCTGCTGGTGGCCGTCTCCATCGGCATGCTCAGCTACTCCCCGTCGCAGGGGAACCGCCGCCGCTTCCCCCTCAAGCCGGTGGCCCTGATGACGGGGTGCGCCGTGGTTTTCGGGTTCACCGACATCTACATCAAGCGCACCCTCGTGTACCTGGACTCCTACAATTTCATGATCTATTACAACCTCATCGTCGGCATCCTGGCGCTCGGCGTCATCCCCTATCTCCGAAAGAAGGGGATACCTCTGCGGCTCAAGGGAGCCGACCTGCGCCTCGGCCTCTTTTCCGCGGCGGCGCTGGTAACCGCGACCCTGCTCTTCACCGTCATGCTCACGATGTCCAGCGGCGTGGTCATCCCCAACATCCTGCAGGCGACCCGGGGGATCTTCATCGTCCTGATCACCGCGGCTTTGACCTACCGCGGCAGCGCCGCGCTGGAAACGCAGAGCCGGCGGGTGTACCTGTTGCGCCTGCTGGCGTCCCTGCTGATCGTCGTCTCCATCTGGATCGCACTGAGTAACTTCCCGGCGTGAGCTGATCCCGCCGGGTTGACGTCCCGGAGAAGCCGGTTAAGCTGGGCGCCGGGGAGGGAACCGCACAAGCGGCGGTGTGCCTGGCGCCCCATTTCGTCAAATGGCCGGAACACGCCACGCCGGCAGCCGGCCCGGCAAGAACCCGCTGTGCCCGCTGCGCCCCGTCACGGCGCAGCCTGAACCGCCCCCTTGAGCTTCATCACGGCGGCGGGATCATACCCGAGTTCGAGAAGGATGCGTTCGGTGTGCTCACCCACGAGCGGCGGGGGCTCCGACGCCGCGGCTTCCAGGCCATGGTAGCGGAATGCGGGACCGACGTACCGCGCCTTTCCCGCCACCGGATGTTCCACCTCCTCGGCAACGCCCAGGTGAACGACCTGCGGATCCTCCAGGACTTCCCCGATGGTGTACAGGGGGCTCGAAGGGACATCGTGCGCCTCGAGCCGCCGCAGCCATTCAGCCCTCGTCCGGGTGGCGAAAACGGCGGCGATCTCCTGCTCGAGGAGTTCGAAGTTCTTACGGCGCTGGTCCCGGGTCCGGAACCTGGGGTCCTCGGCGAGATCGGTCCGTTCGATGGCCTCCAGGAGCGCCAGCCAGAACTTTTCCGGGACCGAGCAGTGAATGGCCAGCGGCAGGTTGTCCTCGGCCACCACCGCGAACGCGTGCCCATTTCTAACCCGGTCGACCCGGTTGGGCACGGCGCCGGTCTGGTAATAGGTAGCCGCCGCCTCCCCGATGAAGGAGAGGGTCGCCTGCAACAATGACGTTTCCACCTTGCACCCCTGCCCCGACTTCTGGCGTGCCACCAGGGCGCCCAGGAGTCCGTACCCCGCCGAAAAGCCCGTGACGTAGTCGCTCAGGGCGATGCCGGGGATCTTTGGATCGAGGGGGTCGGTCAGCAGTCCCATCAGGCCGCTCATCGCCTGGCCGAGGGTGTCGAAACCGGGCTTTTTTGCATAGGGGCCCGACTGGCCGAAGGCCGATATCGAGCCGTAGACGAGGCGCGGATTCAGCGCCGAGAGCGCTTCGTATCCCAAGCCGAGGCGGTCCGCCACCCCGGGGCGGAAGTTTTCGACGAACACGTCCGCGCGGCTCGCCAGGTCGATGCACACCCTCTTCCCTTCCTCCGATTTCAGGTCCAGGGCGATGCTCTCCTTGTTCCGGTTCAGGTGCGCGAAATTGGCGCTGAAGTGCGGCCCGGGCGCAAAATGCCGGTAAGGGTCGCCGGCGGGCGGCGATTCGATCTTGATCACCCGCGCTCCCAGATCCGCCAGCAACGCCGTGGCGTACGGTCCGGTGACGTAGGTGGCGCACTCGACGACGGTGATGTCCTCCAGAACTGCAACGCGCATCCGATCCTCCCCTGGTCAGAAACTGTGTCGGTTCAGCCACCCGGGCAACGCCAAACCCCTTCGGGCAAAAGGGAAAAAAGTATATCGGATCGCGCCCCCACGCGGCAAGCGTGGAGCCAAACCGGTTGAACAAACGTTCGGGATAGGTTACAGTCCCATGGCGGGCGGTTCAGCCGTTTTGTCTCCAGGATGACAGCAACGGTTGAGCCATGCACCGCGGTCCGGCTCCCCGCTGGCACACCGGCCCCATGACCTTTTCAGTGCATCCGGCCCGGCGGCTTTTCGGAAACCAAACTCACCCCGGTGAACCCTCATGAGGAGATTTCAATGCATGACGGCAACCATTCCAGCTTTCCCCAGGTAAAGTCCTTCCTCAAACACCACTACCGCCACTTCAACTCCGCTGTCCTGGTAGATGCCGCCGAGGCCTACGCGGACCATGTCCGTAGCGGAGGAAAGATGATGCTGGCGATGGCGGGCGCCATGAGCACGGCGGAACTCGGCATCAGCCTCGCCGCCATGATCCGCGGCGGCAAGGTGCACGCCGTGTCCTGCACCGGGGCCAACCTGGAAGAGGACCTTTTCAACCTGGTCGCCCATGATCAATACCGGCGGGTGCCCAATTACAGGGAGCTGAAGCCGGAGGAAGAACTGGCCCTCTTCCACGACAAGATGAGCCGGGTCACGGACACCTGCATTCCCGAAGATGCGGCCATGAAGAAGGTCGAGGGGGTGATTTTCGATTTCTGGAAAAAAGCGCAGGACGAGGGACGCCGGTGCTTTCCCGCTGAATTCATCATGGACATCATCCGGAGCCGGGCGCTCGCGCATCATTACCAGATCCAGGAAACCGATTCCTGGCTGGCGGCCGCCTGTGAAAAGGGAATTCCCATCTTCGTCCCCGGGTGGGAGGATTCCACGCTCGGCAATTTCTTCGTCTCGTGCGTCCGCAGCGGACGCCTGAAGGATTATACGATCGTGAAATCGGGACTGGAAACGATGGATGCGCTGATCGACTGGTACCTGGAGGAGTCCGCCTCCGGTGAAATGGGCTTTTTCCAGATCGGCGGCGGCATCGCCGGGGATTTTGCCATCTGCGCCGTGCCCCTGATCCGGCTGGACCTCAGGATGGAATGCCGCCTCTGGTCCTATTTCTGCCAGATTTCCGACAGCACCACCTCGTACGGCTCCTACAGCGGCGCCGTTCCCAACGAGAAGATCACCTGGGGAAAGCTGGGCCTCGATTCGCGGAGGTACATCATAGAAAGCGACGCCACGATCGTGGCCCCCCTGGTCTTCGCGTACGTTCTCGCCGACTGACTGGGCGCTGACCCGCCGGTCAGTGCCGGCGGGTCAGCCATCCCCGGCACGCGCGCACAGAATACAGGATCCGGGTCCGGTACGAAGAAGACTCCTTCATGATGAAATACGGCGAAGCCGCCCTTCTCAAAAAGACCGACCATGTCGGGGAGGCCCCATGAACCACCTGGCACTCTACAAGCGCTCTCTGGACCAGGAACATCACCTGCTGGTGGTGCGCGGAAACGTCGCCCCCATGCTCGCCGGCATGAAGGCCTACCATGAACGCCACGGGATCGAACCGCCCCAGCCCAACCTCGGCCCCCTAACCCGGGAACTGCTTGCAGCCACCGCGCTCGGCGCCCTGTCCCTTGCCGAAAGGGAGTCCTGGGGATGGTCGCTCACCTTCGAGGGGATGGACATCGGCTTTTTCGTCGGGATCGAACCGGAGGGGATGGTGTGCGTGCGTGCACGCGCGGCCGAAACATCCAGGGCCTCCATCATGGTCCAGCGCCAGAAGGAGGGCATGCCGATGACCCAGAGCCACCTCCGCCCGCGGACCCGGAGCCCGCGCGACATGGTCGAGCAGTATTTCGCGGAAGTGGTCCAGACGAAGACCCGCCTGGAGATCACCGAAGCCGGGGAGGGCATCCTGGTGCATGCCCTCCCCGGCGGCCGGTTCGACATGGTCGAGGCGCTCGAGCCGGGGGGCGTGATCCGATATTTCGATTCCGCAGCGGCCGCCGGGCGCCTCAGGGAACTGGGCGAGGTGGTCCTTTTCTACGAGTGCCGCTGTTCGGATGAGATGGTCCTCGACATGATCCTCGGCATGCCGGAGCCTGACCTCCGGGAGCTGTTCGGCGACCTGCCGCAAATCGAGATCGAATGCCCGCGCTGCGGCCGAAGGTACTCCATGGCCAGGACCGACGTCAGCGTCCACTGAACCCCCGCGCCCCGCGGCTGTCCCCGCCTCCCGTCCCTGCCGGGCGGCGCTTCGCCGAATCCCGTTGCCTGGCTGAGCGTGAAAGCATTATATTGCAACCGCCGCCAGAAGCAGCTTAACTCCATCGCCGGCGGGAAGGCACGTCCCCGTCGCATACAGGAACCGGTCAATGAACGAAATACATTTACGCAGGGCCATCGAACTGGCTTTCGAGGGAATGCGCACGGGACAGGGGGGACCGTTCGGAGCGGTGATCGTCCGCGACGGCAAAATCATCGGCTCCGGCTGCAACCGGGTGACCTCCACCAACGACCCCACGGCCCACGCGGAGATAGTGGCCATCCGTGAGGCCTGTCAAAACGCCTCCCATTTCCACCTGCCGGGCGCCGTCCTTTATGCCAGCTGCGAGCCCTGCCCCATGTGCCTGGCCGCCATCTACTGGGCCGGCATCAAGACCGTCTATTACAGTGCGGACCGAAACGACGCCGACCGGATCGGCTTTGGCGACCGGTTCATCTACGATGAACTCGGCCTCCCTCCCGAAGCCCGAAGCGTCGCCATGCGGCGCATGGAGCTGCCCGAAGCCCGGCATCTCTTCGAAGAATGGCAGCGCGACAGCCGGAAGGTGATGTACTGACCTGCGCTTGCCCCCCGGGTTCCCGCTCTCAACGCCGGCGCGGGCTGCATCTCGTCGGCATGTATACGATCCTATCCAATTAAATCAGCCACCTGGTTCGCAATGGAACCGTTTGAGGCACGGCCTCCCTTGCACACCGCCGGAAATCCCGCGCCCCGACTTCCGGCGGCGAATATCACTATTTGGGAAATAATCCTTGCGACGGCATCGCCATAGTGCTACCTTTTTCCCATTCGTAACACTACGGGCTGTTTGTTTAAGGAGGCTTTGTATGTACCAGCGTTTATTTATGGCGCTCTTGTTCCTCTTGCTCGGGACTCTTCCGGCATCAAGCCAGCAGCAATCGGCCGGGGAAGAGATGGATGAGAAACAAAGCAGCCAGGATATTCGTACGCGTCATGATATCGTCGTTGTTACCGCGACGAAGACCGAGACCAGGATCGATGATTTACCGGTCAGCGTTCAGCTCGTTCCGGGGAATGAAATTGAAAGCAAGCAGTTCAACAACCTGAATATCGGCGAAATTGTCCGCGATGCACCCGGAGTTTCGGTAGGGCATGGGAACCGGAATATCCCGGCATGGATTCATCTGCGCGGCACCGGCTATTTTATTGGACGAACACTCTACATGGTCGATGAGATCCCGCTGGCGGAGCCGATGGTCAGCATCGCCGTCAATCCTGCCAACGTGGGATCCGCGGAAGTCCTGCTCGGCCCCTCCTCGTCGTTGTATGGAGCGAATGCCAGCGGCGGAGTCGTCAATGTCCGATCACTGAACGGCCGCGACCGTACCGGCATATCCCTGGGCATCGGCTATGGAACATTCAACACATACAGGCCCCAGTTCTCCATCGGCCAAAAAATCGGCAACTGGGATTTTTTTGGCTCCTACAATGTGGACACCTCCGACGGCTATAAAAACACCGACCTGGCTACCGGCGTCTATTTGATGAAGAACGGCTATCCCTCCTACCTCAATTCGGTGAATATCGAGGACCAGCATTACACGAACCATTACGGCTACAGCCGAATCGGGTACCGCAATCCGAACAATGGAATCGGCTTCACCATCGGCGCCCACCTATTCGGTGAAGATTTATACGGTGGGCGTTCCATGGTCTATAGTGACGGGATTCGCGTTGTTTCAACCGGCTCATTCTATGCGCCTATTCCGCGTGTGGGCACTTTCACTTTCCGATTCGGCTATCAAAGCCGGCGTTCTGATTCGGTGGGCACAAGGGGATCGGTGAAGGTGGCCAATTCCGCCATCAATGGCCGCTATGTCTTCAGCCCGATCGATGAGAACAACAGCTATGTCTATGACCCGACCATCACGCGGCGGCCTCATTCGACCTACACGAGAATCCCGCTGGATTTCCAGATGGATTTCCGTCCCTTCGCCGGCAACAGCATCACGGTCGGATTTACCGATCTGATCGATCAAAGCCGCTCCTTCACCTATAACGCCGACCGCAGCGCAACACTTGCGCATACCAAGTACGGCATTGGACAAACCGCGGTATATATACAGGACCAGATCCGCTTCCTGAACGACAAGGCCACGCTGATTGTCGGCATGCGGCACGACAGGTGGAACTACCACGATGTGTATGACAGCGGCTCCACGAACCAGACGCCGCCGGACGTGCGGAAGTCCGCGACAACCTATAGAGGCGGGTTCAAGTATCGGCTCAATGATTCCTGGGGATTTCGCACATCGGTCGGCAATGCCTTCTGGCCGGGCAATGCCACCTGGTTTTTCCAGAACCTCTCCACCGGCAACACCTGGCGCGAGGCCAATCCGCAACTAAAACCGGAAAAGACCCTGATGGTCGATTTCGGCGTCGATTATATCAGCGCGAATGGACACACCCAGGCCTCCGCGACTCCTTACTTCGGCCGTATCCGCGACGCCATGAACTACGTGTATGACCAGCATCCGACACTGCCCGGCGTCCAAGTCATCCGGACCTCCAATTCCGACGAGGTCTCCATCAAGGGCTTGGAGCTTTCCCTGCGCCAGCAAATCGTTTCCGATCTAAGCGGATACGTTCATTTCACCCTGAACCGCTCGGAAATCACCCGGTCTGCAAAAAACAAGGGGAACCAATTGCGCAATGCGCCCGATTACCATGGAGGCTTTGGAATTGAGTATGACAACCGGAGAAGAGGGTTTGGAGCCACTTTCTACAGCCGTTTCTCCGATACCCGCTATTACGATGACGATAACACCAATCTCGATTATTTTTTCATGAAGGAATACATGACCCTGGGCGCCAAGGTCCGGAAGAGTGTACGTTTGAATGACGGCAACAGCATCACCTTTTCCGTCGGCGTCGACAATCTGACGAATTCCAAGTACGACGGCGAGTTCATATATAATGCTCCGGGCCGCTTCGTGGAAATGCGCGCTACCTATAACTACCGATTCTGAGCGGCGCCCATGATATATGGCACATCGACTAATCTCATGTTTTTTGACCCTGGTCCTTGTCAGCTTTGTTTCCTTCCTTGCCGTGGATCTGGCGCCGGGCGATCCAACCCGGCTTCTTCTGGGGGGTACGGCTCAGGAAATAGCGCCTGAAGCCCTGGACAGGATCCGGAGCGCGCAGGGCCTTGATGCTCCATTTCCGGAACGTTACCTGGGGTGGTTGAAGAGTATTCTTTTCGGCGACCTGGGCGTGTCGCTGAAAACCAACCGCCCCATTCTTACCGAGTTTGCCGCGCGCCTGCCCATAACCGCCCTTATTGCGTTCGGCGCCCTTGTTCTTGCCTCCATCACCGGGTTTGTCCTGGGAGTTCCCTGTGTCTTGCATGAAGGAGGATTTGTCGATCACGCCGTACGGATCACCGCATCCCTGTTCCATTCGGTTCCCGCTTTCCTGGTCGGGCTTTTTGCTCTCTACCTGTTTTCATTCAAGCTGGAGTTGTTGCCGCTTTATGGCGTCAGTGGGGGCAGCGGGCTTATCCTTCCCGTCCTGACACTGGGCGGCATTATGGGGCTGTCGCTTGCGCGCGTCTTGAGGAATGCCTTGCTGGAGACAGTCCACGAAGAGCATTTCCTGGCGGCTCTGGGCAAAGGCCTGTCCTATCCGCAAGCCGTCCTCAGGCATGGTTTGCGCAATGTCCTATCCCTCATGGTAACGTACCTTGCGATGCGCTTTGCCGGTCTTCTGGGCGGCCTTGTGCTGATCGAAACCATGTTCTCCCTGCCCGGAATGGGAAGTTACATCCTGGAAGCGATCTCAAGCCGGGACCTGCCGGTGATCCAGGCGTACATTCTTTTTATCGGAACCGTGGTCCTGGCATGCAACCTCTCCGCCGACTTGCTGGTACGCTGGTTGGATCCCCGTGTCGCGAAAGAAAGATTAGGCTGATATGCCCCGGATTGCCTGCATCGGCGGAACCATTGTCATTCTCTTTCTCCTGTTGGGACTGACTGGAGAGGCTTTTGCCCCCTACCCCCCCGCCCTGTCCGATTACGGCAACATATTGGCTCCCCCTTCCCCCGGGCATTGGATGGGGACCGACCATCTCGGCAGGGATCTTTTCAGCCGCTTAATGGCGGGAACCCGAACAACGCTTGGCCTGGCATTGCTCGTAGCCGCCATCGACACCTTTCTGGCCCTGGTCATAGGCGCGCTCTGCGGTTATCTGGGGGGATGGCTGGACAGGGCCATGATGCGTCTCATCGATGCCTTGCTGGCCCTTCCTGGCTTTCTGCTGGCGATCTGCCTTCTCGGCATTTTCGGCGGTGGCGCGCTGCAATTGGTCTTGTTTCTTGCCTTGACCGGATGGGCGCAGTTGTCCCGCATTGTCCGCAATGAAATCTCCGCCGTAAAACATCTTGATTTTATAACCGTCAATACGGCTTTTGGGTATTCGGTTGCGCGCAATTTATTCATGCACGCGCTGCCGGCCGTCATCCCCTCGTTGCTGGTCCTCATGCTGAATACGATTGTCGGCAATGTTTTTGCCATTGTGTCCTTGAGTTTCCTCGGCCTGGGGGTTTCGCCCCAGACGCCGGAATGGGGCATGGTGCTCTTCGATGCCCGAAGCTTTTTCCTGAACAGCCCGTGGCTCTTTGTCTTCCCCTGTGCCTTGATTGCCGCTTTCACTCTCGGGCTGCACCTGCTCGCGGACGGGATCCGCGAATTCCTGGACAGGAAGCGTTTTCTTTTCCCCATTGAAGAGGTCCGAATGCTGGCAAGCACTGCATCGTCTTGCGGGAGCGACACCTGATGATTTTTTTTCGTTTGGCCGTAATCCTGATAACGGCTTTGTTTGCGGCGACCGCATGTTCACCTTCACCCGCCACGTCCAACAAGCTCGTTATCGGCATAGGGTCCACTCTGAATCTCGGCAACAACAATCCTGTATTCATTCAGCGCAATGCGAATGTCTGGGAAACGCTGACCGAATTGGACGATACCCTGACGCCGAGGCCCGGCCTGGCGCAATCGTGGGAAGTTTCTTCGGACGGCAGGCAATGGACCTTCCACCTGAAAAGGGGCGTGACGTTTCACAACGGGGACCGGCTCAACAGCCGTCTTGTGACCGCCAACCTGCTCCGAATGAAAAACCATCCTGAGCTTGATTACTACAGCACTTTTTCCTCCCTCGTTTCGGCCGTGCCCAAAGATGAATGGACAATCCATCTGGAGTTTTCCAGCCCGGTGGTCGACCTCCCCAACCGGCTCGGTCACTATTTCGCGGGCGTTTTCAGCCCGCGCGCCTTTGGTCCGGATGGCAAGCTCGATCGTCCGATCGGATCCGGCCCCTACATTTATTCCCAAAGCCGCATTGGACAATACGACCGAGTCACCGCCTTTGCCCAATATCACGGAGTCAAGCCGCACTTCGGCGAAATCGAATTCAAGATCATCGGTGATCCCGCAGTCCGCATCATGTCGCTGCTTCGCGGAGATATCGACATGATTGCCCACCATGGCGGAGTTCCTCCGTCCTATTTGGACATGCTGAAGGACAGAAGGGATATCGTTGTTGCGGCACAGGACGTTGCCATCACGCACTACCTTTTGTTCAATTGCGCCCGGCATCCCTTTTCCGATCCGGCATCCCGCGATGCGTTCTCGCGCGCCCTGGATCGCCATGAATTGGCCCGGCTCATTCTCCATGGATCGGGCATTGCAGCCCGCGACTTTCTGGTTGAAACAGCCGTCCGCTGGAACAGGAATCGCTTTTCGCTGCTGCCGGAAACAGACGAGCCGGTTAAAAGGCAACTGGCCGCGCTCGGCAAGGGAAACGCGTTGACTCTCCTTTTGAGCCAGGGCGATGCTTCCTCCTGGAGTTATCGCCATACCGCCGACTATCTGTCGGATTACTTTGCCAAACTGGGCGTTTCCATCCGCATTGAGATGCTGGAAAGCGGCGCATGGCAAAAGGCCACCCAGGCCGGCGATTTCGATCTCACCCTCTATCCCCTATCGTTGCCGACCGGAATCCCGGACCTGCTGGTCAGGAGATTGGCCTATTCCAAGGGGATGCAGGTGCGAAGCATCGGCAACACCACCCATTATGCCTCCGCCCCGCTTGATGCGCTGTTTGAGAAAGCCCTCAACGCCCCCAACGTGTCGGCGCATGATCAAGCCTATCATTCCCTTCTCGACCTGCTGGCCGAAGAAAAACCTTTCGTGCCCCTATATCACGAACGCTATTACTATGCGTACCGACAAGGCCTGACAGGAATTCATATAGATCCTTTCCTCAAAATGGATTTGGGTGCGATCCGCTTCGCAGGGGAACGAGAATGAGTCTCCATGTCCGCGATCTTTCCGTGGTCTTCAAAACGCCGGAGAAAGACGTCCGCGCCGTGGACAGGCTCTCCCTAAGCATAGAAGCCGGTGAGCGCGTGGCGCTTGTCGGCGAAAGCGGATGCGGCAAGACCGTGCTGGCCTTGTCCCTTGTAGGTCTCCTCCCCAGGAACGCCCAGGTCACCGGCACGGCGACATTTGACGGCGAGGATCTGCTCCGGACGAATGCCGCAAAAAGAATTCGCGGGCAAAGAATCTCCATCTGCTGGTCCAACGCCGAGCGCTTTTTCAATCCCGTTCTGCCCATCGGAAGGCAGATTTGTGAAGCCTACCTGCAACATCATCCTTCGGAAAGCTCCCGTGCCGGGCAAAAAGCGGACGCCTTATTGAAGGAGATGGGATTTGCGGACCCGCAACTGATACGCGACTCCTATCCCTTTCAATTGAGCGGCGGCATGAATCAGCGTGCAATGCTGGCGATGAGCGCCATCAACGATCCCGAACTGCTCCTGGTGGATGAACCGACTCGGGGGCTCGATGATGCCAGCCGTGAAAGCGTTGTTCAGTGTCTCCGCCGCATCCACCACGGCTCCATGCTGATTATTACCCACGATATGAGGCTGGTCGCGGAATTGGCGCACCGCGTTTATTTCATGAAAGAGGGGATGATTTTGGCCCATGGTCCATGCCCGCAGGCTTTGAGCAATCCGGGACATCCGTATGCACAACTCATGATCCAATCGGATCTTTGTCTCTCCGCCGTTCCGGGCGAAGGAAAAGTTCATGCGCGCTCCTAGCCCCCTGATCGAAGCCCGCAATCTGAGGGTTTTCTATCGCAGCGGTTCCATTTTTTCACGACCGCGCTGGGTAGCCGGCCCCATTTCCCTTCATGTCCATAGGGGCGAGTTCGTCGGCCTCTCCGGCCCCAGCGGGTGCGGGAAAACGTCCGTTGGCAAGGCGCTGTTGAATCTGATGGGCACCTGGGAAGGTGATATCTATTGGAAGGGGCGCAATGTGCGACATGCTTCCCAAAGGGAATTGCGGCCGCGTTTCGGCTGGATTTCCCAGGAGCCGATGCTGGCTTTTAACCCGCGGCGGCGGATCATGGAGACATTGCGCGAGACCCTTTCGGTAAACCGCGTGACCGGAAACGCCCAGCATAGGGTCGCCCAATTGTGCGAGATGGTGAACCTTCAACCAGGCATGGCCATGCGCTTTCCTTTTGAGCTGAGCGCCGGGCAGATACAACGGTTTGCACTCATTCGGATATTCATGCTGGATCCGGAATTTGTACTTCTGGATGAACCCACCTCATCCCTGGATCCAATCAACCAGGCGCAGATTCTTGACCTCATCGGGGAGTGGCGCAGGCATCATGGGTTGACTGCCCTGATCATTGCGCATTCTCAACGGGTACTAAAAAAAGTGTGCGACCGCCTGCTATACTTGAGTGCGACCCCATGAATCATTCCGGAAAGCATTCGAACCCGATTATTCGCCAAAACCGCCAGGCCTATAGCCGCATCGCCGCCGAATGGCTGCGGCGCCGCGACACCGATTTTGACCACGCTTTTCACGATCGGTGCCGTGAATTGTTTTTGAAACACTTGAAAGGCCGGCGAGTACTGGATGCGGGGTGTGGCTTGGGATTCGACAGCCTGGCTTTTGCAGCGCATGGATTGGCGGTTACTGCAGCCGATATTGTTCCTGAGTTTTTTGCCGGAATTCAATCGCCGCCACATGAAATCAGCTCCGTCGCCATGGATATTTCGGCGCCATGCTTCCGGGATGGGAGTTTTGACGGAATTTATTTATTTGCGAGCTTCCTGCACATACCGCGTGATTTGAGCGGCCCGACGATTTCGGCTTTTGAGAGGCTTTTGGCGCCCGGCGGCGTCCTCTTTATTGGACATGTAAACTCCGACAAAGGGCTCACTGAATACCAAGTGGATAACCTGCTAATTGAGAACAACCCGGCTCAATGCTTTTGCCATCCGCCCCGGGAACTCGAGTCGATGCTTAATGCCGCCGGTTTTGCATTACTGGCTGTGGAGCAATATCGGCCGGCCCAATACCCTTCCCCCTGTGCAGTTCAAAACGGCCTGGCACCTTACCAGGTTGTCGCCGGCAAATAATTCACAAAATCCCATCGGAAGAGACGAGAAATATCATCCACTCGACGAAAGGATGTCTGGCACGCAAAACATGACCAGCTACAAGCCGCGCCTGGCGACAGTATGATACCCTGGCCTACGGACTCAATGGCAGGATTCAGATGGCAAAGAAAACGTCTGGCGGCTTTCGGAACCGGGAACGGTCCGTTCTGCGCTACTTTCACTGCGGGGGATTGTCTTACTCGGCTTGAACAAGGCGAGCCATGCCAGCTGCGGAATATAAGATGCTGCAGCTGCCTACGCCTCGGCCCGAAGCGCCTCGTTTTTAAGGAACTCTTCCAGTGCTTCCGGCGACAAGGGTCTTGAATAAAGGTACCCTTGTATCTCATCGCAGGATATTTCTTTCATGAAATCCGCCTGCGCCTTTGTTTCCACTCCTTCGGCCGTAATATCCGCCATGAGCGCCCTGGCCAGCGAG
>JAAYAJ010000094.1 GCA_012719455.1 Acidobacteriota bacterium | reverse complement strand
CGATCCCGCGCGCGAACAGTTCGGTGGGCTCGATGACGGGGGTCCGGATCTCCCGGTACCCGTGGCGCTCGAAGATGCGGCGCGCGCACTCCTCCACGAGGCGCCAGCGCTCGGTCTCCCCGGGGAGCAGGTCCCGCGTCCCCGGCAGGTTGTTGGATAGGGGTTCTTGCATCGGTGCGTCCTTGTCGAAAAATTAGAATCGTAGCAAATTCCGGGCGGCGCGGCCGCCCTTTATCCCGGAAAACCTCATCCCGCATCCCGGAGCCGCCGGAACTCCTCCGTCCGTCGGCGCAGCTCGAGCCAGGTCTCAAACAGTGCGGGGGTCTCGAGCCAGATCCGGAACCAGAGGGCGATTTCCCCTTTCTCGAGCCGGCGCACCGCCCCGACGCGCGGGTTGCGGGCGATCTGTTCCGCCCGCCGCCTCCCCAAGAGCGCCAACTCCCGGCAATACCCTTCCCCTTTGCGGTCCCCGAGGTCCCGGTAACGGAGGCGCAACTCCTCCAGCCGCCGGAGGGTCTCCTCCGCCTCGGCAAAGGTCGCGAATTTCAGCAGCCCCGCGAACACCCCGTCATAAGGGGGGTCGAAAGACTCCCTCCTTTTCATCTCTCCCCGCCCGCGCCCGGCCAGGAACGACCTATGCAAAGAGGCCGGAGTCTGTTATGTATGAATGCCGCCATCAAGGCGGGAGTATATCATCCTGGAGGGGCGAGAGCTTGGATTCCCTTGCCGTCTACATCCTGGCCCGGCTGGGCATCGCGCTTTTCCGCGTGCTCCCCCGCGCGGCGGGCGCCGCGCTGATCGGCGCCCTCGCCTCCGTTTTCTACCGCCTCGACCGGCGCCACCGCCGGATCGCCGACGTCAACCTCCGCATCGCCTTCCCCTCCCTGCCGAAGCGCGCCCGGGAACGGATCGCCCGCCGGAGCTTCCGGAACGCGGCGCTCAACCTGCTCGAGATCAGCCGCCTCCCCGCCCTCTCCCCCGCGAACATCCCCCGCCTGGCGGTCTACGACGAGGTGGAGGGGCTCGACAACTACCGGGAAGCGCGCCGCCGAGGGAAAGGGATCCTCTACCTCACCGGCCACTTCAGCTCCTGGGAACTCCTCCCCACGGCCCACGCGCTCTATGGCCATCCGCTCGCGTTCACGACCAGGCCGCTGGACAACGCGCGCCTCGAACGCTACCTCTCCTCGATCCGCTCCCTGCACGGCAACCGCGTCGTCCCCAAGGGCAACTCGGCCCGTACCATCCTCAGGGAGCTCCACTCGGGACGCGATTTCGGCATCCTCATGGACCAGAACACCAGCCCGGAGGAGGGGATCTTCGCGCGCTTCTTCGGGGTGCCCGCCGCCACCACCTCGAGCGTGGCGCTGTTTGCGCTGCGCACCGGCGCCCCCGTACTCCCCGGGTACCTCACCCCCATGGAGCGGGGGCGCTACCGTATCCGCTTCCTTCCCCCGATGGAAGCGGTGCGCACCGGCGACAAGGAGCGCGATATCGAAGTCAATACCCAGCGGTTCAACGACGTGCTGGAGCGGATCGTGCGCGAGCAGCCCGAGAGCTGGCTCTGGGGCCACCGGCGCTGGAAGAACCAGCCGCCCGAAAACCCGCAGGATCTCTACGCCCTCTCCCCGGGAGAACTCGCCGCCTTCCTGCGCCGAGTCCGTCCCTAGGGCATGCCGAGCAACCGGGTGAATTCAGGCTTGTAGCGCACGCTGTCGAGCACCGATTGGACGTTTTTCAGCTCTTCCCGCAGCAGCGCCCGGTACCGTTCCGGTTCGAGTTCGACTGCGCGTGTGAACGCGGCGATGGCGGGCGCGGCCAAGTCGTTTTTCGCGTACAGGACCCCGAGGTGAAAATAATTCCGGGCCGTTCCCTCCCCCAGTTCGATCACCGCCTCGTTGGCCTCGATCCCCTCCCGGTCGAGCCCCAGCCGCTCCGCCACCCGCGCGAGGTTGGCCCATGCCGGCGCGTAGCGCGGATCGAGTTCGACCGCGCGCCGCAGCGCGGCGCGGGCCTCCTCGAACCGCTCCCGCTCCGCCAAAAGGGTCCCCATGTTGTAATGGACCTCCTTCTGGCTCGGGTCCGCCGCGAGCGAACGGGCGTAGGAGGCAAGTGCCTCCTCGTATCGCCCCGCGTCCCCGTAGAGGTCCCCCAGGAGGAAATGGATGTCGGCGCCATCCCCCCCCGGGCCGGCCCCCTCGAGCACCTCGATCGCCTCTCCGGTCAGGCCGAGCTTGGCCAGGGCGAAGCCCAGGCGCGCGCGGATGTGCACGCGCGTTTCGCCCCGTGCCAGGGCCGCGCGGTAGTTCGCGGCCGCTTTCTCGTATTGCTGCATCAGGCTGTAGGCGTCCCCCAGCCGCTCCCGTACCTGGGCGTCCTCCGGATTCAGCTTCGCCGCCTCCTCCAGTTGCGCCGTCCCTTCGGCCAGCTTCCCGCCCCCCAACAAGAGCATCCCCAGGTTGAAGCGCGCGCCGAAGTGGTCCGGAACGCGCGCAAGCAGTTCCCGGTAGTGGGCGGCCGCCCGCTCCCCGTCCCCCCGCTTCTGGCAGAGGAGGGCGAGATCAAATCGCAGCGCGGCGTCCCCCGGTTGGCGCTCCAGGACCTTTTCGAGGTTTTCCGCGGCGGCCTCCTCCCGCCCGCTTTCGAGCTCGAGGTATGCCAGGGCCGCCAGCATCTCCATATCGTCGGGGCGCCGCGCCATCCCCGTTTCGAGCGCCGCGATGGCGGCCGCCCGGTCCCCCGCCCCGCGGTAAGCCGTAGCCAGCAGGCGGTAGACTTGGGGGTCGAACTGCGGATCGATCCGGAGCACGGTCTCCAGCGCCGCGGCGGCCTCCGCCATCTCCTTCCGGTTGAGATGGACGAGGCCGAGATTGTAGTGCGCCTCGAGGAAATCGGGCTTGATGTCGACGGCCTTGCGGAAGAGTTCCAGTTGCTCGTCGCCGTTTTCCGCGGGGGTGCCGATCATGGCCTCGGCCTTGCGAAACCAGGTCATCGCCTCGTTAAACACCCGGGCTTCCCCGAGCATCTCCCCGGCCCCCTGCTTCTCCCTCCCCTCCCCGGCCTCCGCATTAGCGGCGCACGACACCGCCAGAAGGAAGAGAAGGGCCGTCCGCGCCGTTTTCAAGCCCATTACGGCAGGTAGCGACCCACGATGGGGGCAAGCCGCGCCTTCGCCTCCGGCGACACCGCCTCGGGGCGCGTGATCAGCGCGTATTTCAGGGCATCGCCGCAGGAGCATTTCCGCTCTCCGTCCAAGTCGGCCACCGTGCGGGCCAGGATCGCCTCCGCCGCGCGGCAGTTGCGTTCCAGGTTCCCGATGATCATATCCGCACTGACCGTCTCGTGCCCGTCATGCCAGCAGTCGTAGTCGGTCACCAGCGCGATGGTGACGTAGCAGATCTCGGCCTCCCGGGCCAGCTTAGCCTCCTGCAGGTTGGTCATCCCGATGACGTCCATTCCCGCGTTTCGGTAGAGGATCGATTCGGCCCGGGTGGAAAAGGCCGGTCCCTCCATGCAGACGTAGGTCCCCCCCTTTTTGGCCGGGAAGCCCGCGCGCGCCGAGGACTCGAAGACCTGCTCCAGGAGATCGGGGCAGACCGGGTCGCCAAAAGAGATGTGGGCCACCAGCCCGTCCCCGAAGAAGGTCGACACCCTGCCCCGGGTCCGGTCCAGGAACTGGTCGGGAAGGACGATGTCCAGGGGCGCAATGCTCTCCCGGAGCGACCCCACAGCGCCGACGGAGAGGATGCGTTCCACCCCGAGGGTCTTCATGGCATAGATATTGGCGCGGAAGTTGAGCTCGGACGGCATCAACCGGTGTCCCCGGCCGTGCCGCGCCAGGAAAGCCACCCGCTTGCCCGCCAGCGTCCCCGTCACCAGCCGGTCCGAGGGATCGCCGAATGGGGTGGCCACCGCCACCTCCTCCCGCTGCTCAAGCCCTGCCATGTCATACAACCCGCTTCCGCCGATGATGCCGATCCTGATCTTTTCCATGGTCTCCCTTCCACTCCTGTTGGTTCTTCCCAAGCCCAACCGGGCCGGAGCGCATCTTATCAATCCGCGGAGGGTTTGAAAACCGTTTCATTCCGGGCGGTCGGCCGTGTAAATATCGGCCCGGATGCCAAGAACCCGTGTCGCCTCAAGCCGCCGACTCCGGGATTGCGGGATCCGGGCTAGACGAAGGTTTGAAAGATTTCATTGGCAACCAGCATCCCCGGTACCGTGAGCCGCACGCGCGAGCGCCGCCGCTCGATCCACCCCTGCGCGCAGAATTCATCGATGGCGGCGACATAGGCTTCCGGCAGCGGCACGCCCCTGGCGGCGGCGAGCCGGTCGAGATCGAGCCCCTCGGTGAGGCGGAGCGAAAGAAAGAGGGTTTCCGAAAGGGCGCGCGCGTCGTCAACCGTTTCGCCGCCGGCTTCGGGGTTTTGGCCCGATTCGATCCGACGGCAATACTCCTCCACCCCGCTTTCGTTCATGGAGCGGCGCCGACCGTCGAAGGAGCACGCCCCCGCCCCGAAGGCGAACACCGGCTCGCGGCGCCAGTACTTCAGGTTGTGGCGCGAGCGCCGCCCCGGCCGGGAGAAATTGCTGATTTCGTACTGCTCGAACCCGCACCCTGCCAGGTACTCCACGCTTTCGGCGTACAGGTCGGCCGTCTCGTCCTCGTCAGGCAGCGTCACCTTCCCTTCCCGCACCATCGTTCCCAGCGGGCACTCTTCGTCGAGATCGAGCATGTAGAGGGAAAGGTGGGCGACGCCGCTTGCGGCCGCTGCCTCGAGGGTGTGGCGCCAGGAACGGCGGGTCTGTTGCGGCAGGCCCAGCATCAGGTCGAGACTGAGGTTGTCCAAACCGCTTTTGCGGAGCAGGGCGAGCGCTTCGAACGTCATGGCGGCGGTGTGAGCGCGTCCCGCGGCGGCGAGTTCCCGGTCCGAAAACGACTGCGCGCCAATGGAGACCCGGTTGACCCCGGCCGAGCACCACAGGGCGGCCTTCTCCGGCGAGAGGGTGCCGGGATTGGCTTCCAGCGAGATTTCGCAGTCGTCCGCGAGGCGGAAGCGGCCGCGGCAGGCGTCGACGAGCACGGCGATCCTCCGTGCGGGAAGGAGGCTCGGGGTCCCGCCGCCGAAATAGACGCTGTTCACCCGGCCCCCTTCCGGGGTTCCCGCGCCGAGGTTCATTTCTCCAAGGAGAGCCGCGGCGTAGCGCGCTTCGAGCGGCGCGTCGTAGACGACGCTGTTGAAGTGGCAGTAGCGGCAGCGGCTCAGGCAGAAAGGGAGGTGGAAATAGAGCCCGAATTCCGCTTGCGGCATCAGCTGGAGCCCAGGCTGAGGAGGGTCTCCACGGTGACGGTTTCCACCCCCGCCGTCCGCATTTCCAGGAGGGCTTCCCGTTCCCCCTGCGGGGAGAGGGCGCACACAGCATCGCTGACCAGCACCACGCTCACCCCGCGGCGCCGGAGCCCCAAGGCGGCCGCCCGGACGCAGTGTTCGGTCGTCACCCCGAACACGATCGCCCGCGCCGGCAGGGCGCGCAGCAACCGTTCCGCCACCGGGTTGGTAAAGAGGTCGAGCGCCTGTTTTTCCACGATGATCTGCCGGTAGCGGCGGACCGCCTCCACCAGGTTGCGGTCCACGGGGCGGTTTTCCAGCACCAGAGGACGGCCGATGAGCGTCTCGTCGATCTTCTTCTGCCCCTCGCTCCCCTTGACGCAGTGGGTGGGGAAGGCGCTGAATTCGGGGTCGTCGGGCGCGTGCGCGTCGACGCTCGAAAGGATGCTGATGCCGCTCCTGCGCGCGAAATCGAAGAGGCGCCGGAGCTTCGGGACGATGCGCTCCGCCCCCGGGACGTAGAGCGCCCCGTCCTTCCGCATGAAGTCCCGCTGCGTGTCCACGTCCAGGAAAAAGAGTTGGTTCATTTTTTTATTATAGCCGGTGCCGGGGGCGATTGCCACGGTCGGGGCCGCCGGATCAAAAAGGGGCGGCGGAGGATGGGGCGAGCAAGCCGCTGTCGGCGAAGCTGTAGTAGTCGTCGTGTCCCAGGATTACGTGGTCCAGGATCCGGATTCCCATGATTTTTCCCGCTTCGAAGAGCCTCCCGGTGCACTCCCGGTCCTCCCGGCTCGGAGCCGGGTCCCCGGAGGGGTGGTTGTGGAGAAAGATCAGGGCCGCCGAGCTGTCGCGCACCGCGGGGGCGAAGACTTCGCGCGGGTGCACCACGCTCGTGCTCAGGCTCCCGACCGAGACCAGGACCTCCCGGATCAGCCGGTTCTTGGCGTTCAGGTGCAGCGATACGAAGTGCTCCTTGTGGACGGAGAAGTAGCGGCCGCGGTAACGCTCGTACAGTTCCCGGCTGTTGTTGAAGCGCTCCCCAGGGCGCAGCGGGGCGCTCGACGCGCGCCTCCCCAGTTCCAGCGCCCAGTAGACGGCCGCGGCCTGCCGCGGCGGGATCCGGCCAGCGCGCCGGATCTCCTCGAGCGACGCCTCGGCCAGCCGCCCGGCCGAACCGAAATGCTCCATCAGCCGGCGCGAGGCCAGTTCCGACTCGGGGCCGCCGCGCCCCTGCGACAGCACGTTGCGGAGAAGTTCGTGGATTTCCGGATCCATACCCACCAGCCGACAAGGGGTGAAAAAATGCACCGCTACAAAGGTCTAATGAAGGAGGAGCGAAAAGTGCCAACGAAATGTCGCCTGCCGCGCCGGTTTCAGATGGCCAGCCCCCCGTCGGCCTGCACCACCTGCCCGGTGATGTAGGAGGCGTCCTCGGAGAGGAGGAAGGCGGCGATCCGGGCCACCTCCGCAACCGTGCCGAAACGGCCGAGCGGGATCTCGCCAAGGGCGCGCTCGCGATACGCGGGGGATAGGCTGCGGGTCATTTCGGTGTCGACGAACCCGAGCGCCAGCGCGTTCACCCGGATGCCGCGGCCGGACAGCTCCCGGGCCAACGCCTTGGTCAGCCCGATCAGCCCCGCCTTGGAGGCGGAATAGTTGGCCTGTCCCGGCGCCCCGTGCAGGCCGCTTACCGAGGAGAGGTTCAGGATGACGCCCGAGCGCGCCCGGAGCATGAAAGGAGCCGCCGCCCGGCAGAAGTTGAAGGCGCCCTTGAGGTTGGTTCCGATCACCTCGTCCCAGTCGCTCTCGCTCATGCGCAGGATCAGCCGGTCCCGGGCGATCCCGGCGTTGTTGACAAGGAAATCGACCCCGCGCGCGCCTGCGCACACCTGGCGCACGACCTCCTCGGCCCCCGAGCAGGATCGGACGTCCGCCTGGAAGGCCCACACCCGGCGCCCCAGGGCGAGGATCTCTTCCCGGAGGGTATCGGCTTCGGCGGAACTCCGGCTGTAGGTGAAGGCGATGTCGCACCCCCGGCGGGCCAGTTCGAGGCAGATGGCGCGCCCGATGCCGCGCGCCCCGCCGGTCACGATCGCTCTCTTGCCCAGCATCTGCATGAGACCCCCGGAGGGAACGGCCGGCTAGAAGGGGAACGGGTACATCAGCCAGCCCGCCACGATGGAAAGGAGGACGAAGGCGCCGAGCAGGAAGAGGAAATAGCGCGTCCGTTCCCGGGCTCCGTTCTTGGCGATGAACGCGATCACGAGCGAGGTCAGGATGCTGAAGACGACCATCATGGCGAAGTGGCTCTTCATGGCTTCCTTCCCTTGGCGATGTCGAACACGTCCACGATCACCAGCATGTTGAGCAGGCCCGCGACGTAGAGAAAAACGTTGGCGTAGTCGTAGGTATAGGCTGTGGGGTCGCCGATGCCGGCCCCCTGCAGCCAGGGGATCCAGTAGAACACCCCCGCTCCCGCCTCGGCCACGAACTTGAGCGCGGCGACGATGCCGTCGAAATCGGGGCTCCACAACCTGCCGTCGAACCAGATCCCGATCGTCACCATCAGGCCGATGGAGCAGAAAAACACCGCGGCGCGGTCCCATTTCCCCAGCAGCGCGTGTCCCAGCCCCGGCACGATGGCCGCGCCGACGCAGGCGGCGAGGGTTTTCGGGGTCCCGACGGGAGGAAAACCCAGCGTGCCCGTGGCCTCCGGGTCCTGTACAGGTCGTGTTTCCATAGGGATAGAATCTTACGGAATGGACCGGGACCAGTCAAGGAGAGAGTCCCCCCTCGGTCCGGCGCAGCGGGATCGGCACGAAAACCTATCGTCCCGGCCCCGGCGCGCCGATAGCGATAGCGACGGCGGCCTATCCGCCCGGGAGAGGACACGGCATGAATCTCGACACCCTGCTGCGAACCATGGTCTCCAAGGGAGCCTCGGACCTGCACCTGAAGGTCGACTGCTTCCCCCACCTGCGCATCAACGGCGAACTTGTGCCGCTCGCGGACCAGGGGAAGCTGGACAAGGAGGATTCGCTCATGATGGCGTTTTCCATCATGAACAGCAAGCAGAAGGAGCGCTTCCGCAACGCCGCCGAAGTCGACATCGGCTACGGGGTGCGGGGGCTGGGCCGCTTCCGCATCAACGTGTTCCAGCAGCGTGGAAACGTCTCGATAGCCGTCCGCGCCGTCCCCACCCGTATCCTCTCCTTCGACGAGCTTTTTCTCCCCCCGGTGCTCCGGACCATCGCGGAGGAAAGACGGGGGCTGGTGCTGGTGACCGGGACCACCGGTTCGGGGAAATCGACCACCATCGCCTCGATGCTCAACTACATCAACGAGAATTTCACCCGCCACATCATCACCATCGAGGACCCGATCGAGTTCTCCTACAACGACCGGCTGAGCCTCATCAGCCAGCGCGAAATCGGGGTGGACGCCACGAGCTTCGCGGCCGCCCTGCGCAGCAGCCTGCGCCAGGACCCGGACACGATCCTCGTCGGCGAGATGCGCGACGCAGAGACCATCGAGACGGCCCTGGTGGCCGCCGAGACCGGGCACATGGTCTTCAGCACCCTGCACACCCTGGACGCGGTGGAAACCATCAACCGGATCACGACCGCCTTCCCGGTCCACCAGCACCGGCAGATCCGCCTGCAGCTGTCGATGGTCCTGCGCGCCATCGTCTCCATGCGCCTGATGCGGCGCAGCGACATCCCGGGCCGCATCCCCGCCATCGAGATCCTGCGCACCACCGAGCTGATCCGCAGTTACATCGTCGATGCCGACAAGACCCGCCTCATCCGCGAGGCGTTGGCGGCGGGAACCTCCCAGTACGGGATGCAGACGTTCGACCAGTCGATCTACGACCATTACAGCGCCGGGCGCATCTCGCTCGAGGATGCCTTCGCCTACTCGACCAACCCGGAGGAATTCAAGCTCCGGATCCAGGGGATCTACACCACCAAGGACGCGGCCATCGAATCGATGCAGAACGAACTGACCCGCTAGCCGCGTTGATGGTATGCTGTCACCGGGAGCGCCGCAGGGCGCTTGCGGTGACAGCCGATGGATACCCGACCCGATCCCGATCTGATGAAACAGGCCGCAGCGCTGCTGGCGCGCCGACGCTGGAGCCGCGCCGACCTGGGGGCGCGCCTGGAACGCGCGGCGGCGGGAATCCCGGTCGCGCCGGTACTCGACCGGCTCGAGCAGCTCGACCTTCTCAACGACGCCGATTACGCGTATACTTTCGCCCTCCGGCGCATGCAACGACAGGGATGGGGACCGTCCAGGGTGGAGTCCGCCCTGCGGCGGAGCGGGGTGGCCCCGTGCGTGGTCGAAACGGCGCTGGGGCGCGCGCGGGAGGACCTGGGGGAGGACTTCGGGCTCGGGGCCGGGATCGACCGGCTCCTGGCACGGCGCGGCGTTCCCCGTACCCCCGCCGAGGCCCGGAGCCTCGCCTCCGCCCTCGCCCGGCGCGGCTTCGACCCGGACCAGATAACCGGCGCCCTCCGGCGCCTGCTCCCCGCGGCGCTTGCGCGCCGCCTTGAAACAGGAGATTGAATTGACCAGCAGCTTCGAAATCCGCGAAACTTTCCTGAAATATTTCGAGCAGAATGGACACAAGAGAGTGCCCAGCAGCTCGCTCATCCCCTTCAACGACCCAACGCTCCTGTTTGCCAACGCGGGGATGAACCAGTTCAAGGACATCTTCCTGGGCAGGGAGCGGCGTCCCTACACGCGCGCCGCCACGAGCCAGAAATGTATGCGCGTCAGCGGCAAGCACAACGACTTCAAGGACGTCGGCCACTCCCGCCGCCACCACACCTTCTTCGAGATGCTGGGCAACTTCTCCTTCGGCGATTACTTCAAGGCGGACGCCGTCCACTTCGCCTGGAAGTTGTTGACCCGCCGTTTCGGCCTGGACCCCGCGCGGCTGTGGGTAACCGTCTTCCGCGAGGACGACGAGGCGTGGGACATCTGGCACCGGCAGGAGGGGATTCCGGCCGAACGGATCCTGCGCCTGGACGAGGCGGACAACTTCTGGACGATGGGGGAAACGGGGCCCTGCGGCCCCTCGTCGGAGCTGCACTACGATTTCGGCCGCAGCCCGCTTCCGGACCACGGCGAGTGCGACCTGACCTGCTCCTGCGGCCGCTGGGTGGAGGTCTGGAACCTGGTGTTCATGCAGTACAACCGCGATGCGTCGGGCAGGATGGACCCGCTCCCCTCCCCCTCGATCGACACAGGGATGGGATTCGAGCGCATCACCACCATCCTCCAGGGACAGACATCCAACTATGACACCGACCTGTTCCGCCCCCTGCTCGATGAGATCTCCGGCTTGTGCGGCAACGACTACGGCGCCGACCCGGACGCGGACGTTTCCATGCGCGTCATCGCCGACCACGCACGTGCGGCCGCCTTCGTCGTCGGCGACGGCCAGTACCCGGGCAACGACCGGCGCGGCTACGTCCTGCGCAAGATCCTGCGCCGCGCCATGGTACACGGCAAGAAGCTGGGGATCGGGGACCCGTTCCTGTACCGCCTGGCGGGATCGGTCGTCACCGCGATGCAGCCGGCCTACCCGGAACTGGCCGCGACACGGGAGACGATCGCCCGCGTCATCCGCAGCGAGGAGGAGTCGTTCGCCGGCACGCTGGGGGAGGGGCTGAAGGATTTCAACGAGCGCGCCTCCCGGCTCAAGGCGGCCGGGGAACGCGTGCTCCCCGGGGAGGAGGCCTTCTTCCTCTACGACACCCGCGGCCTGCCGCTCGAGATCATCGAGGACCTGGCCCGCGAGCACGGGCTCACGGTCGACGAGACCGCCTTCCACCAGGCCTTCGAGACGCAGCGCGAGCGTTCGCGCCGCGACTATGCCTCGGGGAAGATCCGCCAGGAGGTTGCCCGAACCCTGTTCGAGGGAACGACCGATTTCGTCGGCTACGATGCCGCAGGCCCCGTTCCCGCCCTCATCCGCGCCCTGATCGTCGACGGCGAACGCGCCGAGTCGATCGCCGCCGGGGAGCGGGGGGAAGTGGTGCTGGACGCCACCCCCTTCTACGCCGCCTCGGGCGGGCAGGTGGGGGACACCGGGACGATCTCCCGCGAGGGGGCGCGCGCCCGGGTCCTCGACACGATCTACCGCGGAACGGCCATCACCCACCTGGTCGAGGTGGCGCAGGGCCGGCTGCAGGCGGGGGACGAGGTCAAGGGAGAGGTGGATATGGAGAAGCGTCGCCTGACGATGAAGAACCATACGGCCACCCACCTGCTGCAGGCGGCACTGCGCCAGGTGCTGGGAGCCCACGTCAAGCAGGCGGGTTCGCTCGTAACCCCCGAGCGGCTGCGCTTCGACTTCACCCATTACGCCCCGCTCAGCCCCGCCGAGATCCGAAAGGTCGAGGACCTGGTCAACGCGGAGATCTGGAGTGACGCCCCGGTCACCACCTCGCTCATGGACTTGGAGGAAGCCACGAAATCGGGCGCCATCGCCCTGTTCGGGGAAAAGTACCAGGAGCAGGTGCGGGTGGTGGAGATACCCGGATTCAGCCGGGAGCTCTGCGGCGGGACCCACGTCCCCGCCACCGGCCACATCGGGGTATTCAAGATCATCAGCGAGGGGGGGATCTCGGCCGGCATCCGGCGCATCGAGGCGCTGACCGGGCCGGCGGCGTTCGAGCGCTTCCGCGCGGACGAAGAGCTGCTGGACGCCCTCGCGGAGGAGAACCGGGTGCCGCGCCGGGAGATCCCCGCACTGGTGGACAAGCTCCAGGGGCGGGTGCGCGCCCTTGAGCGTGAACTGGGCGAGCTCAGGGCCCGTTCGGCCCGTTCCTCGATCGGCGACATCCTCGCCGGTGCGCGGGAGATCCGGGGCGTCAGGGTCGTGGCCCACGCGGTCCCCGCCACCGACCGCGCCGGGTTGCGCACGCTGGCGGACGAAGTCAAGCAGAAGCTCGGCTCCGGAGTGGTCGTTCTCGGCACCTCCCAGGAGGGAAAACCGGCGCTGGTGGTCATGGTCACCGCCGACCTGTGCGGGAAAGCCCCGGCCGGCGCGATCATCAAGCGGATCGCCCCGCTCGTGGCGGGGGGCGGCGGGGGGAAACCGGAACTTGCCGAAGCGGGGGGAAAGGACGCCGCACGCCTCCCGGAAGCGCTCCGGGCCGCCTACGCGGTCGTCGAGGAACTGCTGGCCGGGGCCTGATCCCCGCCGGCGGGAAGTTTTTCCAAGATGAAATTTGCGGTTTGCTCCGATAAGAAAGGTCGATATGCTTCAGGAGTGACAATGCTTCGAATCTGTCTGCCGATCCTGCTTCTGCTGTCCCTCGCGGCAAGCCCCTGCCTCGCCGAAAACCTCTTTTTCTTTAGCGACGAACAGGGCATGCCGGTCTTCACCAACATCCCCCCGGTTGGGATGGTTGAGAACCTCATCGTTTTGGGGCAGCCGGCGGAGCCCGCCGAGGAACCGGAAGCTTCGCTCGACGACATCATCGAACGTGCCTCGCTCGATTACGGCGTCGACTCCACCCTGATCCGCTCCATCATCAAGACCGAATCGAACTTCAACCCGCGGGCCGTTTCGCCCAAGGGGGCCCAGGGACTGATGCAGCTGATGCCGGCGACAGCCGAATGGCTGGGGGTGAAAGACAGTTTTGACCCCGAACAGAACGTCCGGGGCGGGGTCGGTTACTTCCGCATGCTGATGGACCGTTTCAACAACGACCTGGAGTTGAGCCTCGCCGCCTACAACGCGGGGGAAAACCTGGTGGGCCGCCTGGGCCGGGTGCCCCGGATCCGTGAAACCGAGAACTACGTCCGACAGATCACGGAAAGCTACCAGAAGGCCGGGGAGATCGCCCGGAAAGAGGAGGTCCCGGTACTGTACCGCTATTACGACGACACCGGGGTGCTGCACGTGACCAACGTCCCCAGCTTCGAATGAGCCGCGGAGATCTATCCAGTTAAGACCTTCATTATCAATAGCTTCTAACTCTGATGCCTTGACAACCCCTTTAACCCTGTCTATGATCTCGACATGATGCGGGCCCCGCGCCGGGAGAGGATCTTTTCTGCGGCTTACTGCTTGCTTGCCGCAATGCTCCTCCTCTCCTTCTGTCCCGCCGCGCCCGCCTGGGAACGGGAAAAGGCGGAACGCTCCTACCGCGACGCCCTCGAATGCTGCGAGCGGATCGACACCGAAGCCCCCCGAGCCGACTACGCCCGGTGCGCGCACGGTTTTCGCAGGGCTTACCTCTACGACCCTCATTACACCCACGCCCCCGACGCGCTCTACCAGGAGGGGTTGCTGTACCAGCGCATGGGGGAAAAGTTCGGTACTGCGGAGGATCTCCGGACCGCGGCCGCCCGCTTCGAGTTTCTGGCCCGCGACTACCCTTCCAGCCGCGGCGCGCGGGACGCCCGTCAGCGGGCGGCCGCACTCCGTGCCGGGAAGGAACCCTCTCCCCCCGCCGCAGCCTCGCCCGAGGCCCCCACAACCGCGCCGGTGACGATTTCGGGCGCCCCCCCGCCCCCGGTGTTGCGCGAAGAGCCGGGACGCGCCCTGGTCCTGGGCGTGCGCTTCTTTTCCCTTGACGACGCCACCCGCGTCACGATCGACCTCGACCGCAAGACGGCCTACAGCCGCGCCCGGCTCGTCAACCCGGAGAGGATATATTTCGACCTGGCCGGGACGGACCTGGCCGAAGGTTTATCCGACCGCTCCATCCCGGTCGGAAGCGACCCTCTCCACCGGATACGGGTGGGGCGCTTCCGTTCGGACACCGTCCGGGTGGTGCTCGATGTCGGCCCCGGGGTGGAGTACGGAGTCAGGGAGATGGAAAACCCCTTCCGCATCGAAATCGACCTCCGCCGCTCCGCACCGGGGCCGGCGCAGGCGCCCGAGCTCGCCGTCACCACGACCCCGGCGCCCCCACCCGCCGTCGTGACGCCCCCGGCGCCTCCACCCAGCGCCGTGACAACCACCCCGGCGCCCCCACCCGCCGCCGCGGCGGCGCCGGCGCCCCCGAAGGAGACCCCCCAGCCGACGCCCAAGACAAGCCAAGGGGATCGGACCCTCACCCGGATGCTGGGGCTGAAAATCGGCCGCATCGTCCTCGATCCCGGCCACGGCGGGAACGACCTGGGGACCGTCGGACCCAATGGATTGCTTGAGAAGGACCTTACCCTGGCCATCGCCCGCGAACTCAAGACGCTGCTCGAACAGGGGATGGGCGCCCAGGTGTTCCTGACCCGCGACACGGACGTGTACGTATCTCTCGAGGAGCGCACGGCGCTGGCCAACCACTACCGGGCCGACCTCTTCCTCTCGATCCACGCCAACAGCAGCCGTAGCCGTTCCACGAGCGGGGTGGAGACCTATTACCTCGATTTCGCCACCACCGACGCTGAACGGGAGATCGCCGCGCGCGAAAACGCGACCAGCATGCGCAGCGTCAGCGAACTGGAAAACCTCGTCCAGAAGATCGCCCGGGCGGAAAAATCGGCCGAATCCCGTGAGCTGGCCTCGATCATGCAGAAGCGGCTGCACCTCGGGGCGCGCCGGCTGCTGCCCGCAACCAAGGACCGGGGAGTCCGCAGCGCTCCCTTTATCGTCTTGATCGGCGCGAAGATGCCCTCCATACTTGCCGAGGTCGCCTTTATCAGCAACCCCAAGGACGAAGGGGTCCTCAGCCGGGAAGAGGGGCGCAAGGCCATGGCCCAGGCGCTCTATGACGGGATCGTCGGCTATGTCGAGACCCTGGGGAGCAACCTCGTCCACCACCGCCGAGACAGGAAATAGATGAAATTTTTTCGGATCCTCGCACTGCTCGCCCTGCTTTCGCCCGCGTCAGCCCAGACGCCGGCGTCCTTCTTCCCTCCCCCCGGGGAGTTTACCGAGATCGGGGCGGCCTCGGACAAGGGGTTCGATGACCCGGACGGGCTCGTCGCGGTGGAGAACGGCGGCCTCATCGCCGACGTCGGCTTCGACGCTTACGCCCGCCGCTCCTGGCGGCCGCCCGGGGGCGGCGCCCTCTCCCTGGAGATCATCGCCCTCCGCGATTTCCGGGCTGCCTATTCCCTGCTGACCCTGCTGCGGCCCACCCAGATCGAGGCGGGTCCCCCGGGCGACGCCTGGGCCGGCGACGACCGCGTCCTGATGTTCGCCCAGGGGAGGAGGTTCGTGCGCCTGCGGGGGAGCGGGGTTTCGGCCGACCTTCCCGGACGCATCGCCGCAAGCGTGAGCTCCAGCATCGGGCCGCGGGAAGATCGCGTTCCCTCCCTTGTCTCCCGGCTCCCCGAACCGGGGCGGGAAGAAGCCACGCTCGAGTATTATCCGGGACTCGCCCCCCTGCTAAGGCACTCCGCAGGCCGGATGCCCGACTTCGTCCGTCCCGGATTCGACATGGAAATCGCCCGAGCGCGCTACTCTCTCGGCGGCGTCTCCGTCACCCTCACCCTGCTCGACTTCCCCACCCCGCAGATGGCCGAGGCTTATTTCGAGGAATTCGTTCCCGGCGCGCCGGCGCGCAGGGCACGCCTGTACGGTCGCCAGGCGGGTCCGCTGGTGGCCCTGCTAGAGGGGGATGTCACCGCCGCCGCCGCCGAGACCCTGCTCGACGGGGTACGCTACAGTTACTCAGTCCGCTGGCTGGATGACGAAAGGGAGCGTCCCGCGGTACTCTGGGGGGTCCCGCTGCCGCTGCTCAGGACCGTCGTCAACTCCTTCCTCTTCGTCATGCTGATCAGCGTGGCCTCCATCCTGGTGGGCGCCCTGGCGGCCATCTGCCTGTTCCGCCGGCGCCAGCACCGGCTCAAGACCAGGCGGGTGGCCGACGACGACGCCGTTTTTACACGCTTGAGGTTGCGATGAAAGCAGACATGCTCCGCAAGGTCCCGCTCTTCTCCACCCTGACCGACGAGGAGTTCGACACCCTGGCCCACATTTTCGTGGCGCGCTCCTACCGCCGGAACCAGATCATCTTCATGGAGGAGCAGACGGGGGACTACATGTACCTGGTGCTGTCGGGCAAGGTCAAGGTCGCCAAATCCGCGGCGGGGGGTAAGGAAACCATCATCGCCATCCACCGGGCGGGGGACTTTTTCGGCGAAATGTCGCTGCTCGACGGCAAGACGTCTCCCGCCACGGTATCGGCCATGGAAGATTCGCGCATCATCTCCGTGAGCGGGGATGATTTTCGCAAGCACCTCCTCCACAACGAAAAGGTGATGCTCCAGATCATCCAGGTGCTGTGCGCGCGCCTGCGCGAGGTCTGGCAGGTGCAGAGCCAGAACCACCGCACCGCCGGGGCACGGATCCGCATGGGGCTTTACGACCTGGCCGCAAAGCACGGGGTGCGGGACGCCCACGGCACCATCATTGACCTGAAGATCACCCACCAGGACCTGGCGGAGATGGTAGGCACCTCGCGTGAGACCGTGACCCGGGCACTGGCCCGGCTCCGGGAGGAGGGGCTGCTCGAGATCTCCGGCCGCCGCATCACGCTCACCGATCCCCAGGCGCTGCTGACCGGACTCTGACTCAGGCCAAGTCCGCCGCACGGCGCCACAGAGAGGGAGGAGCGGCTACCGAAACAGGGAATCAACGAACGATTCCGGGGAGAACTCCAGCAGGTCTTCGAGCGCTTCCCCGATCCCGATAAACCGGACCGGAATACCCAGTTCCTCGCAGATGCCGAAAAGAATGCCCCCCTTGGCCGTGCCGTCCAGTTTGGTGACGATGAGGCCCGTAACCCCGGTCGCGCGGGTGAATTCCCGCGCCTGCACCAGCCCGTTCTGCCCCGTGGTGGCGTCCACGACCAGGAGCACCTCGTGCGGGGCGCCCGGGACCTTCCGCCCCGCCACGCGCCGCATCTTGTCCAGTTCCATCATCAGGTTGCTCTTGGTGTGCAGCCGACCGGCCGTGTCGACCAGCACCAGGTCGGTCGCGCGTGCCTCGGCCGCGGAGAGGGCGTCGTGGAGCACCGCCGAGGGATCCCCCCCGATCCGGCTCCGGATCAATTCGCTGCCGGAGCGCTCGGCCCAAACCGCCAGCTGCTCGATGGCCGCCGGCCGGAAGGTGTCAGCCGCGCAGATCAGGATCCTCCGCCCCTCCCCCGTCAGCCGGGAAGCGAGTTTGCCCACCGTCGTGGTCTTGCCGGTCCCGTTGACCCCAACGACCATCCAGACCTCGGGCCGCGTCCCGCTCCCCTCCACGCCGCCGAGTTCCGGGACCTCGAGGATCTCCAGCAGTTGGTTGCGGATCACGCCGCGGGCGGCATCGGGGCTCGGGATCTCCCCCTTTTTGTGAGCCGCGCGCACCGCGCCCATGACCCGGTCGGTCACGCGCACCCCCAGGTCGGCGCCGAGCAGCGTCCCCTCCAGCTCTTCGAGCGCACCCTCGTCGATGGCGGGGACCGATCCCAGCACAGCCTCGATCCGGCCGACCAGGCTTTCCTTGGTGGCCCCCAGGGCCTTCTTCATCCTCTCGAACAACCCCGCCTTCTTTTCGGGTGTTTCGCGGGAGGATTTCTTGAAAAACATGACGGCTCCTTTTTCCGGCGATAGGTTTCGAAACGGGATCAGCTCCCGTCGCGGCGGCGCACGCGGATGTCCCCGGCGAAAACGGTCTCGAGCGCACCCGCCTCGGTGCGTACCAGCAGGGCGCCGGTTTCATCCAGGCCGCAGGTGACGGCCGCCCGGCGTACCGCCCCCTCGAGGATCCAGACCGGGACCCCGTCCCACATGGAGGAGCGCGTCTTCCACCCCTCGAGGATGCCGGCGTCGTCCCCGGCTTCGAACTCCCGGTACCCCTTTTGAAAATGGTAGAGGAAGGTGACCAGCAGGAGACGTCGGGGTACGGTCCGTCCCGCCATCTCGGCCACGGAAACCGCCTCCCCCTCGAGTTCCGCCGGCACGCTCCCGGGGTGCACGTTGATGCCGACCCCCACGACCACGGCCGGCGCCCCCTCACCGGACGAAAGCGACTCGAGCAGGATGCCGGCGCATTTCCGCCCCCCGAGGAGCACGTCGTTGGGCCACTTGAGGTCGATGTCCAGCCGCCGCGCCGCCATCCCAACGACGCAGGCGGAAATCGCGTCGTACAGCGACACGGCGGCCACGTGCGCGAGCAGGGGCCACCGCTGCTGCTCCCGCGTCGGGCGTACAACGAGGCTCGCGTAGATCCCCGTTCCGCGCGGTGAAAACCAGCTGCGCCCCATACGCCCCTTCCCCGCGCTCTGCTGTTCGGCGCACACCAGGCTCCCCCCGGGCGCACCGCCCCGTGCCAGGTCGAGCGCCTCACGATTGGTGGAATCCACGCTCAGGAACCCGTGAATCCTGAGCCACTCCCAGGCCAGGGCGGGAGTCTCCCTCTGGATCCAGTACGGCACCAGCGCGTCGGGATCGGGAGCGAGGCGCACCCTTCCCCCGATCGTCTCCAGCTGGAATCCCCACTCGCGGCACAGCTCGAGTTCGCGCTCGAACCAGGCGCCGGCGCCCAGGGGGAGCCCCGCCTCTCCCACGTGGCCCAGGTCGGTCAGGATTGAAGGAAGCTTGATCGCGTTCATCGCCCCTACCGCGGCAGAAAATCCAGGTTGGACTGGAGCTTGCGGTAGCGTTCACTCAGCTCTTCGTGGCGCGCGCGGTTCTCCTGCACGATCTCCTTCGGTGCGCGCGCCATGAACTCGTGGTTCTGCACCTTCCGGGCGATCCGGTCGATTTCTTCTTTCACCCGCGCCATCTCCCGCCCGATCCGTTCCCGCTCGGCGGCGATGTCGATGGCGCCGGCCACGTCCAGGCCGAATTCCCCGAGCCGGGCCACCCCCCGCAGGAGTCCTTCCGGCAGGGCCGGGGCGAACCGCACCGACCCCAGCCGCGCCATGGTGAGGATCTTGTCGAGGTTCTGCCCGACCAACAGGGCGGCGGCTTCGTCGCGCGCGTCCACGACCGCATCCAGAGACCGGCGCGGGTCGATGTTCATCTCCGCGCGCAGCGAGCGGATCTCCCCGACAAGGTCCATCAGTTCCTGCATGTTCTCCGCCGCCCCGGGATTGTCGAAGGATGGACGGGGCCGGGGAAACTCCTGCATCATGAGACTTTCGCCCGAGTGGGGCAGCTTCTGCCAGATCTCCTCGGTGATGAAGGGCATGAAGGGGTGCAACAGCCTCAGCGCCGAATCGAACACATGGAGCAGGACCCTGATCCGGGGTTCCCGCTCCTCCGCAGGGGCGGATTCGGAGGTCAGCACCGGCTTGACCAGCTCGATGTACCAGTCACACAGCTCGTGCCAGATGAACTGGTAGATGAGGGCCGACGCTTCGTGGAACCGGTACTTCTCGAGTGCTTCCGCAATCCCCGCCGCCGTCCGGTTAAGGCGGTCCAGGATCCAGAGGTCCTCGATCGGGAGTCCATCCCCCCGCACCAGCGCCTCCACCTCCTCCACGTCCGGGGCGCCGTCGGTCTCCCGGAGGTTCATCAGCACAAAACGGGCGGCATTCCAGACCTTGTTGGCGAAGGCGCTGTACCCCTTCATCCGGTCGGAGGAAAAGGGGATATCGGTCCCGGGAACGGCCATGGAGGAGAGGGTGAAGCGCACGGCGTCGGCCCCGTACTCGTCCACGAGCGCGAGCGGCTCGACGATGTTCCCCTTGGTCTTGCTCATCTTCTTGCGCTGGGCGTCCCTGACGATGCCGTTGATGTGCACCTCGGAGAAGGGGACCTCGCCGGTGAACTTGAGCCCCATCATGATCATGCGCGCGACCCAGAAGAAGATGATGTCCGGGCCGGTGATCAACACGTCGGTGGGGTAGAAGGTGCGCAGGTCCTCGGTGTCATCGGGCCAGCCCAGCGTCGAAAAGGGCCACAGCGCGGAACTGAACCAGGTATCCAGGATGTCGCTCTCTTCCCGGAGCGCGCCGCCGCAACGACCGCAGCCGGAGGGAGTGGTGCGGCTGACGGTGATCTCGCCGCACGCATCGCAGTGCCACGCCGGGATCCGATGGCCCCACCAGAGCTGGCGCGAGATGCACCAGTCGTGGATATTGTACATCCATTCGAAATAGCGCTTCTTGAAGTTGTCCGGCACGAAACGCACCCGCCCGTTTTCCACCGCCTCGATCGCCTCGCGGGCCAGGGTCTCCACCTTCAGGTACCACTGCAGCGAGATCTTCGGTTCGACGACGGTCGAACAGCGGTCGCACTGCCCGACGTTGTGCTCGTGGTCCTCGACCCGGTCCAGGCGTCCTTCCGCTTCGAGCTGTTCGACCAGCCGCCGGCGGCACTCGAAGCGGTCCATCCCCCGGTAGACCCCGGCGGCCTCGGTCATCCGCCCGTCGTCGTCGATGACGGTGATCTTGGGAAGTCCGTTGCGGATGCCGGCCTCGTAATCGTTCGGGTCGTGAGCCGGGGTGACCTTGACGACGCCGGTGCCGAACTCACGGTCCACGAAGGCGTCGGCGATGACCGGGATCTCGCGCCCCGCCACCGGCACGAGCACCTTGCGCCCCACCAGGTCCCGGTAGCGGTCGTCTTCGGGGTGCACGGCCAGGGCGGTGTCCCCCAGCATAGTTTCCGGCCGGGTGGTGGCCACGGTCAGGACCCGGTCGCTCCCCACGAGGGGATAGCGGATATGCCACAGCTTCCCCTTCGTGGGCTGGTAGACGACCTCCAGGTCGGAGATCGCGGTCTTGCAGCGGGGGCACCAGTTGACGATGTATTCACCCCGGTAGATCAGCCCCTCCTCGTAAAGGCGGACGAAAACCTCGACGACGGCGCGCGACAACTGCTCGTCCATGGTGAAGCGCTCGCGGCTCCAGTCGCAGGAAACCCCCATGCGCCTCATCTGGTTGAGAATGGTCCCGCCGCTCTTCTTCTTCCACTCCCAGGCGAGCCGGAGGAACTCGTCGCGCCCCATCTCCAGCCGGTTCTTGTTCTGCGCCTCCAGCTGCTTGTCCAAAACGTAGTGCACCGCGATGCTGGCGTGGTCCGTCCCCGGCAGCCAGAGGGTGTTGTACCCGCTCATCCGCTTCCAGCGCACCAGGATGTCGTGCAGCGTGTGCTGCAGCGCATGCCCCATGTGGAGCGATCCCGTGACGTTGGGGGGCGGGATGACGATGCAGAAACGGGGCCGCGTCGAGGGAGCTTCGGCGCCGAAGTACCCGCGCGTTTCCCAGAACTCATACCATTTCTGCTCGAAATCCCCGGGCTGGTAGGCCTTGGCGAGCGGTTCACGCGACATTTCCGACCTCTTTCTTCAATGGATACCCTGACCGGGAACAAAGGGAGGAATTGTATTCGAAACGGTGCGCATAGTCTAGCGGTCTAGGACAGCTCGGGCTCCGGGTCCCGGCTGTCGACAACGCGCTTGACGAGGACTTCGGCCAGCTCGGGCACAACTTCCCAGGCGACCTCGCGGATGACTTCGGGCGCCATCCGCCGCACAACCTCTTCGGCCACCCGGCGCACGTCCTCGTCCGTCAGTCCGCCCGCGCCCCTGGCCGCTTCCGACCCCCGGCACGGCTGGCCCGGGCCGAACAGGTCGAGGATCGCCCCCGGCCCCAGGAAGGATTCCCGGACCCGCGCACCGGTCCCGTCCGGCGGCGCCGCCGTCGGAGCCGCCCGGCCGACCAAGGCATGCACCCGGTCAATCAGTTCCGAAGGATCGAAGGGTTTTGACAGGTGCCCGTCGGCGCGCACCCGTTGTGCTTCCTCCGGGTCGAAGGGCTCGAAAGTGCCGCACAGGAGGAGTACGGGGAGGGAGCCGAATTCCGGGTGCTCCCGGATGCGCCCGCACAAGGCGTACCCGTCAAGCCCGGGCATGATCGCATCGGCCAGCACGATGTCCGGACGGACCCGACCGAGCGCTTCCAGGGCGGCCTCGCCGCTGGTGACCGCCTCCACGACCGCGTCCTCGCCGTCGAAGGCGAGGCGCACCATCGTGTGTATCGTCACGCTGTCATCCGCTACCAGCAATCTGAGCGTCATAGGCGCCTGGTCCCTAGTCCTGCTTCCGTTTGTAGCGGCTGCTGCCTTTTTCCTGCTCCGCCGCGCCCGCATCCCCGGCCGCCTGCCCGGCGTCGGCGCCCGAGGCGCTCTTGCGGATCTCCGTCTCGATCAGGATGTCGTCCCCCGCCGCCGCTTTCGCCTCCGCCGCGGCCAGTTCGGCGTTGCGGGCCTTTTCAGCCTCGAGCGTCTTCTGCGCCACCTCGTACTGGTCCGGCGGGGGGACAAACCCGAGCGCCTTGCCGAAGTCGATCAGCGGCTTGAGCGGCGAAAAGCCCTTGGACTCCTTCACGTTCGCCCGATGGCGGGCGGCCATTTCCGTGTCGACTTCCGGGATCTCGGCCCCGAGCGCGCCCAGGCGCTCCCGGGCTTCGAGGTAATGCCGGCTGAAGGGAAACTCCCGCGCGATCTCGGCGTAGTACTCCTTCGCTTTCTCGTGGTCCTGCTCGCTGCGGGACCGTTCATAGATCTGGCCGAGTTTGTAGAGCACCACGTCGCGCTCGGCGTAATCGGGGTATTTATCGACGATCTCCTGGTAGCGGCCGAGGGCACCCAGCACGTTGCCCCGATCGGCGTAGAACTTCCCGACGCCGTAATCCCCGCGCGCCAGCACATCCTCCACGGTGGAGCGCCACTGCCGCACGATGGGAAGGTAGTCGCTGTCGCCGAAGCGCCGCTCGAACTGGGTGATTTCATCGAGGGTGCGCCGCGTATACTGCTGGTCACGGTCCGGGGTGTTGATCAGCTTATAATTGGCGGAGATGATCTTCAGCTGGGCGTCCACCGCACGCGGGTGCTGCGGGTAGAAGACGATGAAATTCTTGTACTGGTCCTCGGCCTGGAGCAGGTTTTCCGTCCCCCCCTCCTCGTAAAAGGAATCGCCCATGGCGAAATAGGCCTCGGCCGCCACCTCGCTGTCGGGGTAGGTGTTTAGCAGTGTCTGGAACGCCAGCCTCGACTTGATGTACTGCCCCTTCTTCAGGTAATCGCTCCCGGTGTCGAACAGCGTCTGGTCCGGGGGGACAACCCCCTTCTGCAGCCGGGCGCTCTTCTGGCTGCAGCCCACCAGCCCGGCCAGGAGCATGCCCATTGCGACACAGCGCACGATCCATCTCATACCAAATCGCCTCCCATAGGCAGGGCCCGTCGTTACGATGGGCGTCCCACGCCTCCCTTTTGCGTCCCGGCCGCCATGCCCTTCATCTCCGCCACCCCGGCGGAGGCGCCGTCCGGGTGACCGAAAACCGCGGAACCGGCGACGATGATGTCGGCCCCCGCCCCAAGGACATCGGCCAGGTTGTCGGGACCGATGCCGCCATCCACCTCGATGCGGGTCCGATACCCGTTAGATACGATCATCTCCCGCAGCCGGTCGATTTTTTTCAGCATCGAAGGGATGAACTTCTGTCCGCCGAAGCCGGGGTTGACCGTCATCAGGAGCACGAAGTCGGCAAGCGGCAGCGCTTCCTCGAGGAGCGCGAGCGGGGTCGCCGGGTTCAGGGCGATGCCGGGCCGCTTACCCCGGGCGCGGATATGGTTGAGCGTCCGGTCCAGGTGCACGTCCGCCTCGACATGGACCGAGAGCCAGTCGGCCCCGGCTTCGATGAAGGGGTCCAGGAAGCGCTCCGGCCGCGCCATCATCAGGTGGACATCCAGCGGCAACCGGGTGCAGCCTCGGATGGAGGCCACGACAGGGGGACCGATGGTCAGGTTGGGAACAAAACGGCCGTCCATCACGTCGAGATGGACCACGTCCGCGCCTCCCCGCTCGATCTTTCCGATCTCCGCGGCCAACCGCGCGAAGTCGGCCGACAATATCGAGGGTGCGATTTCTATGATTCGATCCAATGCCGTTCACCCTGGAATCACGCCGCGGCGGGGTTCGGGCCGATTCCGCCTCCACCACGTGCCGATCGGCAGAAAATGTAGCACAGCCGATTGCCGGATGCAAGCAATCCGCCCCCTAAAACCTTGCGATAAAGACACTTGTCCTTTCGCCTCCCGGTCATCCCCGGCGCCGCATCAGCGCGGCGAAGAAGCCGTCCCAGCGGCGGACGGAGGGAAAGGTGCGCACGAAGCCGTCAGGCCCCGTCCAGGCGGCCACCCCCCTCGGATAAAGGGGGGGGTCAACCTGGAAATCGGGGTGGGAGGCGAGAAACTGCTCCACCACCCGCTCATTCTCCTCCGGCTCGGTAGAGCAGGTGGTGTAGAGCAGGCGCCCCCCCGCCGCCACCGAGCGCGCGACGCTGCCGAGGATCCGGGCCTGGGCCTGTCCGAGCTCCGCGAACCCTTCCGGCTTGAAATGCCACTTGATTTCCGGGTTTCTCCTGAGGGTGCCCAGCCCGGAGCAGGGAACGTCGGCGAGCACCGCCTCGAACTCCGTGCTGAAGGGGGGCGGCCCCCCCGCGTCGGCCACGATCGTCCCCACGCGCGCCAGCCCCTCCGTTCCGGCCAGGCGCCGCATGCGCCGTACCCGGTTGAGGCTGATATCGCTGGCCACCACCCGTTCGAAAATCCTCCCGAGGATGGCCGCTTTCCCCCCCGGGGCGGCGCAGGCGTCCCACGCCCTGCCCCTCTGCCCCGCCGGGCCGAAAAGATGGGGCATCAACTGCGAAGCCTCGTCCTGGACCTGCTCCCCCCCCTTGATAGGGACCTCCTCCGTCGCCAGCAGCGCACCCGGAACCAGTGGAGACGGCTCCCCGGGCGGAGTCTCTCCCTCCCCCGCCCCGTCCCCCGGCCGGAAGGCCGCCCGCGGGGGCGCATTCAGGGAAAGCGCGTACTCCTCCGCTTGCGCGACGCCGTAGCGGCGGACCCACCGCTGGTAGAGCCAGCGCGGGAGCGAAACCCGCACCCAGCCGGGCGCACCGGCGAGGAAATCGTCCCGTTCCCAGGGGCGAGACCGCCCCAGGCTGCGCAGGATCCCGTTGACAAGCCGGTCGCTCCCCCCCCTGCTCCCCCGCCGAGCCAGTTCCACGGCATCGTTGCAGATCGCGTGATCGGGAACCCGGTCCATCTTCCACATCTGGTAGAGGCTCATCCGGAGCAGGGTACGGATCGTCGGATCGATCCCGGCCCAGGGGCGCGCGCTCTGCAGGGCCAGCACGTGATCGAGGGGGGCGCGCCAGCGCAGGGTCCCGTAAACGATCTCCGTGACCAAGCGCCGGTCGCGCGGGTCGAGCCGCTCCATGGCGGGCGAATGGAGGGCGTCGTCGCTGTGCAGGCGCCGCGACTCGATCCGCGACAATAGCGTGAGACTCAGTCTTCGGGTTGGAGAGATCATGCTTGGAAAAGCCGCCGGCGTCCCGGTCCGCCGGCGCGGGAAACCGGTTAATGAAAAAGTACGTCCCCGGGGCGCAGGCGCGCGCCCGAGGCGAACTCGCGCCCGCTCACCCGCTTCTTCCCCGGCCGCTGCACCTCCAGGAGCTCCAGGACGCTGCCGCCGCCGCACTGTACCCGCATCCCCCGCTCCGACAACGACAGGAACCGCCCGGGATCCGCGCCCTCGAACCCTGCCAGGTCCGTCGGGAAGCTGCGCCAAAGGCGCAGCGGCTCCCCGGCAAGGGAGGTCTGCGCCCCGGGCCAGGGGTTGAACGCCCGGATCCGGTTGTGGATCTCCAGCGCGCCCCGCTCCCAGGAGACAGGAGCCATTTCCTTCGTCAGGCGGGGGGCCCATGTGACCAGCGTCTCATCCTGCGGGACGGCGCGCAGGGTGCCGCGCTCGAGACGCTCGAGGGCTTCGATGAGCAGCCGCGCCCCCTCCCGCGCCAGCGTCCCGGTCAACTCCCCCGTCGTCGTCTCCAGCCCGATCGGCACCTCCCGCTGCAGCAGGATCGGACCGGCGTCCAGCGCTTCCTCCATGACCATGATGGTGACGCCGCTCGAGGCGTCCCCGTTGAGGATGGACCAGGCGACGGGAGCAGCCCCCCGGTAGCGGGGCAGGAGCGAGGCGTGGATGTTCAGGGCATAGCGCCCGGCGCAATCGAGCAGCCAGCCGGGCAGGATCTGCCCGTAGGCGGCGGAGACGATGTAGTCGGGGTGCAGGCGCTCGAAAACCTCCCGGTTTTCCGCCGCCCCGATTTTTTCGGGCTGGTGGATCGAGAGGCACCGGCTCCGGGCCAGGAGTTTCACCGGGCCCGGCTGCAGCCTGTGCCCGCGCCCCGCGGGGCGGTCGGGCTGGGCAATGACGGCGCAGACGTCATACCCGGACTCCAGGAGGCTTTCGAGCGCGGGGACGGCAAACTCCGGGGTGCCCAGGAAGAGGACGCGCATGCCTCACCAGTCCCCGGCCTTGACCAGTTTCCGGATCCGGTTCTTGATGAGAGTGCGCTTGAGCGAGCTGAGGTGGTCGATGAACAGGATACCGTTGAGGTGGTCGATCTCGTGACAAAGGCAGCGGGCGAGAAGCCCTTCGGCCTCGATCCGCAACTCCTCCCCGTCGATCCCCTGCCCCCGGACCACCACCTTCAGGGGACGCGTGACGCTCTCACTGAAATCGGGGATGCTCAAGCAGCCCTCGTCCCCCCTCTGCGACCCTTCGGAGGAGACGATCTCGGGGTTGCAGAGCACGATCCGTTTCCCCTCGTCCGCCCCGACCGAAAGGTCAATGGTCGACAGCTGGAGGTTGATCCCCACCTGGGGAGCGGCCAGGCCGATCCCGGGCGAGCTGTACATGGTCTCGAACATGTCTACCACGATTTTTTTCAGTTCGTCGTCGAAGGAGGTCACCCGCTCGCTCTGCACGCGCAATTCCGGGGCCCCGTACTTGAGTATTTTCATGATCATGACCATCCAGTGTAAGGCGAGGACCGGGGGGGTGTAAAGACCCGATTCCACCCATTCAGCGGGAACCTAGATGGCGGCGATACTCTTCGTAGCGCGCGTCGATTTCGGCGACGGAGTCCCCACCGAATTTTTCTATGAAGGCGCGTGCGACGACGAGCCCGAGCATCGCTTCGGCGACCACCCCCGCGGCCGGGACCGCGCAGGTGTCGCCCCGCTCCAGCGCCCCCGCGGCCGGTTCGAACGAGCGGAGGTCGACGCTTGCAAGCGGCCGGCCCAGGGTGGGAATCGGCTTGCAATAGACCCGGACCCGGATCTCCTCGCCGTTGCTCATCCCCCCCTCGATCCCTCCGGCGCGGTTGGTCGCGTGGTAAAAACCGCGCCCGGCGTCGTACATGATCGCGTCGTGCACTCCCGATCCGGGAGTGCGGGCCCCCTCCAGGCCGCAACCGATTTCACACGCTTTTGCCGACGGGATGGAGAGCATCGCCTGCGCAATCCAGCCGTCGAGTCGCCGGTCCCACTGGACGTGGGAGCCGAGCCCCGGGGGAACCCCCCCGGCGACCACCTCGATCGCCCCCCCCAGGGTGTCCCCCCCTGCGCGCGCCCGGTCGATGGCCGCCATCATCCTCTCCTCGGCCTCCGCGTCGGCTGCGCGCAACGGGGATTCCGGGTCAAGGGCCAGGATCCGCTCGAAGGGAAGGTGCTCGAACTCCGCCCCGACCCGCTCCGAACCGACGGCAAGGACATGGCTGCCGATGCGGATGCCGTAGCGCCGAAGGAGCAGCCGTGCCAGGGCTCCCCCCGCCACCCGGGCGGCCGTTTCCCGCGCGCTCGCGCGCTCGAGGATGTCCCGCACGTCGGACCTCCGGTATTTAAGCACTCCGGGCAGGTCCGCGTGCCCCGGCCTCGGCCGCGTGATCTCCCGCCGGTCGGCCCCCTCGGCGCCCCCCTCGGCGCTCATCGCCGTGGTCCAGTTCTCCCAGTCGCGGTTGGTGATCAGGAAGGACACGGGGCTGCCGAGAGTCTCGCCGTGCCGTACCCCCGCGAGGATCTCGACCCGGTCCCGCTCGATCTTCATCCGTCCCCCCCGGCCGTAGCCCAACTGCCTGCGCCGGAGCTCTCGGTCCACGAAACCCCTGTCTATCCCGAGGCCCGCGGGGAGCCCCTCCAGGATGCCGATCAGCCCCTTGCCGTGCGACTCGCCCGCCGTCAGAAAACGTAGCATTGTCTTTCCCTTCGCGTCTTTATCCGCTGAATTGTACCGCATGCATTGGCCAAATGCAGCTTGACTTGCGGCGCCGCCGGCCCATACACTTCGGCCAGGTTGATCTTGACTAGGGGAATTCTTCCGGTGCGCGTGTTCAATGTTCTTTCGCGGGCGGTAGTCAGCTCCATCCAGACGATCCAGTCTTACACCCTGCTTTCGGTCCGGGCGGTGGCCAACATCTTCTCCCGACCGGTGTATTGGCGCGAAATCGTGCTGCAAATGGACCGGATCGGGGTCGGGTCTCTGACGATCGTGGCGTTGACCGGGTTTTTCACCGGCGCCGTGATGGCGATCCAGTCCGAGGGAGCCCTGCGCCGCTACGGGGCGGTCGGGATGACGGGACAGCTCGTGGCCCTGACCGTGATCCGCGAACTGGGCCCCGTCCTCTCCGCCCTGATGCTGGCGGGGCGGATCGGCGCCGGGATCGCGTCCGAGCTCGGTTCCATGGTAGTTTCCGAACAGATCAATGCCATGCGCGCCCTCGGCACCGACCCGATCCGGCGCCTGGTGACCCCGCGCATACTCGCCATGGTCCTCATGCTCCCGGTGCTGACCATTGTCTGCGACGCCATAGGCATGGTGGGCGGCTGGATCATCGCCGTCTACAAGCTCCTGATCAGCTCCAACCAGTACTGGTCCGACGCCTTGAACGCACTGCAGTTTTCCGACCTGGTGGGGACCCTGGTCAAACCGGTGGTGTTCGGCTTTATCATCGCCATGACCGGGTGTTACGTCGGGCTCTCGACGACCGGGGGGACCGAGGGAGTGGGGCGCAGCACCACCCGGGCGGTGGTGAGCGCGTCGATCATGGTGATCGTGGCCGATTTCTTTCTGAACAACCTGCTCATCTACTTCGCGCCCCTGATGAACCGATGACGAACCGATGACGAACCGATGATCGAATTCCGCGCAGTCGACAAATCGTTCAACGATGAAACCGTGCTCCGGCAGGTCAGCTTCCGGATCCGTCCGGGCGAAACCAAGATCATCGTGGGCGCCAGCGGCTCGGGCAAATCGACCATCCTGAAGCTGATCCTCGGGCTCATCCGGCCCGAATCCGGCCAGATCCTGATCGAGGGGCGGGACATCACGGCGCTCGGGGAGGAGGAGATGGTGTCGGTCCGCCGCCAGATCGGCATGGTCTTCCAGGAGGGGGCCCTGTTCGATTCCCTCAGCGTCAGGGAAAACGTCGGCTACCGTTTTTTTGAGGAAGGGACCATGGAGGAGGCGGAGATCGAGCAGGAGGTGCTCCGCCTGCTCGGTTTCGTGGGGCTCGCGGAGGCGATCGACAAGATGCCGGCCGAGCTTTCCGGTGGAATGAAGCGCCGGGTGGGGATCGCCCGGGCCCTGGCGGGTTCCCCGCGCGTGGTCCTATATGACGAGCCCACGGCGGGGCTGGACCCGATCACCAAGCGGACCATAGTCGAACTGATGATCAAGCTGCGCGATCTCGAAGGGGTCACCAGCGTCTTCGTGACCCACGACCTGCAGGCCGCCACCACCATCGCCAGTGAATTCGCCACGGTCGACGGGGAGGGCCGGGTCCGGTTCAGCCGGGAGAAGGCCCCCCGGCGCCTCCTGAACATCAATTTCATCCTGCTGGAAAACGGGCGCATCTGCTTCGAAGGGAACCACCAGCAGCTCATGGATTGCGAGATCCCCTACGTCCGTAGGTTCGTGGACTAGCGGATGCCCGGAGCGTCACGCCCCGGGCATCAAAAGACCGGGAAAGGAAGGTCCCATGCTGCAACAGAAACGAGTACGACTGGCCGAACTGAAGGTGGGGATTCTCGTCCTCGTCGGACTGCTCCTCTTCCTGGTCCTGATTCTCCAGCAGAGCTGGGGCATCCGGTGGTTTTCCTCCTCGGCCAAGGTGCTGGCCTACCTGACCGACGTGGGAGGACTGAAACCGGGGGCGCCCGTATGGTTCGCGGGGATGGAAATCGGCAGGGTGCGCGCCGTAGCCATCGTCCCGCCCGAAAGCTACGACGGCAACGCCAAGGTCTTTTCCCGGATCGCGGAGATCAAAAAGGAGCTGGAGGCGCTCGAGGCCGACGCTTCCGCCCGGGAGCGGGACCGCGAGGAACTGCGGGACCAGATCCGCGACCTCAAAACGGGCATCCGCTTCGTGGAGGTGCGCCTTGATATCGATCCGGAATACCTCGACCGGATCAGCCGCGATTCGGAAATCAGCATTGAGTCGCGCGGGCTGATCGGGGACTCCTTCATTGACATCTCCCCCGGCACCATGGGGGTTCCCCCCGTCCGCCAGGGGGAGTACTACGTCATCGAGAGCGTCCAGAGCGCCGGTTTCCGGAAGATCATGACCGGGGTCAACGACGTGGTGGCCAATTTCGGCGTCCTCTCCGAGCACTTCAAGGAGATCGTCACGCGTATCAACCCCGCCAAGGTCGGCTCGGACATGGGCGATATCGTCAATGACATGCAGCGGACGATCCGGGAAGCGAACCGCACCTTCTCCTCCGCCACTTCCCTGCTTGACGAGATGCAGCGCGGGAAGGGGACGGTGGGCCGACTAGTAGCCGACCCGGAGCTGCACAACCGGCTCACCGAGGCGCTCGAGAAGTTCAACACCCTGGCCGAAAACATCCAGAACGGCCAGGGAACCATCGGCCGGCTGATGTCGGATCCTTCCCTGTTCGAGAACGCCAACCGAATGCTGGCCAGGGCCGACACGGTGATGGAACGGATGGAAAATGGAGAGGGGACGCTGGGGAAGCTGTCCAAAGACGATGCCTTCTACCGGTCGAGCACCGAGGCGCTCGCCAAATTCGCCCTCCTCATGGAAGAGATCGAGGGGGGAAAAGGGACCATGGGGAAACTCCTGAAGGACCCGAGCCTGTACAACAACCTCGACCAGTCTTCGGCCGAAATCACCAAGCTCCTGTACGACATCCGGAAGGATCCGAAGAAGTTCCTGACCATCCGCTTCCGGATCTTTTAACCTTGACACGTATTATGAATCTGTCTAGCTTTATGCCATGCTGAGCGACGCCATCGGAAGAGCGGGTAAATTCTTACTCGACAGGATCGTGCGGGTCTTCTCCTTTTTTCACATCAACCCCAACCTGCTCACCTTCACCGGCGTGCTGTTCAGCTTCTGGGCCGCCTTCGAGTTCGGCTACGGCAACTTGTTCCGGGGGGGGCTGGTTATCATTCTCGCCGGGCTGTTCGACATGCTCGACGGGCAGGTGGCGCGCATCAACCAGAGCGCCACCGAGTTCGGCGCCTTCTACGATTCGGTCATCGACCGCTATTCGGACGTCATCATCCTCCAGGGGCTGATGGTCCACTACGCGCGCGAGCAGAGACTGGGATACGTGGTCCTCGTCGGCGTGGTGGTCATGGGGGCGGTGCTCACGAGCTACACCCGGGCCCGCGCGGAATCGCTGATCCCCAAGTGCAAGGTCGGTTTCATGGAGCGGCCGGAACGGATCGTGCTCCTGATCATCGGCGGGCTTTCGGGGCGGATGGAAGCCGTGCTCTGGGTCCTGGCGGTGCTGGGCAACTGGACCGTGTTCGACCGGATCTACTTCACCTGGAAGGAACTGCCGAAACCCTCCCGCGTCCCCTGACACCCGGCGGCTCCGGCCATCAGGCAGAACGTAACCCGCAGCGTCAGAACTTGAGCACCTCGACCCCCTTTGGAAGCTTCTGCTCGAAGAGACCGTCCGGGAGCCTGCTGTTGAGTTTTTCCCCGCTGAAGGTCTCCAGCAGGTAATCGCCGCTCGGTTCCTGGATCCGGTACTGGGCCGGCGTCGCGGTCGATTTCCGGAACCAGATCGTAATGGAGGAGACGCTCGCCGCCGCCTTGGGATCGCGGGGCTTGAATTCGAGCATGGCGCAGGGCTGGCCGTTGACGGACCCGTTCCCCTTCCAGGCGATGTGGAACCTGGCCCGCAGCTTCTCCGCCGACTGGCCGAGCCCGGTTCCAAGGTATTCCACCAGGTTCTTGCGCTTGCCCAGGGCGTACACCTGCGCCTGGCGCACGACGGGCTGGTAGAGGACCGCGCTGTCCCCCTTGATAGTGAGAATTCTCCTGCCGGGAGCCTCGATTTCGTGCCGCATCATGACTGCCCCGTCCGCGGCGACGGCGTAATGGAACTGCCCCGTTTCCGGGGTGTCGAACTCTTCGAGCACCGCCGTGTATTTCTTCTGCGACAGCTGCGCCGAAAAGGACCGGAATGTCCGACTGACTTCGTCCACCCGGGCCAGGATTTGCTGGAGTTCGGCCGATTCCGCCTCCGGCGCCGGAGTCGACCCCGCCGGGAGCGCCATCAAAAAGACGCCCAAAAACACCAGTGCCTTTGAAAATCGCATTCCCATTCCCTCCCTGTGATCTATAGATGCTTAAGGGCGCTCCGGGGGTCGAAAATTCTCGCTCCGGGTCTCGGAGTCTTCCGGGGAAATGCGGGAACCCGCGCCGTTGAAGCAGCCGCGCGGGACCAGGAAGATGAAGGCGAGGATCAGAATGCAGATGATATCGTACTGGATGGTGCCCCGGCCGTAGGACCAGACGAAAATTTTCTTCGATGCGTCGCGCACGCTTGTCATGGCCGGTCAGTTGACTCTTTCCAATTCCGGTTCGTACGAATACCCGCAGGTCGGGGTGAGGATCCGCCCGTCCTTCATCTCGACCACGCGGTTTGCCGTCGACGCGGCCTCGGAGTCGTGGGTGATCATCACGATCGTCTGCCCCAGCTTTTTGTTGAGGTCCCGCAGCATCCGCAGCACCGTGCGGGAATTGCGCGAATCGAGGCTGCCGGTGGGCTCGTCGGCCAGGATGATGGCTGGCCGGTTGATCACCGCGCGGGCGATCGCCACCCGCTGCTGCTCCCCCCCCGACAGTTCCGAGGGGCGGAAGTTGAACTTCCCCTTCAGGCCGAGCATTTCGAAGATCGACCCGACGCCGTTGGGGTTCGACACCCCGTTCCCGTGGATCTTCTTGGCCAGCTCGATGTTCCCCTTGGCGGTCAGCGTCGGGAAGAGATTGAAGCGCTGGAAGACGTAACCGATCTTCCGGCGGCGCACAGCCGTACGCTCCGCATCGGACAGCTTCGAGATGTCGGTCCCGTCGATGAGAATCGACCCGGCGGTGGGCTGCAGCAGTCCGCCCAGCAGGTGCAGCAGCGTCGATTTCCCGCACCCGGAAGGCCCCATGATGGCGATGAACTCCCCGTGACGGACTGTGAGGTTCACCCCCTGGACCGCGGGGACGTCCACCCGGCCCGACCGGTAGGTCATCTCCAGGTCGACCGTTTCTATGGCGTTCGCCGCCGAGGCCCCGTCCTTCATTTCACCCATGGCACCCATCGTTCCCCTACTCGTAGCTCAGAGCTTTGACCGGATCCATCTTCGCCGCCTTGTAAGCAGGGTACAACGCCCCCAAAGTCCCGGCCACCAGTCCCAGGATCAGTCCGCGGAGCAGGTCCCCGACCGTCATGGAGACCTGCAGCGTAGGAAACCGCGTGATGATCACGATCCGGATCACCTCGCTGATCGCAATCCCCAGAATCGCACCTAAGCTGCATATCATAACAGATTCCTGAATGATCATGCCAACTATAAAACGCTGCGACGCCCCCAGCGATTTCAGGATGCCGATCTCGCGCGTCCGTTCGAAAATCGTGGTGTACATGGCCAGCAGGATGACCATGAAGCTGAGGAGCATCGACACGAACACGACCAGCATGCGGAACTCCGCAAGGCCCGGCAGCCGCGTCTCGGCCAGCAGCAGGTTGGGATCGGATGCCCGCAGGATGGAGTTGCCCGGGAATTTGTCCCGCAGCGTCGCGTAGACGGTGTCCAGGTCCGCCTTGGGATCCGCCTTGATGAACATGATCGTCACCTTGTCAGGGGTGCCGTTGAGCACCTTCATCGTCTCAAGCGGAATGAAAACCCGGACCACGGCCCCCGGGCGGCAGATGGCGGTGACCTTGAAGTCGTGGTTGAGGACGTTGATCGTCATTCCCGGCTTGACCTTCTGGGCGTCGGCGTACGCCTGGTCCACGATCACCTCGTCCCCCGTGAGGGAGGCGGTTCCTTCCAGGATCTCCAGACGCCCGGGGAACCGGTTGTAGCTTTCCATGTCGATGCCGAAGACGAGACCGAACCCCTTGGCGTGGAACTTGGACAGCACCGGGGTCACCGCCGCCACCCCCGGCAGTTCCTCGATCACGCCGGTCAGCTTCTGGTTCAGGCTCGCGTCGCTGAAGGCGTAAAGAATGGAGGAGCCGCCCGGCTGCAGGATGAAGTCCGAGCCGAGAGCCATCGTGCGCCCGAGATAATCGTCCAGGGTGCCTGAGACGATTCCCCCCACCACCAGCATGAGGATAACCCCCAGGGCGACGGCCAGGATGCTGATGAAGGCGCGTGTTGGGCGCGAACGGATGTTGGCGGTGACCAGGTTTTCCATTTTAGAAGCGCTGCTCCTTGTCGGTTTTCGTGAGATCCACGACTTCGGCTTCCGGGGGCGGGGGGAGGACGAAGGCGCCGTCCTTGAGTCCCCTGTCGACGCGCCAGCTTTCCCGCTCGAATTCCAGCTTCACGGCGTACCCGTCCTCGGGACGCGTCAGGCGGATTTCGCCGGGGAGACAGACTCCGTCGACCGGATCCATTCCGATATATTCGATGTCGCCTATGAGCCGCCCGTCCTCCCGATACATCTGCTGCCGGGCAACTGCGAGCTGCGAGCGCTCGATCCAGATCCTGCGCAGGCAGTGAATCCTCGCTCCCGTACCCTCGCGGAAGGAGGAAAGGACATAGTACTTGGCCTCCCGGTCGGCCGCCTCTTCGAGCGCCACCTTCGTCCCCGGCGCCGACAGATCGAGCCCCGCCGGAACCAGGGCCTCGTACAGGTGGGACGCCCGCAGCGGGACGCCGCCGGGCAACTCCTCGAGCACCAGGTTGTCGGCCGAGTTCTTCCCCCGGTAGAACCGGAGTTTCCCGGGCACCCAGGCCGAAAAGTCATCCCCCACGCTCAGGACGTCGAAGATGGCCGTCTTGGTGATGGGATTCTGGATGACCAGCCTCAGCCGGTCCGGGGGGCGCACAAGCAGGTACCCCGGCGCCCGCTTGTATTCCTCCTGCTCCCCGCTCTCCCATCTGCCATAGGTGAGCGTCACCTTCATGCGCGCATTGGCCAGGTCCTGAATCGAGCCATAGCCATTGACGATTTCCACCAGCCGGTCGAAGCCCGCCTCCCGGGCCGCAAGCACCCGGACAGGCACCTCCACGCTGACCTTGCGCTTGATGCTGCAACCCCACCCGGCCAGGATCAGCGCCAGCGCCAAAAGGACGCCCAGCGGCCGAGAAGCCCGGCGTGCATATCCCCCAAGTGCTGGCAGCTGCGGTATTTCTCTCATCTTTAACCCCGGCCGTCTTTCGGGATGGGTGAATCTAACAGAGTGCACAAGACTTGTCAACGAAGCCCCGGGACTCGTCGCCCCGGAACCCTCCCCGGTCCCTACCCTTGCGGCCGGCCCGCGCCCCGCTGCCGGCGTCTCACGATGAGATAATACGCCGCCACGGCGGCCGCGGCGAGCAGAAAGAGGGCGAAAAGCCACCGGCCGATCAGAACCAGGTTGTTCTCGACGAAGACCTGGATCGGCGCCCCGTAGAGCACGGCCAGAATCCCCCAGGTCGAATAACGCACGGTCCGGCCGATGAGGACCGCCGCCAGGAACGAGGCCAGCCTCATGTGAAAGACACCGGCGCAAAGAACGAAAATCTTGAACGGCATGGGGGGCGGGATGATGCTGGGAATGAGGATCGTCAGGATGCCCCATTTCCGGTACATCCGCCGGGCGCGCTCGATCTTCGCTTCCGCGAAGCGACGCCGCAGGATCGGCTGCCCCCCCTTGCGCCCCACCGTGTAGAGGATGAGACAGCCGATGACCGAACCGGCGACCGTCATCCCCACGAAGTAGGCCATGCGCCCCCAGGTTCCCCCCGCGGACAGCAGGATGATGAGGATGTCGTTCCCCTCGGGAACGCTGAGGAAGGAGGAGTCGGCGACGGCAAGCAACAGTACGCCCAGCCCCCCCAGGCTCATGACCAGGGCCTTCGCCGAACTTCCCGCCCTGTCGAGCCAATGCCCGGTCGAAAGCGCGACGGAACTCAGGTAAACATACAGAGGGTTCATGGATATCTGCGGCCCTGCCCGGCCAACCGCTTCCGTGCGGCCACGTCCCCCTCCGGGTTCGTGGTGTCGGTCGGGGCGCGAATGGGAGCGACGCCCGCCCCACTCACGAAGGTTGAAAGTAACACACCAGCCGATTTCCCGGCAAGGACGCATTGTGCGCCGAAGAAGTTCATGTTCAAAAGAGCCGTAACTCGTTGACATGTCACGACACTGCCAGTAGAATAGCCCAAAGCGCAAGCGGAGCGGGGAAGCAACGGTAACCGGATCTCGGGGGAGCCGGGAATTTATCCGAATAACGATCTGGCTATGGAATCTATCGCGTCGGTACTGAAATCGCAAAGGGAGCGGCGCAAGCTCACCCTGTCCCAGATCGCGGCCGATACCAGGATCAGCCTGCGCCACCTCGAGAGCATCGAGGAGGGGCGCTTCGAGGACCTTCCCGGGGGTATGTACAACCGTGCCTTCCTGCGCGCCTACTGTGAACGCCTTGAGCTGGACCAGTCGGAAATGCTTGAGCGTTACGAATCGGAAATCCTCCCCCAGGCCGAAAAGCCGTCCCGGCCCAGGCCCACGATCGGAACGGGATGGCGTATTCCGCCCCTGGCCGTGTGGAGCCTCATGCTCGCCATTTCGGCAGCCGGGATCTTCCTGGCCCGCAAACCGATCTACGAGATCTTCTCCCCCTATTTTTCCCGTACCGCGGCTAAGACAGTAACGTATGCGCCTCCCCCCGTGACTTCACCGGAGTCTTCTTCGCCCGCCGCCGCGACTTCGCCCGATTCCGCGACTTTGCCCGATTCCGCGACTTCGCCCGATTCCGCGACTTTGCCCGCCGCCGCTACTTCGCCCGCCTCCACGACTTTGCCTGATGCGGCTGACGGCGCCATCCGGCTCGAGGTCGAGGGGAAGGAGTCGTGCTGGATCTCCATTGAGCGGGACGGTGTCCCGGCGCTGCAGAAGATCCTCGAGCCGGGGGAAGTCCAGGCCGTCAGCGCAACGGAAAAGATCCGGATCGTGGTCGGCAACGCCGGAGGCGTCCTCCTCAGGATCAACGGCAAGCGGGCCAAACCGCTCGGCGGGACCGGAGAGGTGGTCCGCCTGCTGATCGACCGCGACAGCCTGTCCGGACTCCTCGCCCCGGACGCGGGATAAGGAAAGGAATGGACCCGGACCGTCTTCGGCAGTCCCTCCCCCGGAGCCGCCGACTCGTTCTGGCGCGCGGCCTGTTGCCGCTCCCCCCCTGTGACGCGCTCGAAATGCTGGTCGGCCTCGCCCGGGACGACGATCCGGAGGTGGCGCAGCTGGCCCGGGGGACGCTTGAACTCTGGCCCGTCGAGGACCTCCTCCCCGCCCTCGCGCAGAAGGAGTGCGCATGCTCCGTGCTCCAGTATTTCTCCGATCCCGCCCGCCCCGAGGCGGTGCTTGCAGCCCTGATCGACAACCCGGCCACCCCCGGGGGGGCGGTGGCCGTGCTGGCCCGCACTCTGGATGAGCCCCTCGTCGGCCGCACCCTCGACAACCGCAACCGCGTGCTTGCTTCCCCTGAAATCCTGGCCGCCGCCCGGGTCAACCCCCGCGCCGGTGCCGAAACCCTCCGGGTGATCCGCGAGATCGAGGCCGATTTCATGGGCGCCCGGCGCACCGACTATGCCCTCGCTCCCTCCGCCGCGCCCACCGCTCCTCCCGGCGCGGAAGCTCCAGCCGCCGCCGCATCGGACCTGCAGCCTGCAGCGGCGGGCCTGGAGCCCGAAATCCCCCCGGGTGAGCTTTCCCTTGAGGGACTCCCCCCGGACGACGAGGAGCGCCGCCGCGCCATCAGCACCCGGCTTTCCTCCCTGCCGGTACGGGAGAAGATCCACTACGCCCTCTTCGGTACCCGCGAAATCAGGGCCGTGCTGGTCGCCGATACCAACAAAGAGGTCGCCCGCGCGGTGCTCCGCAGCCCCAAGCTGGGAGACAGCGAGGTGGAAAGCATCGCCGCGCTGCGCACGGTGGGGGAGGATATCCTGAGGGAGATAGGAGGGAGCCGCGAGTGGACCAAGAGCTACAATACCGTGCACAACCTGGTGCGCAACCCCAAGACGCCGCCGGCCGTCTCCCAGCGTCTCATGTTCCGCCTGCGCAGCCAGGACCTGGGGATGCTGATGCGGGACAAGAGTATCCCCGACGCCGTCCGCCACAACGCCTCGCGCCTGGTAAAACAGCGCTCCCAGACAAGGACCGGCTCATGACCCGGCGACTCCCTTACCCTGCCGGGACCCGCATCCCGCACCAGGAGATCCTCGACGACTCCCCCGACGGCGCCCGGATCGTGGAGCTTTACGCAGGCGCCGTCGGCAGTGGCCGCACCCGCACGCTGCGGCTGCTGGGGCGCAAACACACCGCCCGCATCATCCGCACGCTGCTGGGATACGAAGTCCAGTCCTCCTACCGCCGGATCCAGTGCCCCGACCTGGTCACCGCCCGTTACCTCCGGCTTTTTTCCGAACTGGGGTTCCGTTCGATCCGCCTCCCCTACGACCCGACCGTGACCGCGCGCGTCATCCCGGAACTGGAGTCCGCGGTTGAAAACCTCGAAAAGCACGTCCGCTCTCTTTTCCCCCGAGACCCGCGCCGCGGCGCCTACGTGCTCCGCCGGGTCTACGCCATCCTCCGCAGGCGCATCCGCGCCCTCCCCTCCTGATCCGCCGCCCGGGCGATTGCGCTGTTTCTCCCCTCCCCGTTGTGGTACGATAAAGACAAAGATCGAATCACGACATTCCGTGTCGGAGAGCGCCCGGCGCCCCCAGGCAGGCGTTCGGATGCCCATCTGGCCTGAGAGGAAGAAACTATGCGATTTTTCAACATTCGGATATTGGCAGCGGTGGCGGCGCTGGCGCTCTGTTCGGGCGCGCAAGCCCGGGCACAGGGAAAGGTTCAGCGGGAAGTCACCATTCACGAGAACGTGCGCCTGGTGATCATGGCTCCTGATCAGGATCTTTCGGAGGAGATCCGGAAGCAGTACGAGGCGTTCCTCCCCCTTTTCGAGGAAGTGGTGAAGGAATCCACCACGGATGAAACCGACCAGTGCGCCCTGACGATCCGCATCAGCGCCGAGATGAAAGAGGTGGGCTCGGCCAAGACCCAGCGGCCGCTCGCACGGGTGTCCGCCTTCCGCCGCAACTCGCGGCAGGAATTCGTGGCCACCTTCATTCTCTACAGCTATCTTACCGCCGGCCCGGTGAACAAGGAGGAGACGGAGCAGTTCCTGAAAAAGCAGATCCTGGATTGCGTCATCTGCGACTCAGGGAACTGACGGTTGAGCCGGGGCGGCGCCCGGCATGAGGTCCGCGCGCACGACCTCGAGGTTCCGGGCGGGGATGTCGAGTCGGACGAGGCGATTGACCCCGTCCACGGTGATGTTTCCCGTCCAGATCCCGGACATGTCAAAGCGGAAGTTACGGACATCCAGGTCGCCTGCGGGAGTCTTTAACCTACCGGTGCCGGTCGCGGTGACCTCCAGCGGCAGGTCGGCGCCGACGACCGGGATGAAGTTGGCGAACGTCTGCCGCCCCCCCTTCTTCGTGTCGTAGCGCGCCGCAACGGCGTCAGCCAGGTGATAGACGTTGAAGTCGAAGATCACCATGTCGGGCGGGATGGGGACGCTGACCTCGCTGGTCTGCCCGGAGCGGGTGAGCACGCGGGTGACCTGGCCGTCGGCGACCGATACCTCGAAGGAATCACCCGAAGCCCCGCTCGTGTACTGGAAGTGATAGGAAACAGGTTCGCGCGCGGCGGAAAACACCGTCCGGGCCGTATAGGCCACGCGGTTGGCCTCGATCCCGTCGGTGAGGACGATCTCGTGCTCCGAAACCGAGGTCAGGGTCCCGTCGGCGCCGGCGGTTTCCCGGACGATTTCGCTCCCGGCCGGCTCCCCGTTGATCAGGATCACGTAAGACCGCTCATAGTCCCCTTCCGCGGCGGCGACGGGGAGCGGAAGGAGCGCGACAAGCAGCATAACCAGCCCGGAAAGGGCGATCCTCTTCATCTCCGTCTCCTCACAATCTTGGTCGTGGGCACCCGCACCAGCGCGCTCTTCATCGAACGGGCCATGGCGGGGGACACCTGCTCGCGAACGAATTCGACCAGCTGCTCCATTTCCAGTTGCAGCTTCTCCATCTTCTCCCGCATGTGCAGGATGACCTCGACCCCGGCGAGGTTCACCCCCAGCTCCCGCGTCAGGGTCAGGATGACCTCCAGCTGCTCGAGGTCTTCCCGGGTGTACAGCCGGGTGTTCCCCTCGCTGCGGGAGGGCTTGAGCAACCCCAGCCGCTCGTACAAGCGCAGGGTCTGGGGATGGATCCCGTACCTTTCCGCCACCGAGCTGATCATGTAGCCTCTTCGCTTGCACCCTACCACGGATCACCCTCCTGTCATATCCCCTTGAGGTCGGCGCGCGGATCCTCCGGGTTCAGGCGCGCGAGTTCCCGGAGAATCTCCCGGGAGCGCTCGTCGGCCACGCTCGGGACCACCACGCGTACCTCGACGATCTGGTTTCCGGGGAGGTCCCCCCTGAGGGAGGGGGCGCCCTTTCCCCGGAGCCGGAATTTCTGCCCGCTCTGGGTGCCGGGAGGAATCTTCAGCAGCGCCTTCCCATCGATGGCGGGAACCTCGATCCTGGCCCCCAGGGCCGCCTCCGTCACCGTAATCGGCACCGTGCATACAATGTCGCTCCCTTCCCTGCGGAAAAACTCATGCGGCCGCACCGAAATGATGAGGTAAAGGTCCCCCGGGGGAGTACCGTCCCGCCCCGCGTTCCCCTTTCCCGCGACCCTCATCCGGTATCCGTTGGCAACCCCGGGGGGTATCCGGACCGTCACCGTCTCCTGGACCGGCCGGCGCCCCGACCCGCCGCAGCTTCCGCAGCGTCCCCCGACCCGGCCGTTCCCCCCGCACATCCTGCAGGGACCCGAAGCTCTCATGAACCCCTGCGAGAGCTCCTCCTGCCCCGATCCCTGGCAGCGGGGGCAGACCTGCGTTCCCTGGGAACGGTCGGCCCCCGTGCCGCCGCAGGAGCCGCAGGTTTCGCGCCGGGAGACGGCAAGCCGGGCCGTCAGCCCGCGGATGCTCTCCAGGAAGGAGATGTTGAGTTGCTGCTCGAGGTCTTCCCCCCGCGCCGGGGCCTCCGGCCTCCCACGCCCAAACAGCTCGGAGAAGATGTCGCGGAAATCTCCCGTGCCGAAACCGGCCCCGGAAAAATCGAAGCCCGGGGAGGGTCCGCCCCCGGCCCGCGTCCCCCGGCTCCCCGCCTGCTCCCGGATACTGTCGGAATAGAAGCCGTACTGGTCGTAAACCTCCCGCTTCTTGGCATCGCTAAGGACGTCGTAGGCTTCCTGGATCTTCTTGAAACGCTCCTCGGCGGACTTGTCCCCCGGGTTCACGTCGGGGTGGTTCTTGCGGGCCAGCCGCCGGTAGGCCTTCTTGATATCGGCCGCCTTGGCGTCCTTCGGCACTCCCAGGATGGAATAGAAATCCTTTTTGCCAGTCATACTAGCGCCTCTTCCCCTTGCCCCTCCCCCGGCCCCCCTTCTTGGGAAGCACCGGGTGGAGCAGTCCGTCGGCCAGCTTCATGCACACGCCCCCGCCGTCGACCGGCCCGGGCAGTTCGTCGATTTCGCAAAGATTCGGTGGTGGAACCCAGATCACTCCCTCTTTCTTTATGTTATGGCACATACACTGCGGGCGGGCGGAGAGCCGGCCGCCCGCCCGCAGTGTACAGACTAGGACTGCCCGTCTTTATCCATATCGACATATTCCGCGTCGATGACGTCATCCTCCTTCTTCCCCGAGGAATCCGCCCCGCCCGGCGCACCACCGCCCGCGTCGGCCGCCTGCTGCCCGGTGGTCTGCTGGTACATCACCTCCGCCAGCTTGTGCGACGCCCGCGTCAGCTCCTCGGCCGCCGCGTTCATCTCGGCCGCCTCGGCCGCGCCCTCGAGCGCCGCCTTGGCCTTCCCGAGCGCCGCGTCGAGAGTCGAGGCATCCGTCTCGGAGATCTTGTCGCGGTTTTCAGTCAACAGCTTTTCGGTATTGTAGATCAGGCTGTCGAGCCGGTTCTTGGCCTCGATCTTCTCCCGGTTCTTCTGGTCTTCCTCGGCGTGAGACTGGGCGTCCTGCTGCATACGCTCGATCTCTTCCTTGCTCAAACCGCTCGAAGCGGTGATGGTGATCTTCTGCTCCTTGCTCGTCGCCATGTCCTTGGCGGAGACGTTCACGATCCCATTGGCGTCGATATCGAAGGTCACCTCGATCTGCGGCACGCCGCGCGGGGCCGCGGGGATCCCCACCAGGTGGAACTTGCCCAGGGTGCGGTTGTCCCGCGCCATGGCCCGTTCCCCCTGCAGCACGTGGATCTCGACCGAAGTCTGGCTGTCGGCCGCGGTGCTGAAGATCTCCGCTTTGCGGGTGGGAATCGTGGTGTTCTTTTCGATCAACTTGGTGAACACCCCCCCGAGGGTCTCGATGCCGAGCGACAGCGGGGTCACGTCGAGCAGCAGGAGGTCCTTGACGTCGCCGGCGAGCACCCCCGCCTGGATCGCCGCACCCACCGCCACCACCTCGTCCGGGTTCACCCCCTTGTGCGGGTCCTTGCCGAACAGCTCCTTCACCAGCTGCTGCACCCGCGGGATGCGGGTCGAGCCCCCGACGAGGACCACCTCGTCGATATCTTCCTGCTTCAAGCCGGCGTCGGTGAGCGCCTGCTTGAGGGGGACGATGGTCCGCTGCAGGATGTCTTCCACCATCTGCTCGAACCGGGCGCGCGTAAGCTTCATGCTCAGGTGCTTGGGCCCGGAGGCGTCGGCGGTGATGAAAGGAAGGCTGATTTCGGTTTCCATCACCGTGGACAGCTCCATCTTCGCCTTTTCCGCCGCCTCGCGCAGCCGCTGCAGCGCCATCTTGTCCTTGGAGAGGTCGATCCCCTGGTCCTTCTTGAACTCCTCGATGATCCAGTCCATCAGCCGCTGGTCGATGTTGTCGCCGCCGAGATGGGTATCGCCGTTGGTCGATTTGACCTCCACGACCCCCTCGCCCACTTCCAGGATGGAGATGTCAAACGTACCGCCGCCGAAGTCGTAGACGGCGATCGTCTCATCCTTCTTCTTGTCCAGGCCGTAGGCCAGGGCCGCGGCTGTGGGCTCGTTGACGATCCGGACCACTTCCAGCCCTGCGACCCGCCCGGCGTCCTTGGTGGCCTGGCGCTGGCTGTCGTTGAAATAGGCGGGGACGGTGATGACGGCCTTTTCCACCTTCTCCCCCAGGTATTCCTCGGCCGCCTGGCGCATCTTCTGCAGGATCATGGCCGAAATCTCGGGAGGAGTATAGGTCTTGTCGCCCATCTTCACCTCCACGTCCCCGTTGGAGCCGCTGAGGACCTTGTAGGGGACCAGCTTGGCCTCCTCGTCAACTTCGGCCAGCTTTCTCCCCATGAACCGCTTGATGGAAAACACCGTGTTTTCGGGGTTGGTCACCGCCTGCCGCTTGGCCACCTGCCCGACGAAACGCTCGCCGTTCTTCCCCATGGCCACCACCGACGGCGTGAGCCGGCTTCCCTCGGGATTGGTGATCACCTTGGGCTCCCCCCCCTCCATGACGGCCACAACGGAGTTGGTGGTCCCCAAGTCAATTCCGATAATCTTACCCATGTCTCTCCTCCTTCGTGATTCGGATCCACTTCCAAACGCTTATCATAAATGCAACTTACGCCAACTCTCATCCTTCAGCGTCACCCATATATAGAACCTGAGTGCGTTGTTGTCAAGCCATGCCCTCTCGAAAACTCAATCCTGGACATCCACTTTTTCATTGCAGCAATCAATAGGTGGATGTCCAGGATTTGGAGGGGCGTGTGTTATGATATTGGGACTATGAAGAGATTGGGCTTTTGGGTTTCGTTCCTGGTCCTGGCCGTCAGCGCTCCGGCGGCCGATTACGTCATGAAGACCGTGCCGGTCCGCGCGATCGAGAGCTACCCCGCCCGGGCTACCGTGGCCGGGGCGACCATCGCCGCCGACCCTTACCCGAACGACGAAAAATCATACACGGCCTTCGACATCAAGGACCTGAACTCGCGCGGTTACTATCCCGTCCATATCATCATTCACAACGGGACGGCCGGTTTTCTCAATATCCGTACCCGGAACATCATCCTCATAACCTCGGCCGGGGAACAGGTCTACACAACCCCCGGGGCCATCGTGGTGGACGACGTAACCCGGGCCGGCCTGAGCGCCAGGATCCCCCTGATGGGATCCCGGGCCGCCGGGGGGTCGCCGCTGGCCGATTTCACCGGCAAGGAACTGATCAACGCCTCCATGGCTCCCGGATCGATCACCGATGGCTTCCTCTTCTTCTCCAACCCGAACCTCAAGAAGAACCTGTTCGAGGGGAGCACCCTCTACATCCCGAAACTAGAGGAAGAAGGGACGCGCAAACCGGTCGGGCCGTTCACCATCTACCTGGACCGGGCGGCGTCCGAGACACCGGATCCCGAAGGAAAGAAATAGGCCGCGTCGCCGCCCGCCCCGGAAACCTCGATGCTCCGAAAACGGGCAACCGGCGACCGCCTCCTCCTGTGCCACCGGTACGCTTATCTCCGCTTGATCATCCGGTACACCTCTGCGTAGATACGCCGGAGCGGCGCCACGCAGTAATGGCGGATCAGTTCCATGAAGTTGGCGGGATCCGCGACCAGCTCCTCGAGCAGGTTGTTCCGAATGGCAAAGGAGAGCCGGACGATGTCGGCCTTCCCCTCGCGCGTCTCCACCTTGATGCTCCCGACGACATCTTCCTTGAGGGTGAACACGTCGCAGTTGCGCATCTTCCGGATCTTCTTGAAGCCCTCGATCGGCGTTTCAGAGTTGACCCGGTAGTAGTCGTCAATCCGGCGTGCTAGTTCGGTGTAGTTGAAGTTTGGAACCTTGTTGTTGACGCTCACCTCGATGCCGCATTCCGCCTCGTCGGCTACCACTGACAAGCCGTAGGTGAAATCGAGGTCCCCCTTGTTGAACTTTATTCTATGCCCATGTTCGTCGTGAAAGCGCTTGAGTTCTTCGGGGCTGAAGATGTCGGGGTTTTCCGCTTTCTTTTCCGTGGTGATGTAATAGTCGCTGACACTCAGGTACCACTGGTCGATGATGGTTTCCAGCGCCTTATCGATCAGTTCCGCTGTTTGGGGTGGGATGTTTTTCTTTCCAGACAAGCTTTTGATCCTCAGGAATGTGGGTAAAGGTCAAGCCGTCCTGCACTCTGTCCCGTTGTATGTTCTGCATTTTTGTGCATCATAAAAAACGCGAGTATATCACGCCCCTCCTTCCGGTGTGGGAATTTCTTACCGTCATTTTTGGGCCTTTCCTCCTCCCGTCCCCGATTCCCCCTCCCGCCCGGACCAGGCCGGACGGGAAGTGGATCCCCGATTGACAGCCGCGGCCCGATCATGGATAATGCGAATCCGAAATGCCGACCGTGGGTGGTTAGCTCAGCTGGGAGAGCGCCGCGTTCGCAATGCGGAGGTCGGGGGTTCGATCCCCCCACCATCCACCATAGGCACAACGAACAATCCCAACCAACAACCATCGTAAGCGCAAAACCGTAAGGCAAAAGAACCCCGTTGTCTCCGGGCCCGGCTACATTGGCTCTGTATTAATCTTTTATTGATCGCTATTAACACTATAGCATTCAAGTCTTAGATAAAGTTCGGGCGCTCGGAACCGGTGGCGTATCCCCGCGTGCGCCGGCTGTGCGGTTGCCATCTCCGGGCCCGCGCGGTCGGGGCGCGGGCGGTGCGCTCTTACTTCAGCTCCTGCCGCGCCGCCTCGATGAGCTTCTCCTGCCCGACCAGGCTCCCCTTGTTCCGCGCCCGGTAGAGGATGTCAAGCTGCGATTTCGCCCTTTTCTGGAAACGGTTCTCGATCAAGTGGCCCTTGGCGAACGCCTTCATCGCCTCGTCGAATTTCCCTTCGTTCTTGAGCGCCACCCCGAGGTAGAGGTAGGCCTCGCCGAACTTCGGGCGCACGGCCAGGGCCCGTTCCGAAAGGGCGCGGACCCCGGCGGAGTTCTGCTGCTTGAGGAGGGCGTCCATGTTCTCGGTGAACAACCCGTCGGCGTAGACGGCGAGCTTGACATCCATATCGGGCCGATCCTTGTAGAGCGCCACGAGCCGCTCCGCCCGGGTGACCGGGTTTTTCACCGCCGCGATCCCCTGGAGACGCTCGTAGTCCTCCGCGTACTTGATCTGCTCCAAATCGGAGTCCTGCGCGGCGGCGCCGGGAGCCGCCGCCGTCGGGACGACCGCGGCGAGGACGAGGGAGAGAATCCAGGTCCTGAGGGAATGCCTTCTATGGTCCGACATGAAACGCACCTCCAGAGGAAAGTCTATTTACAAATGGGAACTGGAATGTTACAAACTATCTGCACCGGGGGGCGCCTAGCTCAGCTGGTAGAGCACTGCGATCACACCGCAGGGGTCACAGGTTCGAGTCCTGTGGCGCCCACCACCCGCTTTTTCCGCCATTGTAACGACCCCGCCCCATTTTCAAAAGCTTTTTCCTTTCGTATGCCGGGGAGGCCCGACCCGGCCGTGCAGGGCGCCCCGGGCGGCGCACGGGCCGCTGGTTTCAACACGACTTTTGGGTTATGGTAGTCTCACCGCGGCGCGCAGCCGACCCGGGGGAAGGCAGATGGCCGAAGTCGTTGGACACTACGAGATCCTGGAGAAGCTCGGGGAGGGGGGAATGGGGCTCGTCTACCGAGCCCGCGACACCCGCCTCGGTCGCGAGGTCGCCCTCAAGCTGCTGCCCGAACGGCTGGCGGCCCTCCCCGCCTACCTGCAGCGCTTCAAGCGCGAGGCGCGCGCGGCCTCTTCACTGAACCACCCGAACATCTGCACCATTTACGAAATCGGGGAACACGAGGGGCGCCCCTTCATCGCCATGGAACTGCTCGAGGGGGAAACCCTGCGGCAGCTCCTGGATGGACGGCCGCTCGAGGAGGACCGGATCCTCTCGTTCGGGCTCGAGATCGCCGACGCCCTGGATGCGGCTCACTCCAAGGGGATCATTCACCGCGACCTCAAACCGGCGAACCTCTTCGTAACCCGGCGCGGCGGCGTCAAAATCCTCGATTTCGGCCTGGCCAAGCTGGCCTCGGCGGGCGAAGAAGCGGGGGAAAGTCCGGCGGACGAGATCGCCCCGGAGTACCGCAGTTCCCCGCAGGTAGCCGTCGGCACTCTCCCCTATATGTCACCCGAACAGGCCCTCGCAGAGGAACTCGACGGGCGCTCGGACCTTTTCTCGCTCGGTTCGGTCCTTTACGAGATGGCCACCGGAATCCCCGCCTTCACCGGCAAATCGCAGCCCGTCCTGTTCCAGCAGATCCTGACCCAAGTCCCCGCCCCTCCGAACCGGCTCAACCCGGAGATCTCGCCGCGGCTGGGAGACGTCATCTGCCGCCTGCTCGAAAAGGACCAGGAGCTGCGCCACCAGACCGCGGCCGACCTGCGCGCCGATCTGAAACGCATCCGGCGCGACCGCGAGCTGGCGCGGGGGGTCCGGCCTATCCCCGTCCCCGCGGCGGCCGGCGCCGAACCGCCGGCGCAGCGCGCCCCCCTGACTTGGGCCCGTCCCGGAGGCGCGGCGGGCGGTCCTGTCGCCACGGCGGCCGCTTTCTGCGCGGGCGGGGCACGCCGGCTGCGGTCGGTCCTCCGTCCACTGCGCCGCCCGGCGGTTGCGCCGTTGGCGCTCCTGGTCCTTTTGGCCGCGCCGGCCTTGGCACTGTTCATCCTTCCCCGCCCCGCCTACCTCCCCTGCATCCAGTTCGAGGCGTTCTCGGGGGGATCGGAGTCGGTCGATCCGACGCTGGTGGGCTTCGCCCTCAATCGCACTCTCTCCCAGTTCCCCGAAATCAGCGTCCTCGACCGCCAGGAATTCGGTCACCTGCTCCGCATGGAGCAGGCGCGCCGACAGAGCGGCGGGAGCGGTTCCCTGCCGGCACGCATCGCCTTCTGGCGCCGGGAGCGGCTGGAACCGGCCATGCGCGTCTCCGGGCAGGTGAGCGACTCGCTGGGACTGCTCGAGATCCGCCTCGAGTGCCAGGTGCACGGCCGCAGAAAGGTGCTGGTGAAGCGCTTCCGGGGGGTGGACGACCTCCTCAACCAGGGAATTGATGAACTGGCGCTCTACACGCTGCGGGAGTACGACCCCGCGGTGGCCGAGCGCCGCTACCGCACCACCCCCCGCTCCCACCGGACGGCGGTCGAACTGTTATCGTCGCGCTGGGACGCCCTGCGCCACTACCACCGCGGCGCGCACGCCTGGGAGAGCTTCGACATGAACACGGCCGAGCGGGAACTCCGTTCCGCGCTCGAAATCGACCCCAACCTGGCCCTGGCCCACCTCAAGCTCGGCGAGGTCCGGATCTTCCAGAACCAATGGGACGCGGCGCAATCGGAGATCCTGGCCGCGCGGCGCCGGACGGGTTCCCTGACCGAGGAGGATCAGTTGCGGGTGGAGGCCTTCCTGGCCCGCGTATTCGGCCAGCCCTTCGAGGAGCGGGTCTACCTGCAGCGTCTCATCGGCCTGCGCCCGCACAAGCGGGAGTACCTCTACGAGCTGGCCGAATCATACTTCCATACCGCCGACGTCAACGAGGCGATCAGCCGCTACCGGGACGCGCTCAGCCTCGACGCCGATTACGCCCGGGTCTACAACCACCTGGCGTACTGTTACTCCTGGAAGGGGGAGCACGCGCGGGCGCTCGAAGCCTGCCGGCGCTACCTGGAGCTCGACCCGAGCGCCAACGCTTACGACAGCCTCGGAGACGCCCACATGCAGGCGGGGGAGTATGCCCAGGCACGGGAGATGAAGGCGCGCGCCATCGCTATGGACCCCGAAATCTACTACGCCATCCGCACCCTGGCCTTCATCGAGATGCTCGGCGGGCAAAGCGGCGCCGCCCGCCGGCGGCTCACCGAGCTGGTCGCCGCCACGGACGACAAGGTGCAGAAGGCGCAGTCGTACGCGGCGCTGGCCTACGTCGACTACCGCGCCGGCCGGATGGCCGAGGCGCGCGAAATGTGCCGCCGCGGCCTGGGCCTGCTCGGCCCGGTGCAGTACGACGCCCCCCACGACGAGCTGGTCTGGATCCTCGGCATGATCGAGATCGACGGAGGCGACCCCGGGGCCGCGCGCCGGGCGCTGGGGCAGCTGCGCACCATCCTCGATTCCAGCTCCATCACGGCCATGAACTACAAGCCGGCTTACAAGTACTGGCTCTACCTGAACGCCAGCATCCTGGCCGAGGAGGGGCGCCGGGCCGAGGCCACGGCCGCCATCAACGACCTGGTCTGGATCCGGGACAAGCTTGGGTATTGGAGTACCCCGTACGACTGCGCGTTCTTTCTCGACCGTATCGGGAAGCTCCTCGAACGGATGGGGCAGGAGGAAGAAGCCGAGCAGGCCTACCTCGACAGCCTCACCTACAACCCCCATTACGCCGAAGCCCGGCTGCACCTGGCCGAACTGCTGCAGCGCAAAGGGGCGGCGGAAGCCGCGCGGCGTGAGATGAGCCTTTTCTGGGACGGGTGGCGGGGGGCCGACGGGGACGACCCCCTCACCCTCGCCGCGCGCCGCGCCTCGGCCAGGATGGGACTCGCGGAGCCCGACGGGGGGGAGCGCTGATCCCGTCGGTCATCCGGGCGATCCCGTTCGACCTGGACGGGGTGCTCTCGGTCGCCGCGCGCGGCGCCGGAAGTCCCCGGCCGGACAAGCGGGAAACCGGCTCTTGACCAGGCGGAGATGTGGTGCGCTACACCTGGTTTTTGGGAAAGAGGAGAAGCAGTTCGTCGAGCGACGACAGCAGCCGGTCGGCCGCCGCCGCGAGCCCCGGGCCCGGGAAGCCGCTCCGGATCCCGAACACGCGCACCCCTGCCCGTCGCCCCGTCTCCATGTCGACCGGGTGGTCCCCCACGTAGCAGGCGCGCGCGGCGGCGCGCTTGAGCGTCGCGAGCGCCGAGAGCACCCCCTCGGGGTGGGGCTTGGGACGGCCGACGTCCTCGGCGCAGACCACGGCGTCGAAACACCCCTCCAGGGCGTGGGCGGCGATCTCCCCCTTCACGCGGGCGCGGGAGCCGCTGGAAACCACCCCGAGGGCGCAACCGCGCTCCCTGAGGGCGCGCACGGTATCCCCCGCCCCGGCCCGCATTTCCGGCACCCGCTCCCCGTAGCGGCGCGCCCATAACGCTTCGGCCTCCGCCCACCGGCTCTCGGGGAGGCCCAGTTCGCGGTACATCCTCCGCCAGTCGGGGGTGAAGTGCCGGGTGTAGATCTCCTCGTTGAAGGGGATGCCGAAATGGGCCATGCTCGAGCTGAAAGCCTCGAAGCACGCCCGCTCCGAATGGATCAGCGTCCCGTCCCAGTCGAACAGGACCGTGTCGAGCCCCCTCATGCGATCATGTCGAGGATCCGGGCCACGAGCTTCTCCACGCCCACCCCCACTTCGGCGATCCCCTGGGCCATCATGTAACAGGGAGTGGTCACGATCCGGAGCTTCTCGTCGACAACGATGTCGGTCGCCTGCGCCTTCCGGTGCCTGGCCCCCATCTCCTCGAGCACCCCGGCGGTGGCCTCGTCCATCCCGATGGTGAGCGTCGGGGCAAACTCCCGCCCGAAGAGGGCGGCGAGGATGGCGGGGGCGATGCAGAGGGCGCCGATCGGTTTGCCCGCGCGCACCAGTTCGCGCAAGAGCGCCGCCACGTCCCCGTCGACGATGCTGTGGGCGCCGTCGACGGCGAAGGTGCTGAGGTTCTTGGCCGCCCCGAACCCGCCCGGGATGATGAGGGCGTCGATGGCATCCGTCATTACCGTCTTTACGTCGCGGATCTCCCCCCGTGCGATGCGCGCGGCCTCGGTCAGGCAGTTGCGCGTCTCCTCCACGGGGGAGCCGGTGACGTGGTTCACCACGTCCATCTGGTTTTTACCCGGCGCCATGCAGAGGATGTCGGCCCCCATCTTGTCGAGAAAATAGAGCGTGAGCGTTGCCTCGTGGATCTCGCTCCCGTCCTGTACTCCACAACCGGACAGCAGCACTCCCACCGTTTTCCTTTTCATGGTTCCCTCCAAGGTAATGATTTTGATGGCCTACGGGAATTAAAACAAAAAGCGGCCCGACTTTCCACCCCTTCCCGGCCGCCGCGGCCGGAAAGGCTCGAAATCGGCGCGCCGTCGCGCTACAATTGCACCATGCGCATTCGACTCCTGGCCCTGCTCCTGCCGCTCCTGGTTTCACTCCCCTCTCCCGTGCGGGCGTCCGACCGCCCTATTCCGGTCGAGAAGAAGGCGGGCCCTCTCACCCCCGGCGAAGTCGTGCTCCTCAAGATCGGCGCCGAACTCGACACCCTCGAAATCAGGGCCTTCGGCCGCTCCTTCCCCGCCTTTCGCGAGGGGGGGAACTGGAACGCGCTCGTGGGCGTCGACTTGGGCACGAAGCCGGGGACGCACACCCTGCGGCTCGAGGGGACCCTCCCCGGGGGGAAAAAGATCTCGGGGAGCGACACCCTCACGGTACGCGCCCGGAGCTTCCCCACCCGCCGCCTCAAAGTGGAGCCGAAATACGTAACGCCGCCGGCCGAAGTGCTCGCCCGGATCGAGCGCGAGAGTGCCGAGGTGGAAAATGTTTTCAGCACCCTGTCGATGACGCGTCACTGGCGGGGGTCCTTTGCAAAACCGGTCCCGGGCGAGGTCATCAGCGCCTTTGGCAAGCGCACGGTCTATAACGGCCAGGAGCGCAAACCGCACACCGGCGTCGACCTCAGGGGGAAGACGGGCACCCCCGTGGCCGCCCCCAACGCCGGGCGCGTGGCCCTGGCCTCCGACCTCTACTACTCCGGCCTCACCGTGATCCTCGACCATGGCCTGGGCTTATGCTCCTACCTCGCCCACCTCTCTGAAATATCGGTCAAGGTCGGGGACGTGGTCCGAAAAGGGGATCTCGTCGGCAAGGTGGGCGCCACCGGCCGCGTGACCGGCCCCCACCTCCACTGGACCGTCACCCTTTCGGGCGCCCGCGTCGACCCGATGTCGCTCATCGACGTGACGAGATAGGAACCGGCTGCCGGTTTCCACCGTCTCCCGGGTATGCGTACATGCCGCCGTTCGGAGAGAACTCCTGCACCCCGGGCACCTCGGGTCGGCCGAGCCGCGCCTGGCGCGTTCGTTTTCCTGCGGGGATCAGTAAGTTTATTACAGCGCAGGGAGGGGAGACGGGATGGGAGTGAAATCGGGGCTTCTTTTTTACGCCCCCGGGCCCGCCTTTTGATAGAATAAAAAAATTGTTCCATCAGCCGGACGGGGGGAAACGATGAAGGAAACCATACGTTTTACGCTGAACGGAAAAACGGCCGCGGTCGACGTCGAGGGGGACCGGAAGCTCCTATGGGTGCTCCGGACCGAAATCGGCCTGACCGGAACCAAGTACGGGTGCGGGACCGGCATCTGCGGCGCCTGCACCGTTCTGGTCGACGGGGCCACGGTGCGCTCCTGCATGGCCGACATCAAGGGCGTGGCCGGAAAGAGGGTGACCACCATCGAGGGGCTGGCCGACGGGAAGAACCTCCACCCGCTCCAGCAGGCGTTCATCGAGCACGGGGCGGTCCAGTGCGGCTTCTGCACCCCGGGGATGCTCTTGAATGCCGCCGCACTGCTGGAGAGGAATCCCAAGCTCACCCGCGAGGAGATCTTACGCGGGATGGAAAACAACCTCTGCCGCTGCGGGGCGCACAAGCGTATCGTGGAGGCGATTGAGAGCGTCAGCCGCGAAAGGAGGGGGTGATGAAGGAAAATCCTTACACGGCCCGGTACTCGCGCCGCGATTTTGCCAAATTCATCGGCGGGGGCCTAGTGTTCTGTTTTTCGTCCCGGGGCCTCGCCCAGGCGCCGAAAGGGAAGATGCCGGGCTTCGGCCCTCCCGCCGGAGCCTCGGACTGGAACGCCTACCTGCGCATCGGCGCTGACGGCCGCGTCACCGTCTTTTCAGGCAAGATCGAGATGGGGCAGGCCAACACCACCGCCCTGGCCCAAATGGCGGCGGAGGAACTCGCCGTCCCGGTCGACTCGATCGACATGGTCATGGGGGACACCGACCTCTGCCCTTGGGACATGGGCACTTTCGGATCGATGTCGGTGAGCGTCTACGGCGCCGCCCTGCGCTCGGCCGCGGCCGAGGCGCGGGAAATCCTGCTGGAGCTCGGCTCCGAACGCCTCTCCGTACCCGTGTCGGAGCTGAAGGCGGAGAATGGAGCGGTGGTGGCTGGTTCGGGAAAACGGGTGGCCTACGCCGACCTCGCGCGCGGGGAGAAGATCACGCGCAAGCCCGCCCGCAAGCCGGCCGTAACAACGCCGGCCGAGTTCAAGGTGATCGGCCAATCGGTCGAGCGCCTCGACGGGAGGGCCAAGGTCACGGGGGCGGCCAAATACGCCGGCGACCTCCGCTTCCCCGGGCTTCTCTACGCCGCCCTGGTGCGCCCCCCGGCCCACGGCGCGACTCTCCGGACAGTGGACACCTCCGAGGCGGAAAAGGTCCCCGGGGTGCGCGTCGTACGGGAGGAGGGGCTCGTCGCGCTCCTGGCCGAGGACCCGGAAACTGCCCGGCTGGCGCGCTCCAAAGTTAAAGCTGAATATGAAATTCCTGATACAAAGGTCGATCAAAAAAGCATTTTTGAACATCTCCTCGCGAAGGCACCCCAGCCCCAATCCCAGGAGAAGCGGGGGGACCTCGCCGAAGGGGAGAAGGCGGCGGTCAGGATCTTCGAACATGCGTACTACAACGGGTACGGGGCTCACGCCCCGATGGAGCCTCACACGGCCGTGGCCCGGATGGAGGGGGACAAGCTCACCCTCTGGCTCTCCACCCAGGCTCCCTTCATGGCCCAGACCCAGATCGCCTCGCAGTTGAAGCCGGCGCCCGGGAAGGTGCGCATCATCACTCCACAGGTGGGGGGAGGTTTCGGGGGAAAGAGCATCACCTCGAACGAAGCACTCGAGGCCGCCCGGCTGGCGGTCGTGACCGGCAAGCCGGTGATGGTGGCTTTCGACCGGCGGGAGGAGTTCTTCTACGACGCTTTCCGCCCCGCCGCCATCGTGAAGATCCGTTCGGGCATCGACTCCGCTGGGAAGATCTGCCTCTGGGACTACCAAGTCTATTACGCCGGCAACCGGAGCGCCGAGCAGTTCTACGACGTCCCCCACAACCTGATGCGGGTCTACGGCTCCTGGATGGCAGCCCCGGGGGTGCACCCGTTCAACACCGGCACCTGGCGGGCGCCCGGCGCCAATATCAACGTGTTCGCCCGCGAAAGCCAGATCGACATCATGGCGGCTCACCTCGAGGAGGACCCGCTGGAGTTTCGCCTGCGCAACACCTCCGATGCGCGCATGCGCCGTGTGCTCGAGGAGGCGGCCCGCCGATTCGGCTACTCCCCGGCCCCGGCCCCGAGCCGGCGCGGGATCGGGATGGCTTGCGGCATCGACGCCGGCAGCTACGTGGCGGAGATCGCCGAGATCTCGGTCGACGGGGGGAGGATCACGGTGCGGCGCATCACCGCGGCCCAGGACATGGGCGTGTGCGTCAACCCCAAGGGCTCCGTCATGCAGATGGAGGGGTGCATCACCATGGGGCTCGGTTACGCGCTCACCGAGGAGATCGAGTTTCAGGGGGGGAAGATCCTCACCACCAATTTCCACCAGTACCGCATCCCCCGGTTCTCCATGCTCCCGGCGATCGACGCCTTCGTAGTCAAAAACGACGCGCTCGCCCCCCAAGGGGGGGGAGAACCGGCCATCGTTCCGGTCGGCGGCGCGATCGCCAACGCCCTGTTCGACTCGACCGGTTTACGGGTGTTCGAAATGCCGCTGACGGTCGAACGAGTCACGGGGGCGGGTCAAACCAAAGCCCACTAAGAACCCGGCCGCGATGCGCGGCCGGGCATTTTTACGGAAAGGCATAGCAATGAAGATCATCGTCACCGAGAGAATCGCCGAAGAAGGGCTACAGGTCCTCCGCGCGGAGGGCTTCGATCTGGATGTCCGCTACGGCATCTCTCACCAGGAACTGCTCGACATCATCAGCGACTACGACGCCATCATCGTCCGCAGCGTCACCAAGGTGAACCGGGAATTGATCGAGCGCGGGGTCAAGCTTAAAGTGGTCGGGCGCGCCGGCAACGGCATCGACAACATCGACGTCGACGCCTGCACCGAGAAGGGGATTGTCGTCGTCAACACCCCGGAGAGCAACACCATGGCCGCCGGCGAACTCGCCATCGCCATGGCCTGCGCCCTCTTCCGCAACCTGACCCGGGCGAGCGCCGCCTGCCGCGCGCGCGATTTCCGTCGCAACCAGTACCTCGGCCGGGAACTCGACGGCAAGACCGTGGGCATCATCGGGCTGGGGCGGATCGGCTCGATCGTGGCGCGCAAGCTGATCGGTCACAACATGAAGGCCATCGCCTACGACCCCTACATCACCGACGACAAGTTCACCCGGCTCGGGGTGGAAAAGTGCGCCACCCTGGACGAGCTGCTCCGCCGCGCCGACCTGGTCACGATCCACACCCCGAAGACGGCCGAGACGATCGGGATGGTGGGGGAGCGGGAGCTGGCCCTGTGCCGGAAGGGGGTCTACGTCGTCAACGCCGCCCGTGGCGGGCTGGTCAACGAGGCCGCCCTGGTCGCCGCCCTCCGGAGCGGCCACGTAGCCGGGGCCGGCATCGACGTGCTCGACCCGGAGCCGGGCTACGACAAGCCACCCGAGGAGCAGACGTACCAGAACCCGCTGCTCGAACTGGACAACGTGATCGTCACCCCGCACCTGGGCGCCTCGACCGAGGAGGCCAACTACAACGTGGGGACCGCGATCACCCGTCTGGTCGCCGACGCGCTCCAGGGGAAGATAGTGGCCGCCGTCAACATGCCCCCGCTCAAGAGCGGCGACCTCGAGCTGCTCAAGCCCTACATCACCCTGGCCGAGATGCTCGGGCGGATCTACTACCAGGTGGAGAAGGAGACTGTTGAGAAGGTGGAGATCGTCTACTCGGGCGACCTGGCCGACAAGGAGACGAAGGTACTGTCGCTGTCGGTGCTCAAGGGGCTGCTCTACCCGGTCGTCAAGGAGACGGTCAACTACGTCAACGCCGAGCTGATCGCCAAGGGGATGGGGATCGGGCTGGTCGAGAGCCGCAGCTCCCACCTGGACAAGTACACCAACCTGATCACCGTCCGCTTCCACGCCAAGAGCCGCATGCGCGAGATCTCGGGCACCGTCTTCGCCCGCGAGGAGCTGCGCATCGTCGACTTCTTCGGCTACAAGCTCGACTTCGAACCGAGGCCCAACGTGATCGCCATCCAGAACGTCGACCAGCCCGGCACCATCGGCCGGATCGGCACCCTGCTGGGGCGCCACGGCATCAACATCGCCGCCATGCAGTGGAGCCGGAAGGGGGAAAAGGCGGTGTCCTTCGTGAGCGTCGACGACGAGGTGAGCGACGCGGTCCTCAAGGAGTTGGTCGCGACCGAAGGGGTGCTCAAGGCCACGATGATCAAGCTGTAACCCGCTTCACGGCCGGGTCCCTGGGCGTAAGCCCCGGGATCCGGCCTCTATTCATGCCTGCTCGGGCGGATCTCTTTTTCGTAGGGGGACAGGTCGATCGGGACCAGGCACGACACCTCGGGAACCAGGTAGTCGTACACCTCCCCGGTCGTGGCCAAGGTCAGGGCGCGCTCGGCCACCCGGCGCGCGGCCGCCACCGACACTTTCCCCAGGGCCCGGCGGATGGCGGGGATGGCCAGGGGGGTCATGCTCAGCTGCCGGAACCCCATCCCCACGAGCAGGACGGCGAAGAAGGGGTTGGACGAGATCTCGCCGCAGATCCGCACCGGCTTCCCCATCCGCCCGGAGACCTCGGCTATCCGCCCCAGGCACGCGAGCACCGAGGGGTGCAGCGGCTGGCACAGGTAGTCCACGGCCGGATTCCCCCGGTCGGCCGCCATCACGTACTGGATCAGGTCGTTGGTCCCGACACAGAGAAAATCAGCCTCGCGCGCCAAGGTTTCGAGCACCAGCACCGCCGCCGGGACCTCGATCATCACCCCGAGCGGCACCGGCGCGGCCGGGATCCCGGCGCGTTCGAGCCCGGACCGGACCTCGGCCAGGAGGTCCTTCACCTGCCGGATCTCCTCCACGGTCGAGACCATCGGGAGGAGCATCTCGATGTTCCCGTCGGAGCCCGCGCGCACGATCGCCTCGACCTGCTCTCGAAAGGCGTCCCGGAGCGCGAGGCTCAGCCGGATCCCCCGCAGCCCCATGCTCGGGTTGGTCGAACGCTCCCCGCCCTCCCCCAGCCGCTCCGTACCGGCGTCCAGGGTGCGGATGGCCACCGGGTGGGGGCTCATGGCGCGTGCCAGCGTCGAGTAGACCGACCGCTGTTCCTCCATGCTCGGAAAGCCGTGCGGGTGGGCGAAGAAGAGGAACTCGGAGCGGTAGAGCCCGATCCCCTCCGCACCGCAGGCGATGGCCGCCGTCAGTTCGTGCGGGAGTTCGGTGTTGGCCCGGAGCGAGAGCGCCATCCCGTCAGCGGTCGCGGCGGCGGTCTCCATGGGTCCGGCGGCCTCTGCCGCGGCCGCGAGCGCCTCCTTCTGCCGCCGGGCGTTTTCGAGGTGCTCGTGGGTGGGGTGGACGATCACCTGTCCCCCGTCGCCGTTGACGAGGAGCAGGTCCCCGGTCGAGACCGAGGCGAGGATATCGCAAAGCCCCATGACGGCCGGGAGTCTCAACCCGCGGCTGAGGATGGCGGTGTGGGAGGTGCGTCCCCCCGATTCGAGCACCAGGCCCCGCACCCGCCCCAGGTCCATGGTCGCGAAGTTGGAGGGGTTGAAGTCGCGCGCGACCAGGATCACATCCTCAGGCAACCGACCCAGGCCGAAGGCGCTGTCACCGGAGAGATTGAGAAGGATGCGCTCCGCCACGTGCTCGATGTCGCTGTGCCGCTCGCGGAAATACTCGTCCTCGAGCGACTTGTAGGCCGCGATCAGCCGTTCGGTCGCCTGGGTGACGGCCCACTCGGCGTTGGCCCGCTGGGCGCGGATCCTCTCGACGATCTCCTCGCGCAGGACCCGGTCGTCCAGGATCAGGAAATGGGCGTCGAGGATGACACCATGCTCGACCCCTACCTTCTCCTCCAGCCGCCCCTTGAGTTCCTGCAGCTGGATCTTGGACATCTCGACCGCTTTCAGGAACCGGGCGACCTCGGACTCAGGGTCGGCGACCTCGACCCTGAGCATCACCCGGTTTTGGCTGTCGATCTTGAGCGCCCGGCCCCAAGCCACGCCCGGTGACACGCCATGGCCCCTGAAGGTGATTTCGGGCTTCGCAGCCATCAGGGCACCTCTCCGAACCTGTCTTCAAACAACCGGCGGATCGCCTCGGCCGCCTCGGCCTCGTCCTCCCCTTCGACACTCACCACCAGCCGCGTCCCCATGCCGGCGGCAAGCATCAGCACCCCCAGAATGCTCTTGGCGTCAACCCGTTGGTTGGCCCCCTCGCGCCCCAGGACCACTTCGCTCGAGTAGCGCGAGGCCAGGCGGACCAGCTTGGCCGCCGCACCCGCATGCAGCCCCAAGCGGTTGGCTACCATCAGGGTCTGGCGGATCATGCGTCGAGAAAATCGCCGGCCATGGCGATGCTCTTGCGCCCCTGGTCGCGCACGATGCGGGCGAGCGAGTCGAGGGTGTCAGACTCCTTCTGGTTGACGATCTTGATGATCATCGGAAGGTTGACCCCGGTCACGATGTCGATCTTCCCCGGTTCGTAGAGAGCGAAGGCGATGTTGCTGGGGGTGCCGCCGAACATGTCGGTCAGCAGGAGCACCCCCTTGCCGTTGTCCAGTTCGCCGATGCGCCGCTCGATGTCCTTCTGCGCCTCGTTGACATCGTCGTGCCACCCGATGGAGATCGCCCGGATGTGGGAGATTTCCCCCACGATCATCTCCGCGGCCGCCACCAGTTCCTGCCCCAACTGCCCGTGAGTCACCACCAACGCCCCGATCATGTCAGACCCCCTCGTCCCGATGCAGTACCTGCAGGCTCCGCTTGCGCCCGCGGAGCACCTTCCCGAGTTCCTCGGCTATGAAGACCGAACGGTGCCGTCCCCCCGTGCACCCCACGGCGATGGTGACCTGGCTCTTCCCTTCCTGCTGGTAATGGGGGAGCAGGTACTGGAGCAGGTCCCCCACCCTGCGGACGAACTCCCCCGTTTCGGGAAAGGAGCGGAGGAACGCCTTCACCTTCGGCTCGCGCCCGGTCAACCCGCGCAGGCGCGGGACGAAAAAAGGGTTGGGGAGGAAGCGGGCGTCGAAAACCAGGTCGGCCTCGAGCGGGATCCCGTGCTTGTAGCCGAAACTCATCACCACCACCTTCAGGGCCGATCCCCGCGAGCGGCCGCGGAACTTCTGCACCACCGTCGCCTTGATCTGGTGCACCGTGAGGTTGGAGGTGTCGATCGTCATGTCGGCCAGCTCCTTCAGCTTCTCGAGCCGGCGCCGCTCGCTGCGGATGGCGTCCCGGATCGAGCTCCCCTCGATGAGCGGGTGCGGCCGGCGCGTCTCGCTGAAGCGGCGCACCACGACATCGTCCTGCGCCTCCAGGTAGAGGACGAAGAGGCGGAAGGACGACCGGCGCAATTCGTCCAGCATGCGCACCAGGTCGACCAAGGTCTCCCCCGCGCGGATGTCGATAACCAGGGCCGCGCGATTGAAGACGCCGCCGGAGACGTTGAACACCTCCAGGAATTTGGGGATCAGCGGCACCGGGAGGTTGTCGATGCAGAAAAATCCCAGGTCCTCGAAGGTCTTGAGAACCGTCCCCTTCCCGCTCCCGCTCATGCCCGTGACGATCACCAGGTCATGCAGTGCCATACGCGCCCCCTATCCCCGGCCCCGACGCCCGCATTGTAGCAGATCAGACCTGAACCAGGTTGGTTTTGTGCCCCCGCTGCAGCAGGACGATGCGCGCGGCCACCTCCACCAGGGTGGCGATGTTGCGCCCGGGGGCGACGGGGAGGTCGATCACCGGGACGATCACCCCGAGCCACTCCACGCCCGCGCGCTCCAGCCCCAGCCGGTCGTAGGCCCCGTCGGAGCGCCAGCGCTCCAGGCGCACGATGAAGTCGATGGCCTGCGCGGCGCCGGTAGCCGAGACGCCGAACATCTCCCGGATGTCGATGATGCCCAGCCCCCGGAGCTCCATGTGGTGGGGCAGCGCCTTCCCCCCCTCGCCGATGAGCCCCTGCTCCCCCCGCCGCGTGATCTCGATGTAGTCGTCGGCGATCAAGCGGTGCCCCTTGAGCACCAGGTCCAGCGCGCACTCGCTCTTGCCTATGCCGGAGGGGCCGAGGATGACGACGCCCAGGCCGAAGATCTCCAGCAGCCCGCCATGGATGGTGATCCGCGGCGCCAGACGCCGTTCTAGGTAGCGCGCGATCGTTTCGATCGAGACGTCACCGGGGGCCCCGCTCCGGATGACGGGGATCCAACGCCCGGACGCGAGCGTGAGCAGTTCTCCCGGAATCTCCACCCCCTGGGTGACCACGATGCAACAAATGTCGTATTTCTCGAGCCGCTCGATCGCCCGGACGCGGTCCTCGGCGCCGAGCGACTCGAGGTATCCCGCTTCCGCGCCGCTGATGACCTGCACCCGGTCGGGATGCACCTCCTCGGAGGAACCGACCAGGGCCATCCCCAGATTCTGCAGTCGGGGGGAGCGGATCCGGTTGGAGATCGCCTCGTGCCCCTGCAGGAGCTCGAGATCGAGTTCCAGGGCGGGGTCGCTCAGCAGCTCGCCGACAGTGAGCGTGCTTCCCGGGTCGCCGGTGGTGGTGGAGTCGTTCATGGATGTCCGCGGCCGGACCGGGCGCGGCCCCGGCCCGGCCGCCTCTTTCGATCTAATGGGTGTGGATGAGCCGCAGCGACCCGTCCTTGCGCCGGTACAGGATGTTGACCTCGCCGGAATCGGAATTCCGAAACGCCACGAAGGGGTAGTCGGAGCGGGTCAGTTCCAGCGTCGCCTCCTCCACCGTCATCGGCTTTTTCTGTACGCTCTCCTCGCGCACGACGCTGTCCTTAGGCGGGAGCGAGCGGCTGGTGGGCTCCCCGATCCCGAGCTTGGTGGCCACCGATTTGGCCTGCGCGCGCTGCCGTTTCCCCTCGATGATCTTCCCCTTGTGCTTGAGCGCCTGGCGTTCGAGCTTCTCAATGGCCGCCATGATCGAATTGTACATGTCGTCGGTCTCGCCCTTGCCGGCGAGGTTCAGCATCTTCGTCTTCAGGAGGATTTCAGCTATCTGCCGATTCTTCTCCACGTCGACGACGACGTGAAAGGTGATATCCTCGCCGAATACCTTGGTGAACTTGCGCAGCTTCTTGAGGACATACTCGCGGAGCGCGGGCGTAATCAGTATCCGTCTGCCGGTAATTTCCACCTTCATGCCATTCCCCTTCCAGGCTGAATTTTTCGTCCGAAACCACGAACCGGGGAGCGTGGGCGCGCTAAACCAGGTACTCCAGCTTCCGCTCGCGCGATCCGGTGATCTGCATCTGCTCCCGGTATTTGGCCACCGTGCGCCGGGTGATGAAGATGTTGTCCCGGCGCAGTATCTGCCCGATCTGGTTGTCCGAATAGGGCTTGTTTTTGTTTTCCCCCTCTATGATCGACTTGATCTTGAGTTTGACCTGCACGATCGAGAGTTCTTCCCCCGAGGGGCTCTCCACCCCCATGGTGAAGAATTTTCTCAGCTCCATCACCCCCTGCGGGGTATCGACGTACTTGTTGGTGACGACGCGGCTGATGGTGGAGCTGTGTACCCCCAGCTCGCTGGCCACGTCCTTGATCAGCATCGGGCGCAGGTGGCTCATGCCGTGCTCCAGGAATTCCCGCTGCCGGTTCACGATCGCGACGCAGACCCGGTAGATCGTCTGCTTGCGCTGCCCGACGCTGCGCAGCAGGTCCACGGCCGCGCGGAACTTCTCCTTGAGGAAGGTGCGGGTCTCCCCGTTGATCCCGTTGCTCTTGAGCAGCTCGCGGTAGGCGGGGCTCAGCCGCAGCTGCGGCATCCCATCGTCATTGGGGAGAACGATGAACTCGCCGTCCACCTTGACGATGGTCACCTCCGGCTCGACGTAGCTCGGCGCGGCGGAGTTGTACTTCTGCCCCGGGCGCGGGATCAGCCGCCGGATCGCCTCCACCGCCTCGAGCACTTCCTCGAAGGCGGCCCCGGTGTGCGCGGCGATCTCCTTGTAACGCCGGCGCTCGAGCAACGGCAGGCAGTCGTCGACGATACGGCGCTCGAGGGTGTCCCCGAGTTCAAAGTTGTCCAGTTGCAGGAGCAGGCACTCCCGCAGGTTCCGGGCGCCGACGCCGATCGGGTCCATCGCCTGCACCACCGCGAGCGCCTCTTCGACCTCCGCCACCGTCGCCCCGGCCGCCTCGGCCAACTCATCGAGCCCCGCCAGGAGGTAGCCGTCCTCGTTCAGGTTGCCGATGATGTGCCGGGCGATGCCGGCCAGGCGCGTGGGGATGTCGCTGAGCCCCAGCTGCCATTCGAGGTGATCCGAAAGCGAGGGAGCGCGGGAGAGAAAGGCTTCGAACCCCGGCCTGTCCGGGTCTTCGACCTCCCGGGTCCGGTACCCGCTGTCAAGGTACTCGTCGAAAAAATAGCGAAAATCGATCTCATCGAAGGAGTCGCGCTCCCCGTCGGCGGGCGCCTCGGCCGGAGGCCCATCCCGGAGCTCCGTGTCCATCCTGGGGTCGTGCGGGGCCTCGAACACCTCCTCGAGGATCGGGTTCTGCATCAGTTCCTGGTTGAGCATTTCCTGCAGCTCCAGCTTGTTCAGCTGCAGCAGCTCGATTTTCTGCAAAAGGGAGGGGGTTAGCGCCAGTCTCTGGGTGAGACGAAGGTCCAGGCTCTGCCTCAGAAAATGTCTCCGATTCATAGGCGCGTAAAGAATCCACACCCATAGGGTGCGGCTTTGAAAATCGCCCCCCATTGGGTGGCTGTCAAGATTGTGCCGACTTGAGAATGGATCATGATCACTCCAGGGCGCCGTCTGCCGCCTCTACCCCACCCATAGGGTGGGAGTTTCCAATTTCATCTAAACCAGCCTGAAATTGTCTCCGAGATACACTCTTCTTACCTCATCGTCCTGCGTCAGCGCTTCAGGAGATCCTTCTCGTAAGATCTTTCCATTGTTTATTATATAGGCACGGTCGGTGATATTCAAAGTCTCCCGGACATTATGGTCCGTGATGAGAACCCCGATCCCCTGCCGGCCGAGGCCCCCCACGATACGCTGGATGTCCACCACCGCCAGCGGGTCGATCCCCGCGAACGGTTCGTCGAGGAGGATGAAGCGGGGCGTCAACACCAGGGCGCGCGCGATCTCCAGGCGCCGCCGCTCCCCGCCCGAAAGGGTGTAGGCTCCCTGGTGGCGCAGGTGATCGATGCCGAACTCCTCGAGCAGCGCCATCATGCGCTTCTCGCGCGCGGCTGCGGAGATGGGGAGGGTTTCGGCGATGCAGAGGATGTTCTCCCCCACGGTCAGCTTGCGGAAGACGGACGCTTCCTGGGGGAGGTAGCTGATCCCGGCACGCGCGCGCAGGTACATGGGGAGCCGGGTGATCTCCTCCCCGAACAGGGTCATGCGGCCGCCATCGGGGGGGACGAGGCCCACCATCATGTGAAAGGTCGTGGTCTTCCCCGCCCCGTTCGGGCCCAGCAGCCCGACGATCTCTCCCGGGGCGAGGCCGAGGCTCACGTCGTCGACCACTCGCCTGCCCCGGTAAGTCTTCGTCAGCCCGGTCGCCTGCAGCATGCGTTCAATCCAACATAAACATATGCTATAATTACGTTTATACCTGCCCCATCACTCCCCGAGCAGAATCCTATCATCGGCATGGAAGTATGTCAATCGACGGGCCTGGGAGCGCCCCCGCTCCGGGTCGTCGATAACGGCCGGGCGGCCCACGATGACAAACCGTCCCTCCTCCGGGAGCCATTCGGCCGTGTCCCCCCGACCCAGCCGCCCCTGGTACGCGATCCGTACCCCGCTGCGTCCCTCGGCGCGTCCGATGCCTTTCCGCTCCGGATCGATCCACACGTCGACGGCGTCCGCCTCGAGGCGCACCCCGTCCGACTCGAGCTCGATCCCCCCGGAGTAGGCGAGTTTCTCCTCCCCGTAGGCGAGATGCGCGCTCCTGATGGCCGCCCCCTGTCGGGGTGACCCTTTCCCCCCCTGCCCCGGGAAGATCCGGTGCACCACCCCCCCCTCGGCCTCGAGCCTCTCCCCCCCGGCGAGGATTTCGAGCGTCTGCGCCTCGAGCTGCTGGCTCTCCCCCAACACCCGCACCCCTCCCCGGTAACGAACGCTCCCCGGCACACCCCCCCGCCCCCCGGTCCGGAACGCGAGCTCCGGGGCACTGACGACTACGGGAGAACCGCCCGCGCCCCGGAACAACTCCCCGGTGCGGCCGGAGAGAACGGTCCGAACCCCGCCCGTGAAGCGGAGCACCCTTTCCCGCCATCCGTAGGTCGCGCGCGCGCCGGTGGTGACGCTGGAGGCCTCGACCACCCTCACCCCGCCCACAAGGGTCAGCCTCTCGCCGGAGGCTTCGTAATCGCAACGTTCGGCCGTGGCGGAATAGGCGCCGTCACGGTAACGGAAACCCCCTCCCTGGGTGGCGCTCTCGACGAGGCTCCCGCCGTTCGATTCCAGAAAGCGCACGCTCATCCACTCGCTTGCACTCTCGATCGGCCCCCGCCCGACCCCAGCGGCGGTCTCGTAACGGGTCCTGACCCCCCCTTCAGCTTCCATCCCACGCAGGTTGCCGCTTGCGGGGAAGAAACTGAAGCGCACCCGGTTCGAAGAGAGGGTGCGCCCGGGCTCCTCCCCCGGCTCCCGCTCCGAAATCCTCACCCCGCCCCCGGCCACGGCGGAGACCGGGCGCCCCCCATCGCCGGCAAAGTCGATCTCGAGGGTGGCGGCTTCAAGCTTCCGCTCGGCCCCGCCGGCGGCCGGCTGAAGGCGCCAGCGGGCCGTCCCCTCCGCTTTCAGGCTCTGGAGCGTTGTCCGGCTATCGGCAAAGTCGACCCGCACGTGCCGCGCTTCGAGGGTATTCCGCTCTCCGGCGGAACCTGGAAAAGAGAGCCGGGCGGCGCCGTCGACCTCGACCGGCCCGGGGGATCCGTCCGGGGCGAAGCGCGCCACTACCTTCTCCCCGGAGACCTCCGTCTCCCCCTGTCCCGACGCAGCCATGACAAGGCGCACCCCCCCGCGCGCGCGCATCTCCCGCGGGGCGCCGACCGGGTCGAAATCGAGGTCGATCTCTTTGCCGTCGAGGCGCTCCCGCCCCGCCGCCGAGACCGAGCGCAGTACCGCCGCGCCCGCGACCCTCACCCGCTCGAGCCGTTTACCACCGGTGATCCCGAATTCGATCCACTCCCCCTCGAGTTCGCGCGTCCCCCGCGCGTCGGCAAGACGGGCGGCGGCCGCCCCTTCGGCGGCCAGCACTTCCACCCGCCGGCCGGGCCCGAGGCCCAGCACGACCTTTTCCCCGGACATGGCGCCCGAGCGCTCCGACTCGACCGCGGCCCCCCCCAGGAACTCGATCCGGTCCCGGCCCATGTCCACCAGGGCCCGCCGCGAGGAAGCCCGAAAGAGCTCCCCGCCGGCCTCGACCCGGAGCCGGACTTCGTCCCGGAGTTCGAGCGTCTCCCGGGCCCGTTCGTAGCGCGCCCCCAGGGCGCTTCCCATGGCCTCTCCCGACGCGATCTCGATCCGGTCGGCGGTGGACGCGGTTTCCCCGGCGATATCGTAGTGGAGCGAGCGGGTCTCGAGATGCAGCTTCTCCCCGAGCTCGAGGCGCACCTCGCCGGAAAAATCGATCGTCCCTCCCTTGGCGTCGTACCGCGCCCGCCGGCTCCGGATGGAATGACGCGCCTCCTCCCGGCGGTCGAAGTCCCCCGCCTCGATCCCCTCGAGGAGGTGGACCCCGGCGCGCGTTTCCAGGAGACGTTCCGCCCGGATCCGGAAACGACGAAACCCGTTGCGGTGCTCGGAATACTCGAAGCCCTCGGCCGCGCGCCGCAGCCCGGCACCGAGGAGGGCGGGGAGTTCCCGGGCAGCCTCGAGGCGCGCGCGCCAGGTATGGACCGCGTTCCAGGCCAGGGCCAGCGCCACGGTCACGATGAGGCCGACCAGGAGCCGCCGCGCGTAGAGAAGAAAGCGGGGGCTCATGGCTCAGGACAGGGTGCGGGCGTTGAAACTGAGGGGGGTGATTTCCCCGAGGGAGAGCCGGACCTGCCAGACGTACTCCTCCGCTCCGTCCGGGCCGTCGAAGGACACTCGCACCCAGTACGCGTCTTCCCCCCGGTGAGCGGCGTCCCAGCGCCGGAACTTCACCCCCTCCTTGTCCCCGGCGACCATCGCCGCCAGCGCCTTGTTCGATTTAAGGACGAGGTCGTAGGCCTGCCGCTCCATCTCCCCCTGCCGGTAGGGGAGTCCATCGGCCTCGGGCTCGGCCGGGGCGGCTTCTCCGGGGCGTTCCCGGATCAGCGCGGGAGCCTTGCGTGGTTCTTCGCGGTCGCGGGGGGCAAGGAGGGGACGCCCCCGGGCGTCCGGGGGCACGGCAGCCGCAGGCGCCGCAGCCCGCGCGGATTCCACAGCCGGCGCAGGCGGCAGTTCGAATTCCTTGGGGTAGTCGGTTTCCCCCACCATGGCCAGGGCGGGCACCGGCTCCCCTGTAAGCGCGTCCCGGAGCGCGGCCGCCCGGTCGAAGAGCCTGGCGCGCAGCTGGGGCACGACCGCGAGCGGCAGCCCCGCCAACAGCACAAAGGCCGCCAGCCCCACGTAAAACCTGCGCCGGGTGTCCGCCATATCCCCTCCCCGTTTCGGGGCCTCCGTTTCCGCTCTCAGACCCGGGCCCCCGTCTCCGCGTCCGCCCCTTAGCTGCGTCCACGCACTCCGCGATGAACCAGGCACTGGTAAATGAAATCCTCGATGTCGCCGTCGAGCACCCGGTCGGTGTCCGATGTCTCGTACCGGGTGCGGTGGTCCTTGACCATCCGGTAGGGGTGCAGCACGTAGCTCCGGATCTGGCTCCCGAACCCGATGTCGAGCTTGGAGTCCTCCACCGCCTCCAGCTGCTCGCGCTTCTTCGCAAGCTCCAGCTCGTAGAGCCGCGCCTTCAACACGCTGCGCGCCATTTCGCGGTTGCGGATCTGCGAGCGCTCGTTCTGGCAGGCGACCACGATCCCGGTGGGCAGGTGCGTGATACGCACGGCCGAATCGGTGACGTTGACGTGCTGCCCCCCCGCTCCCGAGGAGCGGTAGGTATCGATGCGCAGGTCCTTCTCGTCGATCTGGATCTCGATCCGGTCGTCGATCTGCGGGTAGACGAAGACGCTGGCGAAGCTGGTCTGGCGCTTGTCCATTCCCCCGAAGGGGGATATCCGCACCAGCCGGTGCACCCCGTTCTCGGTCGACAGGTAGCCGTAGGCGTATTCCCCCTCGGCGATGAAGACGGCCGACTTGATCCCCGCCTCCTCACCCGGCTGGTAGTCGAGCATCTTGACGGTGAATCCCGCGCGCTCCCCCCAGCGCAGGTACATGCGCAGCAGCATCCCGGCCCAGTCCTGGCTGTCGATGCCGCCGGCCCCCGGGTGGACGTTGACGATGGCGTTACTGGCGTCGTGCTCGCCGCCCAACAGCATGCGGATCTCGGTGTGCCGGATCTCGGCCTCGAGCCGGGCCACCTCCCCGAGGAGCTCCGCGCCGCAATCCTCACCCTCGTCCGCCAGTTCAGCCAGCGCGCGCAGATCCTCCCCCTCCCGCGCGAGCCGGGCGTCGGTCTCTATGTCCCGGTCCAGGCGGCTGCGCGCCTGCAGGATCTTCTGCGCCTCCTCCTGGTTGTTCCAGAAATCGGGCTTCGCTATGGTCTTTTCCAGCTCGAGAACACGGGCGCGCTTGTCGGCCGCATCAAAGATACCCTCGCACGATCTGTATCTTTTCCTCGACCGCACTCACCCTTTCCTTCAGTTCCTCGAGCATCGTCCCCTCCGTAAAAACCCCAGTTTTCGTTCCGTCAAAACGATGGAAACCAGCAGAATCATAGCACACAGGAAAACGAAAACGTCCCCATAACGGGTGTAGAAGCTGCGTTCCCGCACGAAGGCGAATCTCCCCCGCCCGACGGCCCGCTGGAGGATCCCCGTGGCGGACTGGATGCGGCCGGTCGGCTCGATGCAGGCGGTGACGCCGCTATTGGCCGCGCGCAGGAAAAAGCGGCGGTTTTCGACCGCCCGGAAGCGGCTGATGGCCAGGTGCTGCCAGGGGGCGGCGCTTGCGCCGTACCAGCCGTCGTTGGTGATGTTGACCAGCAGCCGCCCCCCGTCCCGGGCGAACTTGCGCACCAGGGAGGGAAACACCGCCTCGAAACAGACGAGGGCGGCCGCGGTCTCCTCCCCAAGGGGGAAGACGGCGTGCCGCCGCCCGGCCGAAAACGCCCCGACGTCCCTGGAGATCGTTTCGAGGAAGGAGAAGAGGCGGGCGGCTGGGATGTATTCCCCGAAGGGGACCAGGTGCACCTTGTCGTATATCCCGGCCAGCGCCCCCTGCCGGTCGAGGAAAAAGGCGCTGTTGTAGTACCGTTCCCCCTCGAGCCGGATGTTGCTCAGGATCAGCCCGAGCGGGTAGCGGCGCGCCAGCGCCTGCATCTCCCGCCGGTAATCGTCATCGAGCGCCCACAGCTTCGGCGCCGGGGACTCGGGCAGGACCAGGAGATCGATCTCCCCCGGCGGGAGCCGGTCGGCCATGGCGACGTACCCCCGCTGGAACTTGTCGGCCAGGACCGCCTCGGGCTCCCCCTCGTGCAGGTTCCCCTGGAGCATCGCGGCCTCGTAGCGCGGCTCGACCTTCCCCCAATGCTTCAGTTCGAGCTCCCCGTAGAGAAGGGCGGAGGCGAGGAGGACCGCCGCGCCGCCGAGGGGCGCCAGGCGCCTGAACCATCCCCGTCCCGTGAGGGCGCACGCAACGGCCGTATTGACCGCCATGACCAGGGCCGACACGCCGTAAACCCCGGCGAGATCAGCGACCTGGATCACGGGGAGACGGTCGGCCTGCGTGTAGCCCGCCAGCAGCCAGGGGAACCCCCCGAAGGGGGAAAACGACAGGGCGTATTCTCCCAGCACCCAGGCGGCGGGGAACGCGAGGACCCATCCCCCGCCCCCCCGGAGCATCAGGTGCTTGACGAGGAGACAGGCGGCGGCGGGATAGCACGCGAGCAGGAGGGCGACAAGGACATAGGCGCCCCAGGCGGCAACCGGCGGCAGGCTCCCGTATCGCACCATCACCCCGGGGATCCACGCGAGCAGGAGAAAAGTGGAGATCCCCCCGGCCAGGAGCCCCGCCCCGAAGGCTTCCCGGCGCCCGCGCGCGCGCCCGAGGGCGGCGATGAGCGGCACCCAGGCGACCCAGGCCAGCGCCCACAACCCCGTGCGCGGAAAGGAGGCGGCCACGAACAGGCCGGAGAGGACCGGCGGCAGCGCCCGCTTCAGTTGGTCTTGATGAAACACTGGAAGCCGCTGTTTTTCAGCCGGAGCTGCATGGCTGCCGCCTCGGCCCGGGTCGCGAACTTCCCCACCTTGACCAGGTAGAGCCCGTCGGCGGAACCGGGAACCTCGATCCGGCTGGTGAATCCCTTCTCCCGGAGGTCCCGTCCCACGCTTTCCGCCTCGCGCCGCGCCCGGAACGCCCCTACCTGGACCGAGTAGGAGGTCGACTCCGCCTGCCTGGCGGAGGCGGGCCGCGCCGGCGCCGGTTTCGGCGCGGGTTTCGGCGCGGGAGCCGCGGCCGGTTTAGGCGCAGGGACCTCGGCCGGCTTCGGCGCGGGTTCGAGCCGGGGAGCGGCCGCGGGATCCCCCTCGCTCCGGTTCACGTTGCGGTACCAATCGAGGTCGCTCGCGGCGATCTCCTCCTTCGGCACCGCGGCCGAGGGGGGCGCCGGGTTTTCCGCGACCATGGGAGCGCTCCCCGGGGCGGTTTCGACCGCCGTCTGCATCCCGTCCTGGAACCCCTGCCGCCGCCCCTCCATGAACCCCAAAACGAAGAAGGCGCCGCAGATAGCGATGAACACGGCAAAAACGATGATGAGTTTTCGGTTGTCGAGCACCAGTTCGTGGCCGACCTCAGGTTCGCGATCCGTCATGTAAGTTTTCCCCTCTTTCCCGGATTCTCTCCAGACCTTGATCCTGTCGCTGATTTTACCATGTTTTTCCCGTTCCGCCCCGGCATGCTTTCCCCGGAAGGGGCGGCGTTCAGGACTCCCCGAACGCCTCGTGCGCCTGGTAGGAGGAGCGGACCAGGGGGCCGGAGGCGACGTGGCGGAAACCGAGGTCCAGCGCGTATTCCCGGAGCCGGGCGAAATCGCGCGGCGGGACGTACCGGGCCACGGGGAGCGAATGGCGAGTGGGCTGCAGGTACTGCCCCAGGGTGAGGAAATCGACCGCGGCCCCCCGCAGGTCGCCGAGCACGGCGCGGACCTCCGCGTCGGTTTCCCCGAGCCCCAGCATCAGGCTTGATTTGGTCATCATCCCGGTCCCCACGGCCTTGGCGCGCCGCAGCAGTTCGAGCGAACGCCGGTAGCCGGCGCCGGGGCGCGCGAGCGGGTAGAGGCGCGGGACCGTCTCCACGTTGTGCCCCAACACGTCCGGGGCCGCCGCAACCACCGCTTCGAGCGCGTCCAGGGCCCCGCCGAAATCGGGGACGAGCACTTCGATCCGGATCGGCGCGGCGATTGCGCGGATGCGCCGGATCGTTTCGGCGAAGATCGAAGCGCCGCCGTCGGGGAGGTCGTCACGGTCGACCGAGGTGACGACCACGTACCGGAGGCGCAGCTTTTCCACCGCCACCGCCACCCGGCGCGGCTCGTCCAGGTCGCAGTCCAGGGGTTTCCCGCTCTTGACCGCGCAGAAGCGGCAGGCGCGGGTGCACACGTCTCCGAGGATCATGAAGGTGGCGGTGCCGGCGCCCCAGCACTCCCCGATGTTGGGGCAGCGCGCATCCCGGCAGACCGTGTGCAGCTGTTCCCCTTCGACCAGGCGCTTGAGCCGGAAATACCCTTCGCCGGCGGGGAGTTTCACCTTGAGCCATTCCGGGCGCGCCTTTGCAGGTTTCATAGGTGGTCCCATCATAGCACAAAGGAAGCGGTTGATTCTGGGATCCCTTCCCCCGGCGCGCTATACTTAACGGTTCATGTCTCTACTCGACCGAATCGGCCGGCGCGTCGGCCCGAAAACGAAGCTGCTGGGCCGGGAGTGTTTCGACCGGAAGGGGGTCCGCATCCTGTTCGCGGACGAGGAATTCGTCTCCGCGCAGGTGACGGCGGACCCGCCCGGCACCGTGGACCTGGAAAACGATCGCGGGGAACTGGTCTATTCCTGCGACTGCGCCCGCTTCGAGCACCACCTCGCCCTGTGCGAGCACGTATGGGCCACCCTGCTCGAACTCGAGCGGCGGAACCATTTCGAGCAATGGCCCCCCTCCTTCCCCGCCGCCCTGGCCCCCGCCGTCTTCGACGGGGACGCACTTGATGGCGGCGAGCTTGACATGGACGAGGATTTCGAAGACTACGACGACTGGGAAGCCGGCTACATCGCCGGGGATGACTCCGCCGGGCGCCCCGGCCTCCCCTTTGACGACCAGGACCCGAACGACGGGGGGAGCCCCGACGGCGGCGCGGAGGGGTGGCGCGGCCTGCTCGCAAAGATAGGCCGGTCGGCCGGCCCGCAGGCCCCCGCCCAGCGCTGGCCCGAGGGGCGGCAGGTGCTCTACGTCATCGAGCGGTCGAAGCGGCTGGCCCATTCGCCCCTGGTCATCCAGCTCGAGGCGCGCGACCCCAAAAAGAACGGCGGGTGGAAAAAGCCCCGGCCGCTCCAGTCGCTCCGCGACGGCGTGCCGCAATTCGACCTCCCCCTCGACCGCGAAATCCTCGCGCGCCTCGTCGGCGTGAAGCGGGACGCCTGGTATTTCGGCTCCTATCCTTCGGTCCTCCGCTTTCAGCCCACCGCTGCGGACCTCGCCCCCCTCCTTCCCCTCATCTCCGCCACCGACCGCCTCTTTCTCCGGCAGGAGGGCGGGGACCTGCTCCCGCTCCGCTGGGACGACGGCGAGGGGTGGACCTTCGAAGTGGAGGCGCGCCGCGTCCCCGGGGAGGAGCGCTACGAAATCACAGGCGCCTTCTTCCGCGCCGGCGAGCGCCTGGCCGCCGAAGCCCCGGAGCACGTTTTCGGCGAGGGGGTCCTCCTCAGGGACGGCATGCTGGCGCCCTATTCCGGCCCTCCCAACTGGATCTCCCTCTTCCGGCGCGAGGGGAACTTCTTCGTCCCCGTCCCGGAGGCGGACCAGTGGCTCGAAGCGATGACGGACATCCGCCCGGCCCCCGTTCTGCGCCTCCCCGCGGAACTCCGACTCGAGGAGGCGGCGCCGCGGCCGCAGCCCGCGCTGCGCATCCGCACCCGGAAGGAGGCGTGGGGCGCCCCCTATCTCTCGGCCGAACTCGAATTCCGGTACCTCGACCGGACCGTCGCCGAGGGGGACCCTTCCCCCGCCATCGTCCTGGTCCGGGAAAGGAAACGCATCCTGCGTGACCCGGAAGCCGAGCGGGCGGCGCGCGAGCGGATCGAGGAGGCGGGGTTCCGGCGGTGCCGCGGCTTGCGCGGCGCCGCCTGGACGATCACGGAGGGCCGCCTGGGCGGCGCCGTCCGGGAGCTGGTAGAATCCGGCTGGTACGTGGAGGCGGAGGGGAAGACGTTCCGCAACCCAAACACCCTCACCCTGCGTATCGCCTCGGGCATCGACTGGTTCGAACTGCACGGGGCGGCCGACTTCGGCGGCAGCAGCGTCCCTCTCCCCCGCCTGCTGGCTGCGCTCCGGCGGCGCCAGGGGGCCGTCCGGCTCGACGACGGCGGCTACGGCATGCTCCCGGAGGAGTGGGTGCGCAAGTACCGCGTGCTGGCGGGGCTGGGGCATGACGAGGGAGACCACGTGCGCTTCCGGCGCCACCAGGCGGGGCTGCTCGACGCGCTGCTCGAGACCATGCCCGAGGTGAGCTGCGACGCCCTCTTCGCCCACATCCGCAGCGAGATGTGCAGCTTCGAGGGGGTGCGCCCCGCCGACGCCCCTCCCGGGTTTTGCGGCGAGCTGCGCGCCTACCAGCGCGAGGGGCTGGGCTGGTTCCACTTCCTCGAGCGTTTCAACCTGGGGGGGTGCCTGGCCGACGACATGGGGCTCGGCAAGACCATCCAGGTGCTGGCGCTGCTCGAAGAGCGCCGCACGCTCGGCGTCGCTCCCTCGCTCGTGGTGATGCCGCGCTCCCTGGTCTTCAACTGGGTCGAGGAGGCGCGCCGCTTCACCCCGGGCCTGCGCGTACTCGAGCACACCGGGAGCGACCGCGACGTGGGGCGTTTCGACGACTACGACGCGGTCTTCACCACCTACGGCACGCTGCGGCGCGACGCCCCGCTGCTGCGGGACAAGGAGTTCGACTACGTCATCCTCGACGAGGCCCAGGCGATCAAGAACGCCTCGACCGCGTCGGCCAAGGCCGCGCGGTTGCTCTCGGCGCGCCACCGCCTGGCCCTGAGCGGGACCCCGATCGAAAACCACCTGGGAGAGCTCTGGAGCCTGTTCGAGTTCCTCAACCCGGGCATGCTCGGCTCGGCCTCGGTGCTCCGGATGGGGCGGGGGGCGGAGCGGATGGACGAAGAGACCCGGGCGCTGGTCGCCCGGGCGCTGCGCCCCCTCATCCTGCGCCGGACCAAGGCGCAGGTGGCGCTCGACCTGCCGGAAAAGGTGGAACAGACCCTCTTCTGCACCCTGGAACCCGCGCAGCGCGCCCTGTACGACGAGCTGCGCGATCACTACCGCCGCTCGCTCCTGGGCCGGGTCCGGAGCGAGGGGATGGCCGGGGCGCGGATGCACATCCTGGAGGCGCTGCTGCGCCTGCGCCAGGCGGCGATCCACCCGGGCCTGGTCGACCCCGCGCGCGCCGCCGAATCGAGCGCGAAACTCGACATGCTGATCCCGAAACTGGAGGAGGTGATCGAGGAGGGGCACAAGGCCCTGGTCTTCTCCCAGTTCACCTCGATGCTCACCATCCTGCGCCGGCGCCTGGACGACGCCGGGATCGTCTACGAGTACCTCGACGGGCAGACACACGACCGCGCCCGCGCAGTGGAGCGCTTTCAGAACGACCCGGGGCGCCCCCTCTTCCTCGTCAGCCTGAAGGCCGGGGGGCTCGGCCTGAACCTGACCGCGGCCGAATACGTCTACCTCCTCGACCCCTGGTGGAACCCCGCCGTCGAAACCCAGGCGGTCGACCGCACCCACCGGATCGGCCAGACCCGCTCGGTCTTCGCCTACCGCATCATCGCCCGCGACACGGTCGAGGAGAAGGTGTTGGCGCTGCAGGAAAGCAAGCGTGAAATCGCCGACGCCATCATCCGCGAGGACAACAGCCTCCTCTCCTCCCTCGCCCCCGATGACCTGGCCTTGCTGCTGGATTGATCCTTCGAATTTTGTCTTGCACCCTGTACCCCGTTTGATTTACCTTCGGCCTCAACCAGGAAGTCCAACCATCACCGAAGACAGGCATCCCAGGAGGTCCCATGACCCGTCACGGCATCATCCCCCCGTACCTGCTGCGGTCGATCGCGATCAACGGCAGCCGGCGCCAGCGGGAGCTGGCGTGGGCCACCTTGACCGAATCGGAACAGATCCGCGGCCAGCGACGCGTCCTCCCCCCGCTCACCCGGCTCGCGGTGGTTCCCGGTCGGATGCGGCGCACGGTGTACGACGCGCGCAACCGCTACGACCTGCCCGGCCGGCTCGTGCGGTCCGAGGGGGGCGCGGCCAGCGCCGACCCGCGCGTCAACGAAGCTTACAGCGGGGCCGGAACCACCTACGAAATGTGGCGCAAGGTGTTCGAACGCAACTCGATCGACGACCGGGGAATGCGGCTCGACGCCACCGTCCACTACGGGAAGAACTACGACAACGCCTTCTGGAACGGACGGCAGATGGTCTACGGCGACGGCGACGGGACGATCTTCGGCCCCTTCACCCGGGCGCTCGAAGTCATCGGCCACGAAATGGCTCACGGCGTGGTGCAGTACGAGGCGGACCTGGTCTACCGCGGCCAGCCGGGCGCCCTGAACGAGTCGTTCGCCGACGTGCTTGGAATCCTGGTCAAGCAGTACCGGCACCGCCAGACGGCCGAGGAATCGGACTGGCTCATCGGCGCCGACCTGTTCCTCCCCGGGATCGGCGCCCGTGCCCTGCGCTCGATGAAGGAGCCGGGAACCGCCTACGACGACCCGGTGCTGGGTAAAGACCCCCAGCCGGCGCACATGAAGGACTACATCGAGACCAACGAGGACAACGGCGGGGTGCACCTGAACTCAGGCATCCCCAACCGCGCCTTCTGCGAACTGGCGCTGCGCCTCGAAGGGTACGCCTGGGAAAGGGCGGGACGGATCTGGTACCGGACGCTGCGGGACAAGCTCCGCCCCAACTCGACTTTCCGCGACGCCTGCTCCCTCTCCGTCACGGCGGCGGGGGAACTTTACGGGCACAACAGCCCCGAACAGAAGGCGACGCGGGAATCCTGGGCGGCGGTCGGCTTGTAAGGATCGGCTCAGGTCCGCAGCGGTTCGATGAGGCCGCCGAACGCCGCGGCGTCGAAGCCGGGGGCGACCAGGCGCGCCCCGGGCAGCTCGGGCGGCGGGGAGGGGAGCGGGCCGATCACCACCACGTTCCCCCCATCCTTCGGCTTCAGGTCCCACAGGTGCTTCCTGAGCAGGTCGAGCGCGAAGGGATCGGCGAGTTCCCCGGCGGCCGCGAACTCGATCATCACGTCGGGCCTCGTCAGGGTGCATTCGTAGATATCGGCGTAGACGGGGATGCTCCCGGCCGTTTCCATCAGCGACAGGAACATCACCCGGCTGTCGAGGGTGTAAGAGGTATCCCCGGTCCTCTTCCTGGGGCGCACCGCGGGCCTGAAGCGCACGGCGTAGCCGTCCACCTCGCGCGCCAGCGGCATCTTCACCGCGACATGGCGCCCCGAGCCCCGCAGGCGCAGGACGAATTCCGGCAACCGCATCGTGGGGTGGTGCGCCTGCCGCCCGAAGGCGATCTCGACAAGCCGCCCGAGAAAGGGTTTCGAATCCTCGTCGAGTTCCACGGCGAAGCCCTCTTCCGGGTCGAGCATCCTGATGATGGAAAGCGCGGCCCAGCGCTCGTAGCCGAGGCGGTACAATTCCCCGGCCGCCGAGCGGATGTCCTCCCCCGCCCGCGCCTCGAATTCCTCCCCGGTGAGCTTCCCCTGGAGCAGGTCGAACATCCGGTTGTAGAGGATGCGCTCAAGCCCCGTCGGCGGGTCGGCGAGAAAGGAAGCCAGGTCCATAGGGGCGTCGATCCGCTCGAGTCCCAGCATCTCCTTCACTTCCCTTTCCATCTCACCCATGCGGCGCGCCAGGTCGGCCGCGTCCACGGGGAGCGTGGCAAGGTGGGCGGCGACCACGGCGCGGCGCGCCGCGTCGAAATGCCGGTAGAATTCCCCGCGCACCTCCTGCGGGATGGAGACTTCGCTCCGCCCCAGCACGATTTCGGGATGCGCGGCGATGAAGTCCCCGAGCGGGGCGAAGGCCGGTGCGATTGTTGCCGTCAATTCCATTTTTCCCCCTCCCTTTCCGCGGCCCCGCAGCGGGCCCGGCGGCCTATCTTACCTCAAAGCCCCCCGGCGGGGAAACCGTGCGGTTTCTCCTTCATCGAAGTTGCCAGGAACGCCCCGACAGGTTACGATGCTTGGGAATGCGCCGGCGGCGGTTCCGGTTCCGGCCGATTCCGACTGGTTGTGGAGGACACATGCACGCACGTTTGGGGATGGTCGCACTCATGGTTCTGTTTCTCTGGGGGGGGGCGGCGACCGCCGCCGAACCGGAGATCGACGAGGGCGCCGTGACGCGGCCCGACGAGGCCGAGATCCTCGAGTGGATGCGCCTCAAGGGACCGATGACGGCCGCGGAGAGGGGATCGGCGCTCGAGGAGATCCTCGCGCGGATGACCGCCGGGGGCGGGGCGACCCCGCGTTCCGATTTTTTGACCTCGGCCGCATTCGCCCACCGGGGGGACGGCCGGGCGCAGTATTGCCTCGGGATGGCGTATGAAAAGGGGCTGGGCGTGGTCGAGGATCCCACGGACGCCTACGTGTGGTACGCCCTTGCCGCCCGCAGCGGTTACGCCGCCGCCGCGGAGGCGCGGGAACGGGTGAAGACCCTGCTGGTGTCGGTCTACCCCGCGCCCACCGACGATGACCTGGACACCCTGACGCAGGCGGCGGCGGACACGATCGCCCGCCTCGGGGCGGAAGCTGGACAATAGGGGACCGGAGGAGGATCAAGAATGCGCTACCGTAAATTGGGGAAGACCGATCTGGATGTGTCGATTCTGGGGTTCGGGGCGATGCGCCTGCCGATGGTGGGGAACCCCGACAGGCTCGCCGGGTTCGACCCGAAGGTCCCGATCGACGAGGAGCACGCGGACCGGATGGTCCGCCACGCCTTGGACGTGGGGGTGAACTACTTCGACACCGCCTACGGGTATCACGGCGGCCAGAGCGAACGATACATCGGCAAGGTCCTCGCCCCGGTCCGCACGAAGGTGATGATCGCGAGCAAGCTCCCGGTCTGGAACATCGAGAAGCCGGAGGACTTCGACCGGGTGTTCGAGGAACAGCTCGGCAAGCTCCGGACCGACTACCTCGACGTGTACCTGGTCCACGGCCTCAACCGCACCTACTGGGACAAGATGAAGGCGCTGGGGGTGCTCGGCTTCCTCGACCGGCTGAAGGCTGAGGGGCGTATCCGGGTGGCGGGCTTTTCCTTTCACGACGAAATCAAGGTGTTCAAGTCGATCATCGACGCCTACGACTGGGACGTGTGCCAGATCCAGTACAATTTCTACGACCGCGCCTACCAGGCCGGCACGGAGGGGCTCGAGTACGCCGCCGACCGCAAGATCGGGGTGGTGGTGATGGAACCGCTGCGGGGCGGGCAGCTGGTCGACAGGATCCCGACCCGCGTCCAGGAGCAGTGGGACGCGGCCCCGGTGCGCCGCAGCCCGGCCGAATGGGCGATGCGCTGGGTCTGGAACCACCCCGGCGTCTCGACCGTGCTGACCGGCTCGAGCAGCCTCCAGCAGCTGCAGGAACACACGCGCGTCGTCCGCGACGCCGCCCCCAATTCCCTTTCCGAGGAGGAACTCGCCCGGTTCGACCGGGTGCGCGCCCTCTACCGGGAGATGGTCAAGGTGGACTGCACCGGCTGCGCCTACTGCATGCCCTGCCCGAACGGGATCGACATCCCGCACAACTTCCAGCTCTACAACGACCATTTCATGTTCCCGGGGCCGGAGTTCGGCGCCTTCTTCTACAACAACGCGATGCCGGAGGGGGAACGCGCCTCCGCCTGCGTCGAGTGCGGCGACTGCATGGACAAGTGCCCGCAGCAGCTCGATATCATCCGGGAGCTCAAGGAGGTCCACGGCGTCCTCGCGGCGCCCCCGAAGCAGGGGTAGGCGTCCGGAATCGAAAGGGGAAGGGCATGACCGAGAAAGAAAAGCTGGACATCGCCGCCAAGGCGCTCAAGCACAACGGCTTCGACCCCGTAATTTGCGTGGAGAAAGCGGCTAACGCCATCCCCGTCATCCTCGACTGGATCGAGCGGGACGCCTGGCTCGAGATGGCGGGGTCGGTGTCGGTGAGGCAGCTGGGGCTTTTGGACCTCCTGCGCGAGCGCGGCAACCCCGGGCTCGACTTCCCCGCCCCGAGGGAGGAGGACCCGGCGCGCGGGCGCCGGGACGTGCTGCTGGTGAGCGCGAACGCCCTCACCCTGGACGGAAAGATCGTCAATCTCGACGGGATGGGAAACCGGGTGGCCGCCATGGCCTACGGAATGCGCCGCGTCATCCTCATCGTCGGCGCCAACAAGATCGTCGCCGACATCGACGAGGCGCTCGACCGGGTGCAGAACGTCATCGCCCCCTACCACGCGAAATGCCTGGGGGTCGACACCCCCTGCGCCCGGACCGGGACCTGCAGCGACTGCAACTCGCCCCAGCGCATCTGCAACGTCACCACGATCATCACGCGCCGCCCCCCCAGGGCGCACTTCTCCATCATCCTGACCGCCGAGGACCTGGGGCTGGGGTGGGACCCGGCCTGGCCCGCCGAGCGGATCGAACGGATCAAGACCTCCTACCGGGTCGAAATCGACAAGTTCCGCGCCGCGCTCGCGCCGGCGCGTCCCGGCGCATCCGACTGAAACCCGCGTCAGCGCTTTTCGGGGGAGACGGCGCGCCTGTTCTCCAGCCGCGCCCGCACCTGTTCCGCCTCGGGCGCGTCCGGAGCGTACCGGAGGTAGAGGCGCATCGCCTCGTCGGCCGCCTCTGCGTCCCGCTGCAGGGAAAACAGGTTCGCCTGGACCAGGTGTATCTTGGGAAACTGGTGGGTGCTGTCCCTGAGGATCGTCTGCTCCGCCCTCTTCCCGGCCCGATCGTAATCCCCCACGTTGTAATGGGCCATGGCGCTCAGGTAATAGGCTTCGGTGAAGCTCACCGGATCGAGATCGAGCGCCTTTTCGATGATGTCCGCCGCCTCCGCCCACCTCTGCTCCAGGGCTTCGAGCCACCCCAGCGCCACGTAGGGGGGGACGTACAGGGCGTCCGCGGCTATCGCACGCCCATAGGCCGCGCGCGCCTCGGGGTACCGCCGGCGCTGCTGCTGCAGCTTGCCCAGTTCCAGCCACGCCTCCCCGTAGGCTTCGTACCCGGCAAGCGCCTCCCGGAGCAGCGCTTCCCCCTCCCGGTCGTTCCCCTTCTCCAGGGCTTTGCGCGCTCGTTTCAGCAGGTCCTTCGCCTTCCCGGGCACCAGCAGGCTGGCGGCGCTGACCACGGTGCCGCGCACCCGCTCGAGCGGGTAGACAATGATGGTCCCCAGGGTATTGACCCGAGTGAGGTTGGTGGCGTTGAGGGTGATCGAACTCGAGCGGTAGCCCGCGATCTGGGCCCTGAGATCGCACCCCGAGAGCCGGAGGTGCAGCGGGGTGGTCGTCTCGACCCGGGAATCGGCACTGGACTTCATCGGGTTCCAGTAGATCATGTCCGCGTCGTTGATATAACCGTTCCCCTCGCTGGCGTCGGGGACGATCGAGCTGAACCGCTGCGCCCCCCCGTACTGAAAGCCGAAATACCCGTTCGGTCCCACCGAGGCTTCCCGCGTCTTGAAAGTGCCGCAGTCCAGTTCAATGATGGTGCCGAAGGGAGGGGGACTCCCATCTTCGCGCATGACGTTGCCCGAGAGGAAGATCGACTGGATTTCGCGCGGGGGGCGGCGGAAATCGGGAGCGGGGAAGTCTCCGGGGCGGGGTACGATTTTCGGCGCCACGGGGGTTGTGGGGACCGAAGGGGTCGACGGGGTCGGTTCCTTCGTCGCCGGACCCTGCTGGGCAAAGGGCGCGCCGGGCAGAAAGACAAAAAGGAGCAGGATGATCAAGCGCGCGGGCCGGAGAACAAACATGAGCACCTCCGTACGGCGGGGGTCCTGGGCTTTTTGACCCAGGCATGATCAACATACACCATCCACGGAGCAAACACAAACCCCGCGCGCGCGCCGACCGCAAACATCCACGCCTTCATCGACGCCGTCGCGCGTCGATTCCCGCCTCGCAGGCGGACTAGCGCAGCCCCGCTCCCTTGACGATCTCGGGGACCGCCTCCTCCCACTCGATCGCCATGATGTGCACTCCCCTGACCCCGGGGATCTCGCGCAACTGCTGGATGGTTTCCACCGCGATGCGGATCCCCTCCTCGGCCTGTCCGGCCTTGGGCACCCCCTTGACCCGGGCGATGACGGCTTCGGGCACGTCCATCCCCGCCACCCGGGTGGCCATGTACTCAAGCATGGCGGCGCTCCGGGCCGGGGTGATCCCGGCGAGGATATGAGTGGCGGTGTCGAGCCCACGTTCTCGGACGCCCCTCATCCATTCCTTGAACTTTTCAATGTTAAAAACGCATTGAGTCTGAATAAATTCTGATCCGGCCGCAACCTTCTTGGCCAGGCGCGGAACCTGGATCTTGGCGGGGTCGGCAAAGGGGTTTGCCGAGGAGCCGATGAAGAGTTCGAGTTTCCCCTCGAGCGCCTTCCCCCCCGCGAAGCGCGACGCGTCACGCATGTCGCGCGCGATCTTCACCAGCTGGATGGAGTCGAGGTCGAACACGTTTTTGGCCTGCGGGTGGTCTCCGAAACACTGGTGGTCCCCGGTCAGGCAGAGGAGGTTTGGGATCCCGAGGGCGGCGGCGCCCAGGATGTCGCTCTGGGCGGCGATCCGGTTGCGGTCGCGGCACACCATCTGCATGACCGGTTCTACCCCCTCCTCGGCGAGAATGCGGCAGGCGGCCAGGCTCGCCATGCGCACCACGCTGGTCTGGTTATCGGTGACGTTGCAGGCGTCGACGCTCCCCTTGAGCAGCCGCGCCTTGCGGCGCACGACTTCGGCATCCGGACCCCGCGGGGGTCCCGCCTCCGCGGTCACGGCGAACTTCCCTGCTTCCAATACGGACTGCAGCCTGCTTGGACTCATGAGTTTTCCCTCGACAATTCTATTGGAGATCCTTGCGAATGAGCATGCGCGGCCCGCCGTCGCGCGACTTGGACCAGTCGACCGGGGCCTGGATGGTCTCGTACTGGTCGAGCCGCCCCAGGGCTTCCAGCCGGTCGATGATGAGATTCCAGCCGCAGGGGATCCCGTTATCCACCTCGCACTTGCCGTCGCGCGACCCGCCGCAGGGCCCGTTCATCAGGCTCTTGGAGCAGCGGGTGACCGGGCAGATCCCGCCGGTCTGCACCAGCTTGCAGTCGCCGCACGCCTGGCAGCGCTCCCCCCAGCGCCCCTTCTCCTCGACCGCACCGATGAAATTGGTGTCGAGGGCGGGAAAGATTTCACGGTTCCCCGCGTGCTCGGCCACGAGCTGCACGCCGGCGCCGCACGCCATGGAAAGAACGGCGTCGTGCTCCCCGGCCAGGGCGAGGAGTTCGGGCAGGAATTCGGGGTCGCACTGCCGCTCCACGGTGATTTTCGTGACCCGGAAGGGGCGCCCCCGCTTCTTCCCCGCCAGCTCCAGGATCCGGGCGAGCATGTCCACCTCCTTCTGCCCCCCCGCGTTGCAGACCGTGACGCAGCCGTTGCAGCCGGCGATCAGGATGTGCCTGCGCTCCCCAAGGTAATCCAGGATGGTTTCGATCGGTTTCCAATCAGCCACAATCATGTCCCTACCTCCTTGCCTGGTCCCGGACGACGGGAATTGTCAAGCTGCCGTCCATCAACACGAGGACCGAAGCGTCCGGCCCCTTTTCCGCGAGCGCGGCGTCCACGGCCCCCTGGAGTTCGGCGAACGGGCGGATGAACACGCTCTCCATGAACGCCGGATCGAGGTCGGTCACCCCCCAGACCTGGGCCCAGAGGCCGATCTCGGCCATCTTCGCCGCCTTGTGGTATCCCAGGACGAAGCCTTCCTCGATGCGCCGGAGCGCGTCCGCGGGGGAACCGGCCGACCCGAGCAGCCGGGCGAACGACTCGTCCCCGATCCCCATCCGGCACTTGGCCACCAAAAGCAGGATCCCCCCCTCCTTGAGCGCGTACTTGGCGTTGTCGATCCCCTTCTGGGCCTGGTACAGGTCGATGTCGGAGGGAAACTTCACCACCGAGATCACGATGTCGGCCTTGCGGGGGATTTCGGCGACGAAGACCTCGTTGGCCCGGGCGACCGCGGGTTCGAGCGAGCGGTAGATGTCCCCGGCCGCGGCGGCGTAGATCCGGTGGTCGCGGTCGAGCACGGTGTTGATGGCGAAGATCTCCTTCTTGACCGTCGAGAGGGCGTCGATCATGTCCTCGTGCACCGGGTTCCCCTCCAGGCGCAGCGCCGAGGCCTCCCGCCTGAGCGCCAGCTTGTGGTTCTGCTCGATCGTGTCGAAGGCGGCGATCCCGGGGAGGAACGACTTGCGCCCCCCGGTGTAACCGGCGAAGTAGTGGGGCTCGACCGAGCTGATGATGACGATGCGGTCGGCTTCCACCCCGCGGCGGTTGACCCGCATCTCGGTCCCGTTCTTGGAGGTCCCCAGGTAGACCATCTCCTCGCTCCTGCGGGCGTCGTGCACGAAAATGCGGTCGCGGCAGCGGGCGTAGTGCCGTTCGGAGAAGATCTGGACGTACTCCTCGGGCGTCGGCGCCCGGTGGGCGCCCGTGGCGACGATGAAGCTGACATCCCGCCCCGCCAGCTCCGGCTCGAGAAAATCGAGCACCCGCGCCGTCGGCGTCGGCCGGGTCTGGTCGTTGACGATGACGAGGACATCCCGGGCGCCGGCGAGAAACTCGCCCAGGCGCGGGGATCCGAACGGGTGCTCGAGCGCCCGGCGGATCACTTCCTCCTCGTCCCCGATCGGGACGCGGTTCGGTTCGATGATCCCCGCGATGCGCGCCTCGTCGATGGCGGCCTCGAGGTGTCCTTCCTTCCCGTAGGGGAGCCGCAGGATCATGCTTCGCTCCTTTTCAGCAGCGGGCCCAGCGCCCGGATATCCTCCATGAACGCCCGGGTCACCTCCAGGAACTTTTTCGGGTTCCCCTGCGCGACCTCCACCACCTGCACCCGCCCCGGGTCGACCCCGATCCCCGCGAGCGGCTTCATCAGCGCTTCCAGGCGCGCCTTCACCCGCGGGCTCCCGCCGTGTTCGCAGTCCTCCTCGGGACAGGAGACGACGAGCACCCCCCAGGCGCCCGCGTCCAGGGCCGACAGGATGGTCTCCGACCGGATCCGGCCGCTGCAGACGGTCACCAGGACCTTGTACTCCGCCGTCATGGCGTCAGGCTCGTAACTGGCCGTCTGCATCCCGGGGTAGTTGGACCAGCCGCAGGAGAAGACAACGGCCTTGGCCTCCGGGTTGCGCCCGTCGGCGAAGAACGCCGCCACCTCCCGGTCGAGCTCCTCCGGGTTGGTGCCGAAACCGCGCCGGATGGTCACCCCCTGCTTGGGGCAGATGTCCAGGCAGCTGCCGCAAGACCGGCACTTCAACAGGTCGGTCACGATGCGGCCGTCCACGAAACTGCGCGCCCCGTGCGTGCACATCCGGACGCAGTTCAAACAGAGGGCGCAGACGTCGGTGTCGGTCCGGGACGTGGTGCCGGGGACGTCGAAACCCGCCTTGACGAGCAGCTCCCGGGCGTCCTGGTAGACATCCTGGATCGGCACCCCGGAAGAACACGCCTTCTGGCAGCGGCCGCAGTGGAAACACTCCATCAGCTTGCCCGCCACGTACTCCGACGGCTCGACACCCCCGCTCAGCAGGCCGTAGAGCAGGATCAGCTTGCCCCGCGGGCTGTCGGTCTCCCACCGGGTGGATTTGTAGATCGGGCAGTGTTCGTAGCAGTAGCCGCAGCGGATGCACTTGTTGAGCGCGCCCTGCCATTTTTCCAGCTTGTTCATCGTACCCATGGTCGCTCCCGCTTACGATTTCTGATAGCGCAAATGCGTCTCGCCGACCCAGTCCTCCGGGCCGTCCATCAGCTTCCCCGGGTTCATGATGTTGTTCGGGTCGAACACCTTCTTGATGCCCCGCATCAGCCCGAGCACCGACGCCTTCTCGCGCTTGAAGGCCGCGGCCTTGCTCAGCCCGATCCCGTGTTCGGCTGAGGTGGTCCCGCCGACCGAGCGGACGTATTCGTAGATCTCCGCAACCGCCCGCTGGGCGGCCTCCCAATGCTCTCCCTTTTCGGTATCCATCAGGATCTTGGTGTGCATGCAGCCGGCGCCGCAATGACCATAGGCGGTCATGACCAGGCCGTGGCGCTCGGCGATTTCGTGGATCTTGTTGGCGGTCTCGGCCATCTTGGAGAAGGGGACCGCCATGTCGTCGGCCAGCGACGTCGAGGCCAGGCGCTCGTCGTACTTCGACAACGAGGGGAAGAGCTTGGAGCGGGCCGCGAAGATCCGTGCGCGCTCCTTCTCGTCGTAGCTGAATTCGAAACCGAAGCCGTTGTGGCGCTCGCAGATGGCGCGGAATTTTTCGATCTCGGGATCAATCGTCTCCTTGGCCATGCCGTCCGCCTCGAACAGCAGGATCGCCTCGACCTCGGGGAGTCCCAGCTTCTCCGCCTTGTTGGCGGCGGTGATGGCGATCTTGTCCACCAGTTCCAGCATCGAGGGCTGGCACCCGCTCCCCATGATATCGCTGATGGCGTCCCCCGCCTCCCCGAGCTGGTTGAACATGGCGATCCCGAGGCAGCGGAGCCTGGGGATGGGCACGAAGCGCAGGGCGGCCTCGACGATGACGCCCAGGGTCCCCTCCGAACCCACCATGAGGCGCTCGAGCGGGTAGCCGCTGGCCGCCACCCGCGTGGTCGCCCCGAACGAGACCAGTTCGCCCCCAGCCAGGACCACCTTCATCGCGAGGATGGCGTCGCGCGCGGCGCCGTACTTGACCGAACGGGTGCCGGAGGCGTTGTTGGCGAGCTCCCCGCCGATGGTGGCGACCATGCTCGAGGCGGGGGTCGGGGGGTAGAAGACCCCGTGGGGCTTCAGCGCCTTGTTCAGGTCGTCGTCGACCACCCCCGGCTCCACCCGGCAGTAGCCGTCCTGCAGGTTGATCTCCAGGATCCGGTTCATCCCCTTCATGTCCAGGACGATCCCCCCCTGGACCGGAACGACCTGCCCGCACATGCCGGAGCCGGAACCGCGCGGGATCACCGGGATCCGCTCCCCGTCGGCGTAGCGCAGCAATTCCTGCACCTGTTCGACCGTCATTGGGCGCACGACCGCCTGGGGCATCCCCTCGTGGACGCTCGAATCGGAGCCGTATACGTAGAGATCGGCCGGGTCGCGGAGGAGGTTCGCTTCCCCGACGATGGCTCTCAGTTTTTCAAAGTTGATGTCACTCATCGACCACCTCTCGCGAAAATGGGGGATTGCCGTCCAAACCGAAGGGGAAACGCGGACCTGCTCCCGAAAACGAGCGCCTGGAACCGTTCTCTGAGCCACGCAGCAACCAACAAACCCTCCAGGGGGCCTACCTTCAAAACACGGCTTTTAAGATTAGCACAGCCGGAAGGAAAAACCCGGGGGCATTTTGGGTTCACGCCGCGGCGCGGGCGAAGCCGAGCAGCAGCCACTCGCCTCGCCGCCGGCGGGAGCGGACCGCGTACCCTGCACGGGCGAGCGCCGCGCGGATCTCCGGCTCGTCCTGCTCCTGCAACCCCGAAAAGCAGCCGATCCCCGTCTCCCCGAGCAGGCGCGGCAGCAGGGGGCAGAGCGCGGGGAGCGTGCGGCCGTCTATGTTGGCGACCAGGAGGTCGCCCTCCCACCCCGCGCATCCTTCGAAGGACTCCGCGCGCAGCTCGAGTTCCGGGCCGAAACCGTTGACGGCCGCGTAACCGCGCGCGCACTCGACGGCCTCCGGGTCGTTGTCCACCCCGAGCGCGCTGTGCGCCCCGAGCCGGAGCGCGGCCATGGCCAGGATGCCGCTCCCCGTACCGATGTCGAGCACCCTCTCCCCGCCGCGCACGTGCTCCTCGAGCCACTCGACGACCAGCTGCGTGGTCGCGTGGTGCCCGGTGCCGAAGGCGCGTTGCGGGTCGAGGACCAGCTCGATGCCGTCGAAGGCGGGGTCGGGCTCGTGCCAGCTCTGGCGGACGCGGATGCGGCCGCCCAGCCGGATCGGCTCGAGCGACGCCGCCCACACGGCGTTCCAGTCCCGGTCCGGCACCGGCTCCACCTCCAGGGCGCCGGCGTCGACGCCGAGCGCTTCGAGCACCCGCTCGAGCCCGGCCCGCGCCGCGCCGTCCCACGCCTGGGCCGGCCAGAAGAGGTGCACCACCCCGTCCTCCCCCTCCCAGGCCCCCAGTTCCTCCCCCCCGTCGATCAGCGCCAGGATCTCCCCCGCGTCCACGTCGGTGCGCAACCGAACCTCAACGTAGTCCTTGGCCATGAAGGAAGGATACCCGCAACCGCCCCCCGCCCGAATACAATTCTGGACATCCACGTTTTGTAGCAAAACGTGGATGTCCAGAATTGCAGGATTGCAGCAGTTGGTGGATGTCCAGGATTTGGTATGCTGTCGGTATGCCTTACTGGTTTGACGGCAACAACCTGATCGGGCAGTCGGCCGCGGCCGCCGCCGCGGACCCGCGTCCGCGGCGCGAGTTCCTGGCGGCGCTGGCCGCCTACCGCCGCGCGGGGGGCGGACGGCTGCTGGTCTTTTTCGACGGCGACGACCCCGGGTGGTCCTCCCTTCCCCCCGGCGTCGCCGTGCGCTACGCCGCACCCGAATCGGCCGACGAGGCCATCGTCCGCCGCCTCCGGGAAACCACCCGCCCCGCGGAGATCACCGTCGTCACCAACGACCTGGAACTCGGGGCCCGCTGTCGGCGCGCCGGCGCCTCGATCCTCGACTGGGCCGCATTCGCCGCGAAGATGCGTTTCCACCCCCCGCGCCCCGGGCGCACCCGGGAGCGTTCCGAGGAAGCGGTCGACGTCGAAGAGTGGATGCGCTGGTTCGGCCTCGACGGGAAGGAGCGGTAGGCGCTCCCCGCCGGCTCCCGCCCCGCGCCGGGCGGTGCTCGAGAAAATCCCGGGACGGACCAGGCAGGGACGGCGGGGCGTCACTGGGAGCGGTAGTTGCCGAACTTGAGTTCGATCGCGAAATCCTTCGCCTTGATCAGGCGTATCACGGTCTGCAGGTCGTCGCGCGAGGGGGAGGAGACACGCACCTTGTCCCCCTGGATCTCCGACTGGACCCGCTTCAGCTTCTGTTCCTTGATGAATTTCACGATGGCGCGCGCCGTTTCGGACGGAATCCCCTGCTGCAGGCTCACCTCCTCGACCACCGTCCCCCCGGCGGCGGGCTGGGGCGTGCCGTGCTGGAGGTTCCGCAGCGGCACCTGGCGCCGCACCATCTTCTCCTGGAGCACGTCCCATGCCGCCCGGAGCTTGAACTCGTCCGGGGCCCGCAGCACCAGCTTGTTTTCGTCGCGCCGGAACTCGATGTCGACCTTGAGCCCCTTGAAATCGTAGCGCTGGCGGATCTCCTTCATCGCCTGGTTGACGGCATTGTCCACCTCCTGCAGGTCGCAGCCCGAGGTGATGTCAAACGATTGCGTGGCAGCCATGGCCGCTCCCTCCCTATGGCCCGGGCGCGGGCCTGCCGTCCCGCTCCTGGTTGAGTTCCTCGAGGGCGGCCCCCAGCTTCCGGAGTTCCTCCCCGTACTTCGCCCAGTCCCCCTGGCGCTGGGCCGCGACCGCCCTCCGGTACGCTTCCCCGGCCGCTTCGACCAGGTCGAGCCTCCCGGCCGACGCCCGTGGCGGCGCCCCGGCCGCTTCCCCGGCCGAACGCGCTTCATCAGCCACGAAAGAGTATTCCCCCTCGAAGATCCGGGCGATGGCGTCCTCGAGCGTCTCCTCCATGGCGATCCGGTTCTCGTAGGCGACGATCACCCGCTTGAGTTCCGGGATCTTGCCGCTCTGCGCCCGCAGGTAGAGGGGCCGGACATACAGCAGCGCCTCCTCGATGGGGATGACCAGCAGGTTCCCCTGGATCACCTGGGACCCGCGCTGGTCCCAGAGGGAGATCTGGCGCGCGATCTCGGCGTCCTGGTTGACCCGGGCGACGATCTGGCGCGGCCCGTAAACCAGCTTCTGCTTGGGGAAGCGGTAGACGACCAGCTTGCCGTAGTGCTCCCCGTCGCTGCGCGCCACCATCCACGCCGACAGGTTGTCCTTCCGTCCCGGGGTGAAGGGGAGCATCAGGATGAACTCCTCCCGCTCCTCCTGGGGCAGGCGCATGATCGTGTAGTAGGGGGCCATCGGGTTTTCCGTGCCCGATGTCGCAAGCGTCGGCACCTGCCACAGGTCCTCCTTGTTGTAGAAGATCTGCGGGGCCCCCATGTGGTAGACCGAGTACATGTAGGTCTGCACCGTGAAAATATCCTCGGGGTAGCGTAGATGCAGCCGGAGTTCCTCGGGGATCTCCGCAAGCGGACGGAAGACCCCGGGGAAGATCTTCTGGTAGACCTGGATCACCGGGTCATCGCCGTCGGCCACGTACAGATCCACGTCGCCGTTATAGGCGTCGACCACCACCTTGACCGAATTGCGGATATAGTTGCCCACGCCGGGGGTGCGGGTGGAATAGGGGTAGCGGTCGGAAACGGTGTAGGCGTCCTGGATCCAGTAGAGCTTCCCGTCGGAGATGACCATGTACGGGTCCTGGTCCAGCATCAGGAAGGGCGCCACCCGCTTGATGCGCTCCCGGATGTTCCGGTGGTAGAGGAAACGGCTGTCGCGGGTCACCAGCGGCGACAGCACGATGTTGGCGTCGCGGAAGTAGAAGGCGAACAGGAGCTTGCGCATCAGGGAGTGGACCCGCACCCCCCCCTCCCCCTGGTACCTGGCGTAGACGTTTTCCTCGCCCGAGGGGTAATCGAACTCCTTCTGCCCGGTATTGACCAGCGCGTAGCTGTTCGTCAACTCCCCGTAATAGATTTCGGGGCGGTCCACCCGGAGCAACGGGTAGGCGGACTCCGGCGGGATGTTCTGCACGTGGAGCACCGGCAGCCCTTCCGACGTCATCCGGTTGACCGGTCCCACGGCGATCCCGTAGCCGTGCGTGTAGCTCAGGTGTTCGTTGATCCAGTTCCGCTCCGGGAGGCCGGTGCTGTTCAGTTCGCGCGCCGAGAGCATCAGCTGCTTCAGCTGGCCGTCGATCTGGTAGCGGTCGTTGTCGACCGAGACGAAATCGTAATAGGTCCGGATCTCCTGGATCTGCTTTAGGGCGTCGAGCAGCGGCTCGTGGTCCCACAGCCGGATGCTCTGGATGGTGACGGAGTTGTTTTCAATGTCGCGGACGGTGAGCGCGGTGTCGCCCGACAGGTCGCGCTCCTCCACCGCGTCGAGGTTGTAGGCCTCCAGCGTGGCTTGGATATTATGGACGATCTGGGGGCTCTCCTTGTCGAGTTCGTTGGGATCGACGACGAATTTCTGGAGGAAGGCGGGGTAGAGGTTCCCGCCGAACATCACCACGAGGTAGAGGGCGATGGCGGTCAGCGCCGCGCGGTTCCCCTTCAGGAAAGCGTTGGCGACCCACAGCAGGGCCCCCGCGAGCGCCGCCAGGGCGAGCAGGTTGAGCATGGGCAGGCGCGCGTGCAGGTCGGCGTACCCGGCCCCGGAAAACACGTCGTGCGTGCCGTAGAGAAGCTCGAACCGGTCCAGGTACGCGTTCGCCCCGAGCAGGGCGAAGACCAGCGCCGCCAGGAGCGACACGTGGACGCTCGACCGGCTGCGCTCCGCGTTCCCGCGCAGATGGCCCCAGTGGAGCGCGCCCTTGAAGTAGTACAGCACCAGCACGCCGATCAGGGCGAGGAAGCCGAGGACCAGGCCGAAACGCACCACGTCGCGCAGGAAGGGGAGGGAGAAGAAATAGAAGGACACGGGCCGGCCGAAGACCGGGTCCGTCGATCCGAAATCGACGCGGTGAATCCAGCGCCAGACCCTCTCCCAGTTGGTCGCGTACCCGACTCCGACCAGGAACCCAACAGCGAGCGAGGCCAGCCCGGCGAAGCGGCTCACGGTTTCGGGCTCGACCCGGTAGGCCGTGATCTGCCCGGTGGGGGTCGGGATGCCGATCTCGATCTGCCCGGGGCCGCGGTTGGCGAACAGGAAATTGAGATAGAGGAACAGGAAGGCGACGAGCATGGTGCCGCTCCCGAGTATGCTCTTGGCATACAGGACCGTGGTGAACACGACCGTCTTCCCCAGTTCCACGAACCAGAGGTAATCGAAGTACAGCCCCACGCCGAAAGACAGCCCGCCGAAAAGCACAAAAAACGCGACGAGGACGACCATCCAGGTGATTCTCTTGTGCATAGTGCTCCTATCCCGATTATCGATTATCGATGGCAGCCATCATACACGCTTAGGCATACGGGTTCCACCGAAACAGGCCCCGAACGGGTGTGAAACCGCGCCGGGCTGGTGCACGGGCGGCGCATCTGGTATTGTGTGGGTTTGCCCGGGGTGGGACCGGAATCTTTGCTCAGAGGGGAACGCGCGTGGCACGCCTAGAGGGGGCTCCCGATAACAGGATAACTAAAAAGGTGTGGATCCAGGCTTCGGCCGACACCGTCTACCGCGCCCTGACCGAAGCGGGCTGGTTGTCCCACTGGTTTTGCGACAAAGCGTCGTGCGACCCGCGTGCTGGGGGGGAACTGCTCGCGCAGTGGCATCACGGAAAGGCTCGGCGCAAGGGGCGCGCCCTCATCACGCACCTCGAACCGGGGCGGCGGATGGACTTGGTCTGGGTCGACGACGGCCAGGGGGGAGACCCCCCGTCGCGGCACACCCTGAGCTACGAGATCCGGTCCAAGTCGGGGATGACCGAACTCGTCATGATCGACCGCGACGACGCGCCCATCGACGAGGAGACCCTGGCCTTTTTGGCCGAGGGGTGGAATTCGGTCCTCCTGGAGTTGAAGGATTTTTGCGAAAACCGGGAGCGCGCCGCGAAAAAACGCCCGCCGCGCGGCGCCGCGCGCACCGACGCCTGAACGGCGCAGGCGTCGGTCGATTGCCCGTATAAATACCAACATCACAACCGCTTGCATTCCGCCGAGCGGTTCTGCTAGGATAGCGGGCCGAGTGGATTGGCCCACAGTTCCGGAGGCTTTTATCATGAGAAAAGTCCCGTTGGGGGAATCGTTGCGCATCATCAGGCAGGGATCGCTGAACTGGCTGGCGCAGCGGCCGATCGTGGTTTCCTTCGAAGTGACGGACTCCTGCACCTGCTACTGCAAGCATTGCGACCATGCAGGCCCCCGGGACATGTCGCGGGACCTAGCACCCGCCGAGTACCGGAAATACATGAAGGTGCTCCGTCCCTGCGTCGTGCAGGTCTCCGGCGGGGAGCCCCTGCTGCGCGCGGACCTCGAAGAGGTGGTCCGCAACATCAAGTCGGATTCGGGCCTTCCCTTCATCATCCTGGTCTCCAACTGGTCCCACATGACCGAGGAGCGCTACCTGGGCCTGCGCCGGGCGGGGGTGGACGAATTCTGCGTCAGCCTCGACTTCCCCGATGAGCGCCACGACGATTTCCGCGGGCTGCCGGGGCTGTACCGCCGTCTCTCCGAAGTCGTCCCCGCGGCGGCGGCCCACGGCTTCGACGACATCGTCATGAACAACTGCATCACCGCCGCCAACGTCGGGGAGATCAACGCCATCGCCGACCGCGTGAAGGAATGGGGCGTCAACGTCAACTACAGCGCCTACTCGCCGCGCCGCACCGGGTGCCGCGACCTTTTCCTCACCTCGGCCGACCAGCTGGCGGCCCTGGACCGGGGCCTCGAAAAGATCAAGGCGCGCATGGACGAATCCAACTGGATCACGAACACGGTGTCGACGCTCGACGCCACGAGAGAATACTTTCACAACGGCGGCATGCCCAATTGCAAGGCGGGTCTCCGCTGGCTCGTCGTCACGAGCGACGGCTGGCTGCAGCCCTGCTCGATGCAGTTCCAGCGCTTCCCCCTGCACGAACAGGCGCGCATGGTCCGGGAGTTCACGTGCAACAACACCTGCGACGAGTGCTACGTCTCGATCCGTTCCTACCTGGACAAGTCGTTCCCGCAGCTGCTCCGGGAAAACGTGTCGGATTTCTTTTCCTTCAAGTCCCGGGCGTAACGACGGCAGGATCCGGCGCGGCGCTCCCGAATGGGGGCTTCCGCGCCTTTTTTCGTCCCCCTTCGATCGGCCGCGCGGGTGTGGTACCCTTCCTTCACCCATGAAGGAGGCACCGTGAAAAGAACCTTGCTCTTCGTCCTCGTAGCCGTGTTCTGCGCCCCGCCGCTTGCGACCGCAAGCGAGGTTCACGACCGCGTGGTGCGCGGGGTCATCGTGCTCCGGGAGATCGCCGCGGCCCCCGACAGCGGCATCCCGCAGGACCTGCTCGACAGGAGCGCGTGCGTAGCCGTCATTCCCGGGCTCAAGAAGGGGGGCTTCATCTTCGGCGCCGCCTACGGCAAGGGCTTCATGTCCTGCCGCCTCGACAACGGCGCCGGCCCGTGGAGCGCCCCGAGCATGCTTTCGCTCAAGGGAGGAAGCTTCGGGCTGCAGCTGGGGGCCCAGAGCGTGGACCTGGTGCTGGTGATCATGAACCTGTCGGGAATGACCAGCCTGCTCAACAGCAAGTTCACCCTGGGGGCCGACGTCAGCGTCGCCGCCGGCCCCGTGGGACGGACCGCTTCGGCGGAAACCGACGCCTGGATGTCGGCCGAGATCCTCGCCTACGCCCGTGCGCGCGGGCTGTTCGGGGGATTGACGATCAAGGGGAGCTCGGTGCGCCCCGACCGGGACGCCAACCACGTCCTGTACGGGCGGGAGGTGAAGCCGCGCGACCTGCTGCTGTACCCGACCGACCCGATCCCGAAGGACGCCGAGATCTTTCTCGAGCAGCTCAACCGCATGAGCCCCGCCAGGGGAGTCCGCTAGCCGGCGCCGGCAGCACCGCCTCACATGGTCCGCGGGGGTTTGTGCCAGGGGGTCAGTCGCCGGTGCGGTTCAGGCTGTAGATAATCCGCAGCCCCTCCAGCGCCAGCCAGGGCTCCACGATGTCGATCGCGCGCGTCTCCCTGGCGATGGTCTCCACCAACGACCCGGTCCCGATGGTCTTCATCCCGGGCCCCAGCTCGGCGCGGAAGCGGGCGACCATCCCCTCCACCAGCCCCACGTAGCCGTACAGGAGCCCGGATTGCAGGGAGTGGGCGGTGTTGCGGCCGATGGCCGAGGAGGGGCGGGTGAGCTCGACCCTGGGGAGCTTGGCCGCCCTGCGGAACAGGGCGTCGGAAGCGATGCCGATCCCCGGGGCGATGGCGCCCCCGAGGTACTCCCCCTCCGCCGAGACGGCGTCGAATATGGTCGCCGTGCCGAAATCGACGATGCAGGCCGCACCCCGGTAGATGCGGCGCACGGCCACGGCGTTGACCACCCGGTCCGCCCCCACCTGTTTCGGGTCCTCGTAACGCACCGGGATCCCCGTCCGGGTCCCCGCGTCCACGACCAGGGGTTCGGCGTGCAGGTATTCGCGGCAAACGCGCTGGAAGGTGCCCGTCAGCGGAGGCACCACCGAGGCGATCGCGATCCCCCCCACCTCGCGGCAGGAGACCCCCGCGCGCTCGAGCAGCTGCGCGACGATGAGCCCGTATTCATCCGAGGTGCGCTCGTTGTCGGAGGCGAGGCGCCAGCGGGCGCCCAGCGTTTCATCCTGGAACAGGCCCAGGGTGATGCTGGTGTTTCCAATGTCCACGGCGAGAAACATGGCTACCTCCCGTTCCCTTCGAGCGCCAGGTTGTCGATCAGGCGCGTCCGGCCGATGCGCACCGCCAACGACAGGAGCGCCCCGTCCTCCACCCGGTCGAGTTCCGAGAGCGTCCCCGGGTCGGCGACGGAGACGTACTCCTCCTTTGCGAGCGGCTCCGAGTGGATTTCCGCCCGCATCGCCCCCCGCAGCGCCTCTCCCCCCCTCTCCCCCCCGTCGTACAGGGCGCGGGCCGCGCACAGGGCCCGGAAAAGCACCGTGGCCGCCCGGCGTTCCTCCGCGTCGAGATACGCATTACGGCTGCTCAGCGCCAGCCCGTCCGGCTCCCGGACGGTCGGGCAGACGACCACTTCCAGGGGAAAACCGAGGTCGCGCACCATGCGCCTGATGACGGCCGCCTGCTGGGCGTCCTTCTGCCCGAAGTAGGCCCGGTCGGGGGTGAAGGCGAGAAACAGCTTGGCCACCACCGTGGCCACCCCCCGGAAATGGCCGGGACGGCACGTCCCCTCGAGCGGGCGCGTGATTTCCTCGACCGTCACCCAGGTTTGGTAGCCCGGCGGGTAGAGGCTCGCGGCCGCGGGGGTCCAGACCAGGTCCGCCCCCAGGCTCTCGAGCAGCGCGAGGTCCCGCTCGCGCGAGCGCGGGTAGGCGCCGAGGTCCTCCCCGGGCCCGAACTGCGCCGGGTTGACGAAGATGCTCACCCCCACGGCGTCGCAATCGGCGCGCGCGCGCTCGACCAGCGACGCGTGCCCCGCGTGCAACGCCCCCATCGTGGGGACGAATCCGAAGGTCCCGGGCAGGGACCGGCGGATTTCCCTCAGCTCGGCAAGCTGTTCCGTCACCCTCATCGGTTCCCCTTCCCTTCCGTCGCGGCCCGCAGCAGCAGCCAGAGCATCCCGTTGACCGGGGTCGGCACCCCCCGGCGCGCCCCCTCGGCCGCCACCGCCCCCTGGATCGCGTCGCACTCGGTCGGCCCGCCGCGGAGCAGGTCCTGCAGCATCGAGGAACGGTTCGCGGCCGTGCGCGCGGCCACCGCGCGCGCCTCCTCCGCCGCGTCCGCGAACGGGAGCCGGATCCCCGCGGATTCGGCCACCCGGGCGCATTCACGCGCCGCGCGCACCATCATTTCCTCCGCCGCCGGACGCGCCAGCAGTTCCCCGTTCGGCACCCCGAGCAGCGCGGTCACGGCGTTGATGCCGCAGCTGACCGCGAGCTTCCCCCACAGGTGCGCGCGCACCTCCCCGGGGGCGCACCTGCGGACATCGAACCCCGCCCGCCGGAGGAGTCCGGCCGCCCATTCCGGCGCCGCCACGACGGTGGGCCCGCTCCCCCCCGCCCTCACGTGCCCGGGACCCAGAAGCGTGGCCCCCTCCGTGGTGACCCCGCCCGCGACCCCCGGGCCGAGCCGTTCGAGGTTGCCCAACCCGTTCTGGAGCGTAAGCGCCGCCCCCCCCTCCCCGAGTGCGGGGCCGAGGTGGGGGACGATCCCCGCTGTCTGCCACGACTTCACCAGCACGAGCACGAGATCGGCCGCCGGAACCCGTGCCCCCAACCGCGCCGTACCCACCCGGACGGTTCGGCTTTCCGCCCCCTCCTCGAGGAGGATCCCCCGGGCGTCGACGGCCGCGAGCGCCTCCGCCCAGGTCCCCACCAGGGTGACCTGGGCCACCCGGGCCAGCCGCGCTCCGAACAAGCACCCGAGCGCGCCGGTGCCGAAAATGGTGATTCGCATCCGGGCCCCCGATCCCGGCCGCATCAGTGAAAGCGGCTGGGCAGTTTGTCGTCCGCCTCCGATCCCGACTCCAGCATTTCGATCTCGCGCACCAGGTCGCGGAATTCCTGGGCGTCCATGGTGTGGGAATGCTCGGGGGCGGGAAACCGGCGCTCCCGCACCTCCCCGATATATTCCTCGAACGCGCGCTGCATTTCGGAGCAAAGGTTGGCGTACTTCTTCACGAAACCGGGGGTGAAGCGGTCGAAGAGCCCGAGCAGGTCGTGCACCACCAGCACCTGTCCGTCGCAGGCCGCCCCGGCACCGATGCCGATCGTGGGGATCGACAGCCGCCGCGTGACGAGGCCCGCGACTTCCACGGGGACCGCCTCGAGCACCACCGCATAGCAGCCGGCGTCCTCCAGGATCATGGCGTCCTCGATCAGGCGGCGGGCCGCGGCGGACGACTTGCCCTGCACGCGCCACCCCCCCAGCTGGTGCACGCTCTGGGGGGTGAGCCCGAGGTGTCCCATGACCGGGATCCCGGCGGAGACGATGGCCTTGACGGCGGCCGCCCGCTCGCGCCCCCCCTCGAGCTTGACGGCGTCCATCCCCCCCTTCTTCATGAGGCTGCCCGCGTTGCGCAGCGCCTCGGAGGTGGAGCCCTGGTAGGTCATGAAAGGGAGGTCGGCCACCAGGTGCGCCCGCCGGGCGCCGCGCGCGACCGCGCAACAGTGGTGGATCATCTCCTGCATGGTCACCGGCAGGGTGTTCTCGTATCCCAGGACGACCATCCCGAGCGAGTCCCCGACCAGGATGCCGTCGATGCCCGAACGGTCGAGCGCCACCGCGGTCGAGTAGTCGTAGCCGGTCAGCATCGTGATCGGCTCCCCCCGCATCTTTTTAGCCTGCAGGGTGTGCGTGGTGATTTTTTTTCCTGCGGATGTGGAATCGCTTGAGGTCATGGCTATCTTCTCCTTTCGAGTAAGATGCCTGTTTGCATGGCTATCTCATACCGACAGGCAGCGCCGTTCCGGTCCGGCGGGGATCCAGGCGGCACCCCATATCATAGGCGACCCAAGGGGGGGTTGAGAAGAGCAAAACCCTCCGGGGCCGGGCACTCCCCGCCCCGCCGCAATAGTTGCGCCGGACGGCCGGGCGATGGGGTAAAATCAACACAGCCCGGGACATCGACCGATCGGCGCCGAGGAGGAGACCATGAAAGCACTGGTAAAGAAAGAAGCCCGGCCGGGGTTGCAGCTCGTGGACGTGCCCGAGCCGGAAATCGGGATCAACGACGTGCTCATCCGGGTCGACCGCACCGGCATCTGCGGCACCGACCTGCACGTCTACGAGTGGGACGCCTGGGCGCGGAGCACCATCCGCGTACCCCTGGTCGTGGGGCACGAGTTCGTGGGGGACGTGGTCGAGGTCGGCTCCAACGTCTCCGACTTCCGCCCCGGGGACATGGTCAGCGCCGAGGGGCACGTGGTGTGCGGCCGCTGCCGCAACTGCCTGGCCGGCCGCAGGCACCTCTGCAAGGACACCGTCGGCATCGGCGTCAACCGCCCCGGCGCCTTCGCCGAGTACATCTCCGTCCCGATGACCAACGTCTGGCACCACAAGGACACCGTCGACCGGGACGTGGCCGCCATCTTCGACCCGTTCGGCAACGCGGTACACACGGCGCTGGCCTTCGACGTGCTCGGGGAGGACGTGCTCGTCACCGGGGCCGGCCCGATCGGGATCATGGCCGCCGCCGTGGCGCGCCACGCGGGCGCCCGCTACGTGGTGATCACGGACCAAAACGAGTACCGCCTGGAGCTGGCGCGCGGGATGGGGGTGACCGAGGCGCTCGACATCCGCACCGACACGCCCGAGGAGGCGCAGCGCCGCCTGGGGATGCGCGAGGGGTTCGACGTGGGGCTCGAGATGTCGGGCAACCCCGCCGCCTTCCACTCCATCCTCGCCAACATGTGCCACGGCGGCAAGATCGCCCTGCTCGGCATCCCGGCGGTGCCGATCGAGATCGACTGGCACACCGTCATCTTCAACATGCTCACCCTCCGCGGGATCTACGGCCGCGAGATGTACGAGACCTGGTACAAGATGACGGTGATGCTCGAAAGCGGCCTGGACATCCGCCCGGTGATCACCCACCGCTTCCCCGCCGAGGAATTCGAACGGGGGTTCGAGGTGATGCGCACCGGCCGCTCGGGGAAGGTCATCCTCCACTGGCGATAATTTCTCCCGGCGCCCACATGTTCCATTGACTTCCCCCGGGGTTATTGCTAGTTTATTGCCCGTGCCATTCTGCTCCTCAGTAGCTCAATGGTAGAGCATTCGGCTGTTAACCGAAGGGTTGTAGGTTCGAGTCCTACCTGAGGAGCCAAAACACCCCCCCGCAAGGCCAATACACACAAAAAATCAAAGAATCCGGCCCCAACGGTTTGCCCCACGATTTATGGATGGGCATGAAAAAGCCCGGTTTCCCGGGTCCGTAAAAGGCAACGTCCTCTGCAAAGGGGAGCGTTCGATTCTCATGGCCTCATTGAGTATGATTCGCACGGCTTCCGCAATATGGGACAAGCCGGATTCACTGAGGAGTTGTACAACGCTATCTACTGCGCCACATTCGGATTGGTGGGCCACTTCGGTTTCCTTTCTTTTGAATTCGTCGTTCAAAGATCAGAAAAACAGATTTGGCCCACCACTACAAGGCTGGGGTTGGGGGCCTGTGTTCCGGCTCGGTTCCCTCGCCTTCTCTCAGGCCCCCAACCCTAATCAGTTCAAATTTGAATTT
>JAAYAJ010000093.1 GCA_012719455.1 Acidobacteriota bacterium | reverse complement strand
GCCTTGGCCGCGGCCTTGGGCGCAGCCTTGGCCTTCGACGCCTTGTTGTTCTTGGCGATGTACTTCACCTCCTGGATCGCGATCCGCTTTTTCGGACGGACGCTCGCATCCGGGGTGACACGGGCGTCGATGAAGAGGAACGGCTTCCCCACGCGCTTGATCTCGAGCGGGCAGTGCATGACGTCTTTGGGTATGAAGATATAGCAGGGGTAGTTGATCTTGATGATCTTGTCCCCCAGCATCATCTCCACGTCGGCGTCGAAGTCGGCGAAGTTCTTGCCTTCGCCGATGAGATACACCCACTGGTCGAAGTTATGCTTGTGGCTCGGGTAGCCGAGGGTGTCGGGCTTGGTGATGCGGGCAAATCCCACGGCCAGGACGGAATCGGGGATGTCCAGGGGGCCGAGACCCGTAACCATCGGTTCCTTGATCGTTTCGTGGATCGACGTCCAGGGTTTCAGTTCAACCACGTTCGGTTTTCGAACCTTGTTCTTCAGTTTCAGCATACCTGCCATAATTTTCTCCTTTGACGTGCCGCACCGCGCGGCGCAACCTCGGGCGATGTCCAACGCGCCCCATTCTATATCAGCCCCCGCCGCGACCGCAAAAATAACGCACCCGCTGGGTGCAAATTGGTTACAATGGCCTCAACATCTCCAGGCGATTCCGTTGCATTGAACCTATGTCGGCCCGTTCCTCAAACCAGGGAGGCCAGTACCATGACCGAGTCCAGACCCCGCGGCAGCGCCGCGACGAACTACGCCGCACGCGACAGGAGGGTAAACGACGCCATCGCGCTCAAGGTGCCCGACCGGGTACCGTTTCAGCTCTTCGCCGGCTACTTCTCAGGCACCTACTGCGGCATCCCCTTCTCCACCGCCTACTACGACGCAACCGCCTGGCGCGCGGCCAACGTCCGCACCATCACCGAACTCGAACCCGACGTCTACTGGGCGCAGACCGCCATGCTCTCCGGGAAGGCGCTGGAGCTCCTCGATCCGCTCGGGATGCGCTGGCCCGGCGGCGGCGTGGGACCCAATCACAGCCACCAGGTGATCGAACTGGAACCGATGAAGGGGGATGAATACGACCTCTTCCTCAGCGACCCGTCCGATTTCATGGCCCGCTTCTACCTTCCCCGCGCCTTCCGCTCGGCCGCGCCCATGGGGCAGTTCCCGCCGATGCGGTCCGTCATCGGCCCCTGGGGCCTGGCGGGACTGCTGGCGCAGGCGATGCAACCGGGAATGGTCGAAATGCTGGAGAAGTTCGCCGCCGCCGCCCGGCTGCAGGCCGAATGGCAGGCGTCCGACCTCGACTTCGACGACAGGATGGGCGCACTCGGTTTCCCCGTCTACAGCACCTCGAAGATAATGGCCACCTCCCCCTTCGACATGGTCTCCGATTTTCTCCGCGGCATGCGCGGATCCATGCTCGACATGTACCGCGCCCCCGACCGCCTGCTGGAAGTCTGCGACCTCTACTGCCGGCAGAACCTGGAGATGATCGCGGCCAACCCCGCCCCCGAAAACGGCAACCGGCGCGTGTTCATGGCCCTGCACCGCGGATCTGACGGCTTCATGTCCCTGCCGCAGTTCGAAACCTTCTACTGGCCGTCGCTCAAGAAGGTCCTCCTGGCCCTCGTCGACGCCGGGTGGATCCCCTGCCCCTTCTTCGAGGGGACCTGGGACCAGCGCCTGGAGTACCTGCTCGAACTGCCGCGGGGGAAGGTGCTGTGCCATTTTTCGCAGACCGACCCGGAACGGGCCAAGGCGGTCCTGGGGGGACACCTCTGCCTCATGATCGACGTCCCCGGCTTCCTGCTCAAGGCGGGCTCCGTCACCGAGGTGGAGGATCACTGCTGCAAGCTCATCCAGGCCTGCGGCGGCGACGGCGGCTTCATCCTGACAGCCACCTGCCTGGACGAAGCGAATCCGAAAAACGTGAAGGCGATGATCGACGCCACCCGGTCCTTCGGCCGCTACGACTGATCGCCATCTTTGCCGTACGCCGGAGGTTAAAAAATATAGCCCCCTTCGCCGAGGGCGATCTCGGTGGGATCTTCCTCGAAGTGGTACCCGGCGGTGTAGATGTCCGAATGCCCGAGGATCCGCTCCCGGCCCAGGCCGCTGTGCGTATGGAAGGAGACGCGCCACCGGCCGCCTCCGTCCCGCCATACGGTGGGGAGCCACTCGAGCGGCGTCGCCTCCAGCCACTCCCAGCCTTTCCCGGCGATATCGGACGCATCGGTCAGCACCTTGTGGGTGGCCCAGGTACAGCCGTGCCAGATGGCGCCCATCTCCTTGAGTTCCCGGGTAAAGATCGACGCCTGGAAATAGGAAAGGGGAGAACCATCCCCCTCGAGGAACCGGCCGATATCGGCGCGCGCCCATTCCGGGAGCGGAGCGTGCTCGAAATCGAACCCTTCTTCGGGCGGCTCGGGC
>JAAYAJ010000092.1 GCA_012719455.1 Acidobacteriota bacterium | reverse complement strand
AGGAAAAGGGAACGAAGTGGAGCGAGCTGCGGCGCGCGCACGGGATCGAACGGCCGCACAACGTCCGCTACTGGTGCATCGGCAACGAGATGGACGGCCCCTGGCAGATCGGCCACATGCCCGCGCGGGAGTACGGCCTCAAGGCGCGCGACGCGGCGCAGCAGATGCGGATGGTCGACCCCACCCTCCGGCTCATCGCCTGCGGCTCGAGCAGCCCCGGGATGGGCACCTACCTCGAGTGGGACCGGGAGATCCTGGAAGAATGCTACGACATGGTCGACGGTCTTTCGCTCCACTGCTACTATCGGAACGACGCCGAGGAGACGGGGGCGGCCGGGGACACGGCCAAGTTCCTCTCCTTCAACCTCGAAATGGAAGAGCAGATCCGGGAGGTGGCCGGGGTGTGCGACTACGTGCGCGCGCGCAAGCGGTCGCGTAAACGGCTCTGGCTCTCCTTCGACGAATGGAACGTCTGGTACCGCCAGCGCGGCGGGGACGGGGGGCGGCAAAAAGCGCCGCGCCTCCTCGAAGAGGTCTATAACCTCGAAGACGCCCTTCTGGTCGGGGGCTTCCTCAACTCCCTCATGCGCTCGGCCGACCGGGTCCACATCGCCTGTTTGGCCCAGCTGGTCAACGTCATCGCGCCGCTTAGCACGAGCCCGACGGGGCTGCTGCGCCAGACCACCTACTACCCCTACCTGTGGGCGCTCGAGCAGGCGCGGGGGGAAGTGCTCCGTCTCGCCGTGGAGTCCCCCGCCTACAACGTGGCGGGGAAGGGGGCGATCCCCTACATCGACGCCTCCGGCACCTTCGACCGCCAGGGGGGGGGCTGCTCCCTTTTCCTCTTGAACCGCGACCTCGAGAAGGCCCGCGAAGTGGAACTCGTGTGGCGCGACGCCGCGCCGCGCGCGGTGGCGAGAGCCCGGGTCCTGACCGGCAACGACCTCAAGGCGGTCAACACCTTCGAGGCCCCGACCAAGGTGGCGCCGCAAGAGCTGGCGCCGCCGCGGCCGGGCTCCAAAATGACGCTGGAACTCCCGCCCCGCTCCTACGCGGCCCTGGAGTTCACGCTTTAACCCGGCTCAGTATTTGCCGTACTCGCGGGTGCAGTCGATCCACACCCGCATGTTTTCGGGATTGACCTCGTCGAGCGACGAGGCGGGGGACATTATGAAACCCCCGCCCGGCGCGGCCGCGTCGAGGATCCGTTTGCACTCCCGTTCCACCTCCTCCTTCGTCCCCATCTGGAGCGTGGATACGGGCATGTTCCCGGCGATGCAAATGTTCTTGCCCACCACCTCCTTGGCCCGCACCATGTCGACCTGGTCGAAGCGGGCGATCGCCTTCCCCCTGGGGAGCTCGGCGAGATACTCGAGGCGCGAATTGTAGTCCCCCTCGAAGAAAAGATCGGGGGTGTACCCTTTTTCGATCAGGGCCGAGCAGACGGCCTTCAGGTAGGGCCAGTAGTACCGTTCGAACTGCGCGAGCGACATGAAACCGTGCGCCCCGCGGTGCAGGGGCATTAAGACCGGTTGGAAGCCTTCGGCCGGCGGGGTGGCGGCGATCCGCTCGAGCATGAGGCGGCACATCTGTTCGCAGGCCTGCTGCAGTTTTTCGGGGCGCCGGAACATGTCGAGCATCGCGCCGCGCATCCCGCGCAGGAAATCGGAGATCATGTCAAAGGGCGAGGCCACCCCCATGAGGGGCATGGCGCAGAAAAAGCCGGCCTCTTCCAACTCCCGGCCGAGTTCCGCCCAGTTCCGCTGCCAGCGCACCGCCGCGCGCGCCGCTTCCGTCAGCGTCTCCATCATCTTCACGAAGTCGTCCGACGCCAGGTTGTTGTAGGGGAGCATGTTGAAAAGGGAACTGAGCGGCGGGAGATTCCCCAGCGGCCCCATGATGCCGTAGGCCCGGGGGAGGTAGAAGCGGACGAGGTAGTCGCTCATGTCGTTGAGGAAGAGGTCGTACTCGTCCTCCTTCATGTACTCCCCCTCGACGAACTGGTGGGTGTGATGGCGCGCCACGCCGTGCCCCGGCCACTTCGTCTGGCGGCTGTCGATCATTTCGAGCGTCCGCCCGCACGCGCTGGGGACCAGCAGCAGCCGGTCCGGCTGGTACTCCCGCGCCGCCGCAAGGTACGCCGCCCGCCACTTCGGAAAGTCGTAGAACGCGTCCCACACTTCCCCCCCCGTGAACTTCGCCGGAAAGTAGCTCAGCCCCAGCGAAATCGGCACCTGGTCCGGCTCCCTCATCTCGGTCGCATCCACCAGCCTCTTGAGCCGTTCTTCGTAAGCCTTTTTCCCCGCCGTCTCCGCCGCCTTCTCCATTTTCCCTCCTCCTGTTTTCGGCCCCTTCATCCCCATCCCCAACCCCGACCTTCGCCTCCGCCCGGTCGTCAATCCCGACCTTTCCAACCCGCGCGGCGGCCCCGATTATACCGCACCCTTCCTTTTCCCGACCCGTGATAACGCAAAGGGGACCCACCCCCGCCCCGGGGGAAGATTTCCCGTCGCCCGCCCCCAGAGCTTCCGTGATGACAATCCCCCCGCGACAAGCTAAACTTCACTCATCCCAATGTGCCGGGGTGGCGGAACTGGCAGACGCACAGGACTTAAAATCCTGGGTCCCGCAAGGGACGTGTGGGTTCGATTCCCACCCTCGGTACTTTGCTTTCAACAACTTTCATCGATGCAATTTTTCGGCAATCGGGCAAAATCGCCTGACTTTGCCCGTGATTCCCGTTACGTGCGCATGCCATACACCGCGCATCGGGCTTTGAATCCCCCGGGGGTTCTGGCAATGTCTTATGAAGGAGAGACCGGATGCTGAAGAGGCTGGGCCGAGGATTGCACTACTGGATATTGTGCATTAATCCTTTCTCACGATTCATCGAGGCCTCTCCCCGGTCATTCAAGGCGACATTCCATGCCTACAAGAGAGACGTCGTAGGAAGGTACATTTTTAAGCATGGGGAGCATGGTCCGGAAATCACCAGGCTGCTGCTGGGGGGGAGCATTCCTTCGGGCGGCGTTTATATCGATGTGGGCGCCAACATCGGTTATTTCACGGTGCTGCTTTCCAAGCTGGCCGGGAATGGTGGGATTGTTCGTGCTTTCGAGCCGGAACCTGGAAATTACGCACTGCTCAAGCGCAATATCGACGACAACGGGTGCGGCAACGTCAAGTTGTTCAATTGCGCCCTTGGCGAGAAGGAGGACGTGCTGCCCCTGGGGCTGTACAAGGCTTCCAACCGCGGCCGCCATTCCCTGTTGAAGAACTTCGGCCGCGGTACGGTCTCCGTGCCGGTGAAGCGCCTGGATGCCCTGGTTGATGGGGACGCTCCCATCGCCTTCATGAAGGTGGACGTGGAAGGCTTCGAGCTCCCCGTGCTCAGGGGGGCCGAAAGGCTCCTGCCCCAGGTTCAAAACCTGGTCATCGAATTCTCGCCGGGACTGATGGCGGAAGCCCGTCTGGACGTCGCCGAACTGGTGGCGCTGCTGGAGAGGCACTTTTCCCGCTGTTACAAGTTCAACCCGCTCAGCGGAGAACCTGAAGCGGTTGATTTCCCATGCCTGCTTCGGCAGCGGGACCAGGTGGACCTCTTCCTTCGGAAATAGTCCACCCGAGTGGTGGAGGACCTATTCTACCGAGACGGGGACCTCCGTGGTGCAGTCGTAGATGGTGATCTCGCGGGGTCCGAAGGCGATGCGGCTCTCCTTGACGTCCTTTACGGGGAACTGGGACCAGAAGAGGCGAGCTTGGGCGCGTCCCGATCTTCGGCTACAACCTGCATAGTCAAGATAACGCCACCGGAGTGGTGATAATGAGGCTTGTCGGAAGAGGGGAGGGATACCAGCTGCCGGAGAGATAATGCGTCTTTGATGTAGGCATCGTTTTAATTGGTGCAAAATCAACAAGAATATTGACGCTGATGCCCCAAAGGGAGAAACGCTCTTTTGTGAACGATAATACCCGTTATCTTCGCCATATCCACAACGACTATTGGGCCAACAACTCCTTTCGTCATCAAACCCAAATCCCTTCCATCATGCAACCGGCAGCCTGTTTTCTTATGCTCGCAAAAGTTAATAAAACCCTTGACAATCTGGTCCGCGCTCTTTTAGTGTGAAAGACATAAAATCTTTTCCATGCCTTTTGTTTGCGGTGCAAAGCTTCATTCCTGTGACCAACAACGGCAATGTCTGGAAACAAAGGATCATTCGTCCCCAGTTCAGCGCAGAGCAGGAGTACAACTATGATGCGCTTAATCGCATAAGCGGCATGTATGAATCTGCTGCCGTAAACAGAGCATACAATTACGACCGCTATGGAAACCGCTATGTGGAAACCTCATCAAGCCAGATTCCATCGCCGATAGCGCCTGGGCCGACAATGCCGGGTCATTTCAACACGGCAAATAACCGGCTGGCCATGACGGGGACGGGTTTTGATGCCGCCGGAAACCAGACCACCCTGGCTCCCTACACCCTGGAATACGACGCCGAGGGCCGCAACACGGTGGTCAAGTTGTCGGGCGTGTCCTACGCAACCTTTTCCTACGATGGCGAAGGAAGGCGAGTCAGGAAGGCGATGAATGGCGGCGATACCACCTATTATTTGTATGACGCTCTGGGTCAGATGGCCGTGGAGT
>JAAYAJ010000091.1 GCA_012719455.1 Acidobacteriota bacterium | reverse complement strand
TGCCGTATTCCCGGTTCAGCGCCGTCAACTCCTGCTCGAGCGCCGGCGCCAGGTTGAGCCGCGCCTGCACGACTTGGATCTGCCGCTGGATGCTGGCTTTCTCCTTTTCCCGCCGCCGGATGTCGTTCTCAAGCGCTTCGATTTCCGGGTTGGCCGCCTCGGGCAGCGCCAGGGCGGCAAGATCGTCCCCTCCGGAAATCGGCAGCGCCTCGTCCCCGGAGCTTTCCGCCGCCAAGGCCGAGGCCGCCTCCGCCTCCCGGGCCGCTTTCTGCTTCAGGTAATCGATCTCCCTCCTCAGCCGCACGACATCGGGGTACTGGGGCGTGTATTTCAGCAGCAGCGCCTCCAGTTCCCTTTCCTTGGCCGCCAGCGCGGGATCGCCCGGGGGATCGTCGATCACGGGGTCGGGCAGAACCGGGGAAGAAGTCATGAGCTGCTGCGTCATCAGCAACATCTGCTGCTGGTTGCGCGCCATGGTCTCCGACATCTTCTGGCGGTCGCGCAACTGCCCGATGGCGTTTTCAACCGAGGCGAGTTGCGCGTCAAGCTGGTTCAGCGTCCGCATATTGGAATCGAACTGGTCGGGCAGCCGGCCGAAATGGGCGACCTTGAACTCCTTGATCTTCTCCTCCTGGGCCGCGAGCTTTTCCGCCGTCTGCCTCAGCTGTTCTTCCAGGAACTGGTCCGTCTCCACCGCCTTGGACCTTCGGTCCGAGGTGCGGGACTGGATCAGGGTCTCCACCATGCGCCGGGTGAAGGACTGCGCCAGCTGGGGGTTGTTGGCATGAAAGGCCACGTTGAACGTGTTCTTCGAAGAGGTGGTGATTTCGATGTTCTTGCTCACCCCCCGCACGGCCGCTTCCATGGAGAAATCATCATCCATGCCGTAGCCGAAAAGCTGGAAATCCTGGATCATCCGCTCGAGCAGGCTCCGGCTCTTGACGGCGCTGCGGATCGCGGCGATCTGCTCTTCCGGGGTCGACCGGACCGAGGGGCGCACGTAATCCTGGGGCACGGGAGCGGCTTCCACCTGGATGCGCGACTCCGAGCGGTAGACATCGGGTTTGCGCCAGGCATAGACCACCGCTCCGATGCCAACGAGGAGAAACACCGCCACCGCGTACCAGCGCCGGCGGTAAAGGATTTTCAGGTAATCGATCGGGTGCAGTCTTGTGAGGTCCTTCATAGCATCCTCATGGCCGAAGCGGGCCGGATCTGAAGTCTATAATCATCGTTCCCGGGCAGGCCAGACGTAGTGGATCCCGGCATAACCGGTCAACCGGCTCAACTGGAGCCCGGAAACGGGGAAATCCCGCGGTTTCTGGTTCTGGTAGGCGGCGTTCAAAGATAAAGACAGGTCACGCCTGAGAGCGAAACCGAGGCCGCCGCCACCCGAAAAAGTCTCGAGCACCCCTATCAACTCCGGATCCTTGCTCCGGTAATAATAGGCGTTCAGGTTACCGCTCATCCAGCCGGTGATCCTCCGCCCGAATTGGGCGTTGATCACGTCGGTGACCAGGACCCGGGAAAGGCCGATGGCGGAGGAGAAGCCCCTCTGGTAGGTCACGTCGAACGAATTCAGCAGTGAATTGTACCCGATCCCGGCGTTGATATGTTCCTTCATCCGGTTGGGGCCGCTACGATCGTAAATATCGATGCCGCCGCCGGCCCAGGTGCGCCAGGAATCGCTCAGCCGGAATTCCAGCCCGCCGAACTGGAGATGATAGATGCGGGCGTAGTCGCTGCCGGTGTCGGTCAGGTCGAAATAGGTGCTGACCCTGCTGGCCACGTAGACCCAGTCGGCCAGTTGATACCGAAAACTGGCCCCCGCTTCCAGGGCTTGTGAATCCCGGAGGCCTTCCCGGGGGTAATCATACCAGCGGTGGCCTCCGAACAGGCCGAAATCGGCCTTGCGCGAGATCCGGTGATTCAAGTTGGCCCGCAGGGAGTTGCGGTTTATGCGCTGCCGGTTGAACAGCACCTCGTTCGACGACAGCCAGTCGTA
>JAAYAJ010000090.1 GCA_012719455.1 Acidobacteriota bacterium | reverse complement strand
GTGTCTTCCCCGCGCGGGCGCGGACAAAAACCGGCCACCGACCAAGGAGGAGCGGGATCAGGGCGTCATCCCCCGCGGGCGCGGACAAAAACTCTCGGCAGTTTGTCTCCCTATCGGGTTTGGCGTCGTATATAATGGTCTCTTCATTATTTCCGGGGCGTCCCCCGGATTTACCTGGCCGGCGGGGCCGGCCGCAGCCGTTGGGAGAGCGATATGCGTTGCCGATTTACCCTGCTTTTATTGCTGTTTCTTTTGTTTCCGGCTCCCGGGGCCCATGCGCAGAAACGGGTGTTCGCCACCGTGAATCCCAATGCCGACGTCTATAACGGGAGTGCGGACCTGTACAATCCGCACTCCGGCGTCTTCTCGCAAACGGCGGGCGGATTGAACGTGCCCCGGGAGGGCCACGTGGCCGTTCGGCTGGCCAACGGCAACGTGCTGATCGCCGGGGGATACGACAACCACTACATGCAGCACGCGGAAATGTACCTCCCGTCCTCCGGGACCTTCACCCCGGTCGAAGGCATGGTGTCCACGAGGAGCAACGCCGCGGCCATTGTCCTTGCCAACGGTACGGTTTTCGTCGCCGGGGGATACAACGGCACCTACCTGCGCACCGCCGAGATCTTCGAACCGGTCGCGGGCCGGTTTTCGCTCCTCGGCGTCCAGATGAGCATGGCCCGCCAGGACCCCGCGCTGGCCCGACTCGAGAACGGGAACGTCCTCATCTCCGGCGGTTTCAACGGCGCCTTCATCAACACCGCGGAACGGTACGACCCGATCGGCAGGGAATTCGTCTCCGTCGGGGGAATGGGCGTGGCGCGGTGGGGCCACACCGCCACGACGCTGTCGAATGGCAAGGTTCTGATCGCCGGCGGCTGCAACAATACCCAGAGCAGCGAGGCCGTCTGTGACAATTTCCTCGATTCCGCCGAACTGTACGATCCGGTGACCGAGACCTTTACGTTCACTGGTGCCATGACCGCGGCGCGCCGCGGCCACACGGCGACGCTGCTCGCCGACGGCAGGGTGCTGCTGGCGGGGGGGCGGGACGCTTCCGGCGCCCTTGGTTCCGCGGAAATTTACGACCCGCAGACGGGCACGTTCACCCCGGCCGGGCCGATGGCGGAAGCGCGGACGGAGCACACGGCTTCCATCCTGCCCGGCGGCCACGTCCTGATCGCCGGCGGAAGGGGGACGGCGTACCTCGCGAGCGGGGAAGTCTTCAACCCGGGTGCGCTAACCTTCACCCCGGTTTACTCGCCCATGGCGGCCGTGAGAGCGGGGCACAGCGCCACCGTGCTCGCCGACGGCAGGGTGCTGCTGGCGGGGGGGCGCGGGGAAGATGCCCTCACCTTCGATGTGAACATCCAGAGCCCGACCGACAACGTCGCCCCTGACATTGTCATGATCGACGACTCCCTCGGCCTGGTCCCCTACACCGGCTCCGGCGTCATCGTGGCCTTTTCCCCCGCCACGGGCGAGGTGAAGGGGAAGATCCGCACCGGGGGCAAGCCCGCGCCCATCGTCTCCTACGCCGACGGACGGAAACTGGCGGCGGTGTCGGTGCTCGACAACCGGATCTTCATTGTCGACGTGAACTCGCTGACGCACGAGGCGACCTACACCTTTTCCGGGTCCTTTGGGTTCGGGAGCCGGCTGGCCCTTTCTCCCGACGAGACCACCGGATACGTGTCGTCCACGGCCACCGGGGAGGTGATCAAGTTCAGCCTTGCCACCGGAGCCGAGTTGGGGCGGCTGCAGGGCCTGAGTGCGCCGGCGCAGATCACCCTCACGGGCGACGGTCGCACGCTGATGATCGTCGACACGGTGGCCGAGAACGTGGTCATCGCCGATGCCGCATCCATGGTCGTCCGGGCCAGGTTCAACCCGCTGACGAAATACGCGGCGGCGAACTTCACGATATTCAACCGGGTGGTCCTGAACGCGGAGGAAACCATTGCCCTGATCACGAGCCAGGACGGGAACGCCGCCCTGCAGCCCGTTTCGGCCGCCTTCATCTTCGACCCGGCCACCGGGGCGTTCATCGAGGACGACGACGATGACGACGGGGACGGGTCCACAACCGATCCCGACGAGGACGAGGGGGACGACGGGGTCTACGGCGTCGGGTACCTGCCGGGCCACACTGTGCTTCTCCCCGGAGGGAAGGCATGGGCGGTGCTCACCCAGACCACGCTGTCGCTGGTTCCCACCGCCGACCCGAGGGTGGACGACCCCTTGGAAGCCGACGACGACTTGCACGACCCGGATTCCTCCGTCTTCCATTACGCGATCGCCGGCGGGGCGCCGCTGGCTTCGGCCAACATCCTGGTTTCCCCCGACGGCAGATACGCTTACTACACGTCCGCGACCACCGACCGGGTTTTTCAGCACGATCTGGTCAGTGGTGCGGTCGTGGGGTCCTACCGGGTGGGGGACTATCCCAACCTCACGACGGACCAGCCGAGCACCATCATGTTTACGCCCGATCGATCGGTTCTGGCGGTCCTCAATTTCGCCAGCAACGAGCTCGACCTGCTCACCGACCAGGCGGTGTTCCGCCAGACGCGCTTTGTCAGCCAGCAGGACCGCTTCACGGGCCTTTCGGTCGTCAACCTTTCGAATGCTCCGGCGGAAATCCGGATCACGGCTCTGACCAACAACGGTTTGGAATACACCGACGGCACCGAAAACATCGTCAATCCCGCCATGGTGGTACTTGCCCCGAATGCGCAGAAGACCGTGGACGTTTCGGAGCTCTTCAACCTGGACAACAACATCAGCAGCAGCGGGTACCTGCTCCTGGAGAGCGACCAGCCGTTTCTGGCCGGGTACAGCGCCACCGGACAGGTCCAGGGGGGGATGCTTAACGCCTATGTCCGGAACATGGAGGGGATCCCGCTTTTTTCCGGCTTCTCGCGGCTTCATGACTGGATCCTTCCCGAAATTCCCCAGGCCCGGGACTCGAGCGCCGAATTCGTTTTCCTGAACCCCGGCTACAACGCGTCCACTTACAGCGTGACCCACTACGGCACCGACGGCATCGAGATCGAGACCCGTGCGGGGCAGAGCCTGAACGGGAGCAATCTCCTGGCCCGGCCCCTCTCCGAAATGGTGAGCTCCACCACCAGCGGCCAGGTCCTGATCACGGGCGGGTTCGCCGGCTCCCGGACCCGCACCGCGTCCGATATCTTCGATGCCGGCTTCACGGGCTACACGAGCACGGGAAATATCCTCACCCCGCGACAGGGACACCAGTCGGTTCTCCTGCCCAACGGCGGCGTGCTGGTGACGGGGGGAAAGAACGGGTTCTTCATCCTGAAGACGGCGGAAATTTACAGCCCGGTGAGCGGAATGTTCGAGCCCGCACCCGGCTCCATGCATTACGAGCGTTATAGGCATACGGCAACGGCGCTCTCCAACGGCAAGGTGCTGCTGGCGGGGGGGCAGAACTCGATGTCCATTAACCGGACCGCCGAACTCTACGACCCGGTGAACAACAATTTCGCTTACACCGCCGGCCTCATGAACCTGCCCAGGGACGCGCATACGGCGACCCGGCTGGCGGACGGGCGCGTGCTGCTCGTCGGCGGCCTCGACGGCGTGGCCGCCACGGCGACGGCGGAGATTTACGATCCTTCGACCGACACCTTCTCCTGGACGGGCAGCATGAATACCGCGCGGGCGTTTCACACCGCCGTGCTTCTCAAGGACGGCACAGTCATGGTGGCCGGTGGGTACAACGGCACCACCCTCGATTCCGTGGAAATCTATGACCCGCAATCGGGCACCTTCGCGCCGACGGCTTCCCTGACCACCCCCAGGAGTAGTCATACCGCTACCCTGCTGTCGGATGGGACGGTGTTGGTCGCGGGGGGGCAGAACGACTCCAGCGGCGCCACCGGGGGGCTCGAGACCGCCGAACTGTACGATCCCTCGACGGGCCTGTTTTTGCCCACCAACGGTTCCATGACGGCCTACCGCAGTTTTCATACGGCCACGCTGCTGTTCGATGACGCCCACGGGACTGACGGCCGCGTGATCTTGGCCGGGGGGTATGGTCGGAGCCTGGACGTTTCCGACGCCGACGAAGGATCGGTCCAGGCGATGGCGACGGCCGACCTGTACGATCCGGCGACCAGGTTGTTTACGAAGATGACCGCGGTGATGAGCGTCAGCCGCCAGGGGCACTCGGCCGTTTTGCTGGCCGAGGGGGTTGCGGCCGGGTATCTCCGGGCGAAGTCCGCCGTCGGACTGCTGGCCACGGAGGTGTACAGCAACGGGGGGGCTACGACCGCCCTGCACGGCATTGATATGAACCGCTACGCCGGGGTGAAACGCATCTACTCCCCGCGCTTCGTCCTCTCCCCCGAAAGGACCACCCTGCTCAACGTGATCAACGGGAACCAGGAGCGGGCGGCAGCCATTACCCTGACCCTGTACGGTGCCGGGGGCCAGGCCCTGGCGGCCCTGGAGCGCATCCTGGCGCCGAACGCGCAGTTGAAAGGGAACCTCTGGGACATCTTCATGAACGATTCCGGGTTGCGAAACCAGGAGGGGTGGCTGGAAGTGGCTAGTTCCACCGACCGGGTGGTCGGTACCGTATCCTTCACCGACACCGGCAACCGGGTGCTGTCGGCGTTCGAGCTCTCCGGTCACCCGCTAAACGGTTTCATCTACCCCCTGGTCAGCGAGGACGCTGATTTCTACACGGAGATCTCGCTCCTCAACAGCGGGGAGCAGGCCGCGGATATTAGCCTGGAGCTGTGGGGGGTGGAGGGTACGCTCAAGGCGACGCGCGCCGTCACTCTCGCGGCGGGGACGAGCCAGTCCGGAACGATTGCGGAATGGTTTACGGGCGTGGGTGCCCTCCCTTCGGGCAACGTGCGGATACGTTCCAGCCAGCCGGTACACGCCATGGGGGAACTGGGCGACAGGCAGTTGCGGTTCATCACCTCGGTGCCGCCGGTGGCCCTGCCTGTGCCGTAACATGGAGCCGGTGTCGGGGGTGCTCTATTCGCTCTACCGGGGATCCCCTGGATACGGCGATTGGGTTGTCGCCAGCCTCGCGGCGGCCTGGCCCGGGATCGTGGGGGAGCGCCTGGCCGGCCGCTGCCGCCCGGTCAGGTTCCGACAGGCGGAACTGGTGGTCGAGGTCCAAGACCGGGTCTGGGCGGAGGCGCTCCGGGGTGTGAAACCGCGGCTCCTGGAGAAGCTGCGCGGCTTCACCGCGGGCGCGGTCGGCGACATGTCCGTCGTCGTTGCGGCCGGCGAGGGGAGCCGAACGGGGTGCGTCCCCGGGGACGCCGCTTCCTGATTGCAGCGCCGCAAGTCGTATGATAAACTCGATCTTTTGAAACAAGGGCTTGATATTCCTGAATATTCTTGAATATTCATGGATGATGCGGAGGACAGCTTGGCACTGACGGCAGAGAGAAAAACGGAACTCGTGAACGCCTACAAGACTCACCAGACGGATACCGGTTCGCCCGAGGTCCAGATCGCCATATTGAGCGAGAAGATCTCGTACCTGACCGAGCATTTCAAGGTTCACGCCAAGGATCACCATTCGCGCCGCGGCCTGTTGCGCATGGTCGGGAAACGCCGCCGCCTGCTGGATTACCTGAAGGACAAGGATATCAAGCGGTACCGGACGGTCATCGACCGGCTCGGCATCCGCAAATAGGGCTCCTCCGGGAGCCCCTCCCGAATTCGCGGTCTGGCGGCGGCCGGTTTTTCGTGGTTATGGGTGCTGATGCTGGCGCCGGGCCGATTCGGGGCGTTTTTTGAAACGGACACCCGGGGGGTTGGGTGGATTATGAATTATGAGTTATGAGTTAAGGGTTATCGGGCATAATCCTTAACTCAGTGCTCATAATCATAATTCCTAGTTCATAATTCCCGCCTGCCAGCCTCCCGGATACGCTCATTCACTCACTGGAGGAACAGATGATACATCGTGTTTCCGCCGAAATCGGCGGGCAGGAATTGTCTATCGAAATGGGCAAGATCGCCAAGCAGGCCGACGGCGCCGCCTATATCAGGTACGGTGACACCGTGGTCCTGGCGACGGCGTGCGCGCTCAAGCAGGCCAAGGAAGGGCAGGGGTTCTTCCCACTGACCGTCGATTATCGCGAGAACAACTACGCCGCGGGGAAGATCCCCGGCGGCTTCTTCAAGCGCGAGGGGCGCCCGACCGAAAAGGAGGTCCTGACCTCCCGGATGATCGACCGGCCGCTGCGTCCCCTCTTTCCCGAGGGGTTCATGTGCGAAACCCAGGTGGTCGCCATGGTGCTGTCCGCGGACAGGGAAAACGACCCGGACATCCTGGGCATCACCGGGGCCTCCGCCGCCCTGTACTGCTCCGCCATCCCGTTCTTCAACCCCGTGGGTGCGGTGAGGGTGGGATACATGGAAGACCGCTTCGTGGTGAACCCCCAGATCAGCAAGCTGAAGGACAGCAGCCTGAACCTGACGGTGGTTGGTACCGAGGAAGCGATCGTCATGGTCGAGGCGGGCGCCAGCGAGGTTTCGGAAGCGATGATGGTGGATGCGCTCGATTTCGCCCACGGCATCATCCGCCGGATCATCGGGCTGCAGAAGGAATTGTATGCGCGGATCCAGCCGGTCAAGCGCACGTTCGACAAGCCCGAATTCGACGCCGCCGAGATCGAGCGGATCGAACGGGATTTCTCCGGGAAGATATCACAAGCGCTGCACATCCCCGCCAAGCTGGAAAGCTACGCCGCCCTGGACGTGGTCAAGGCGGAGATAATCGCCTCGGTTCCGGAAGAGGACAGCGTGAGGCGGGCGCAGGCGGAGAAGATCTACCACCAGGTGATGGAACGGGTTTTCCGCCGCGAGATGCTTGAGGAAAAGCGGCGGCCGGACGGGCGGCGGTTTGACGAGATCCGCCCCATCAGCGCCGAGGTTTCGATGCTTCCGCGGGCCCACGGTTCGGCCCTGTTCACGCGCGGCGAGACGCAGGCCCTGGCGACGGTCACGCTCGGCACTTCCGCCGACGAGCAGCGCATGGACACCCTGGAAGGGGAGAGCTTCAAGCGGTTCATGCTCCACTACAACTTCCCCCCCTTCAGCGTCGGGGAGGTCAAGTTCCTGCGCGGTCCCGGCCGACGCGAAATCGGCCACGGGGCGCTGGCCGAACGGAGCATCCTGCCGGTCATGCCCTCGCAGGAGGACTTCCCCTACACGGTGCGCGTGGTGTCGGACATCATGGAGAGCAACGGTTCCTCCTCCATGGCGACCGTCTGCGGCGGCATCCTGGCCCTGATGGACGCCGGGGTTCCCATCAAGGCCCCCGTGGCCGGGGTGGCCATGGGGCTGGTGAAGGAGGGGGACAATTACGCCATCCTGACCGATATCGCCGGTGCGGAAGACCACTACGGCGACATGGATTTCAAGGTCGCCGGCACGGAGAAGGGGATCACCAGCCTGCAGATGGACATCAAGGTCGGGGGGCTCGACAAGAAGATCATGGCCGAAGCCCTCGAGCAGGCCAGGGTGGGGCGGTTGTTCATCCTCAAGCGGATGGCCGAGTGCCTGGAGGCTTCCCGTGAGGACATCTCCCCCTATGCCCCGCGCATCATCACCATCCAGATCCCCAAGGAAAAGATCGGCGGCGTCATTGGAACCGGCGGCAAGGTGATTCGGGGCATCATCGAGCAGACCGGCGTCAAGATCGACATCGATGATGATGGGAAGGTCAACATCGCCTCGACCGACACCGAGTCCTCCCAACGCGCCATCCGGATGATCGAGGACCTGATCATGGAGGCAGAGGTGGGAAAGACCTACCTGGGAACGGTCACCCGGGTCGTGGATTTCGGCGCCTTCGTGGAGATCTTCCCTGGGACGGAAGGGCTGCTCCATATTTCGGAAGTGGCCGATTTCCGCGTCGAGGACATAAACTCCGAACTCAAGTTGGGCGATCAGATCCCCGTAAAAGTGATCAGCATCGAGCCCCCGAACAAGGTCCGCCTCAGCCGCAGGGCCGTCCTGCGTGAGCAGGCGGGGCTGCCGCCGATCGAGGCGTCCTCCCGGCCGCCGCGGCGCGACGCTGATCGCGGCCGCCCGGGGAGAAACCGTGACCGGTCCGGCCCGCGGGGCGGGGGCGGCGGGAGAGGGCGTCACTGAGCCTCCGTCGGAACGTAAACCCGGGGGCGGCCTCGAGGCCGCCCCCGCATGCGTCGGGCTGCCATGAATTCGAAACAGGTCCTGGAGTTGCTGGAACAGGTGCGCGGGGGGACCCTGTCCCCCGATCAGGGGCTTGAACGGCTGAAGCATCTCCCTTTCGAAGACCTGGGTTTTGCGTGCGTAGACCACCACCGCGCCCTACGGCAGGGATTTCCCGAGGTGATTTTCGGGCCGGGAAAAACCGAGGACCAGATCGCGGCCATTGTCCGCAGCCTGCTGCGGCAGAAGTCGAACATCCTGGTGACGCGTACCACCGCCGCGGTCTACCGCCGATTGCGCAGGATCACGGCCAAGGCCCGGTTCAATGAGAACGCCCGGGCCGTCACCATTGTCAACGACAAGACCATCTACGGCGCCGGGACGATCCACGTGGTGTGCGCCGGTACGAGCGACATCCCGGTCGCGGAGGAAGCGGCGCTGACGGCGCGCCTGATGGGCAACGAGGTGAAGACCTCCTTCGACGTGGGGGTCGCCGGGATCCACCGCCTCCTCCACATCCGGGAGGATCTCGCCCGCGCGGCGGTCGTGATAGTGGCGGCCGGGATGGAGGGGGCGCTGGCGAGCGTCGTGGGGGGGATGCTCTGCGTCCCGGTCATCGGGGTTCCCACGAGCGTCGGCTACGGCAGTTCGTTCGGCGGGCTCTCCTCGCTGCTGGCCATGCTCAACAGCTGTGCCTCCAACGTGGTGACCGTGAACATCGACAACGGTTTCGGCGCCGGGTATGTCGCCAGCCTGATCAACCGGAAGCGCGGCACGCCCTAGCGGACGCCCCCGGAACACGCACGAAAACCCCATCTCCCCATTGCGGGCGGTTTGTGCTATTTTTTATCTGAGCCCTGCGGGACCCGGAAACTTCTTTATTGGCGGCCACGGTAATGCCTTTCTTTGAAGACCATGTATTGGACGAGGTGCGAAACGCCGTCAATATTGTATCCCTGGTGAGCGAGTACGTGAGCCTGCGCAAGCGCGGGCGCAATTACCTGGCCCGTTGCCCCTTTCACAATGAAAAGACCCCGTCGTTCAACGTCAACGAGGAAAAGCAGATCTTCATGTGCTTCGGCTGTGGCCTGGGGGGCGACGCCTTCAAGTTCATCATGCAGATCGAGCACCTGTCCTTCCCGGAATCGGTCCGGTTCCTGGCGGATCGGTCGGGGATCCGGCTGCCCGAAGCCTCGTCCTCCCACCCGGCGGCGGCCGTTTCAAACTCCGACGTCCTGCGCAAGGCCATGGCCGAAACCGTGGCCACCTACCACCACTGCCTGTGGCACACCGAGGAGGGGAAGCGCGCCCTCGGCTACCTGGCCGAACGGGGTATTACGAAGGAGACCGTCGGTCGCTTCAGCCTCGGCTACTCCCCTGCCGGGGGGAACTACCTGGTCCCGCTTCTGCAGAAAAAGGGCTTTCCGCTTCAGGCGCTGGTGGATTGCGGGCTGGCGAAGCGGTCGGAGGATGGCGCCCGGGTCTACGACAGTTTTCGCGGCAGGGTCATGTTTCCCATCACCGACGTCCAGGGGCGGCCGGTCGCTTTCGGTGCGCGGGCCATGGACGGGCGGCCGCCGAAGTATTTGAATTCGCCCGAGACCCGGCTCTATAATAAGAGTCGGAATCTCTATGGCTTGAGCTTTGCCAAGGAAGCGATCAAGGAACTGGGATACGCCATCCTGGTGGAAGGGTATATGGATTTTGTCGTTCCTTTCCAGCAGGGGGTGACGAACCTGGTGGCTTCCCTGGGTACGAGTTTGACTCCGCAGCAGGTGGAATTGTTGGGCCGCTATACACGTGAGGTCGTGGTGAGCTACGATCCCGATTCCGCCGGACTGGCCGCCGTGCAAAGATCACTTGACCTCTTCCTGGAGGGGGACTTCCGGGTGAGGGTGCTCCGCCTCCCCGAGGGGCAGGACCCGGATACGTATGTCCGCGCAAGCGGCGCCGCGGCCTACCGGGAGCGGGCGGAAGCGGCGGTCCCCTACTTGGAATTCGTGCTCGATGCCGCCATCCGCGACCATGGCGCACTGGATGATCCCAAAAACAAGGTCCAGGTGATGAACACGGTGCTCCCGTACCTGGCGCGGCTTCCCAGCGCCGTGGAACGCTCCGATTACGTGTTCCGGTTCGCCCGCAGGCTGGGGATCGAGGACCGGCAACTGCTGGCCGAGACCAGGCGGGCGGCGCAGCAGAGGCGGGGAAGGCTGGATGAGGAGTCGATGGCGCGGGCCCAGTTGATGAAGCCGGCGGAGAAGAAGCTGTTGCAGTTGCTCCTCGGCCACGGGCAGCTGCAGGAGCGGGTTCTTCCGCTCTGCCGCCGGCAGGATTTCGAGGGGTTGGCGGGGGAGAAGATCTTTGCGGTCCTCCTCGACGATTACGGCCAGGGCCGGATGAGCAGCTACGCGGACCTCCACCGGCGGTTCGCGGGCGAGCCTGAACAGGCCCTGCTTGCCCAGCTGGAGATGGAGGAAATGCCGGAAAGCCCCTCGGCCGGAACGGCGGAAAGTTATTTGAGTGCACTGAGGACCATGAGCCTGACGACGTACAAGCAGCAGATCGTGCAGAAGATCGCGGAGGCGGCCGGGCGGAACGACGAGGAGACGATCACCCGTCTTCTCCAGCAGCGCGTTGCCGTGGACCGTGAACTGGTCGGTCTTTCCGGGAAATAGAGGGAAAGGAGACAGCGGTTTGTCTATCGAAGAAAAGTACGAAGAAGTAAAAGAGCTGATCCTGATGGGGAAGGAGAGGGGGTACCTCCTCTACGACGAAGTCAACGACCTCCTCCCGGAAGGGGTCTGTTCCTCGGATGAACTCGACAGCATTTTTTCTCTCTTCGGCTCCGCGGGAATTGAGGTCATCGATAGCGAGCAGAAGCTCCAGGACGGGGGCAAGCGGGAGGAGAAGAAGGAGGACGATTCCGGGGAGGAGAGCGAGTTTGATTTCGGAGCGGTGAATCTCGATAAGACGAACGACCCGGTCCGGTTGTACCTCCGGGAAATGGGGACGGTCCCTCTGTTGAGCCGCGAGGGGGAGGTGGAAATCGCCAAGCGGATCGAGCACGGGCAGCGGATGATCATCAAGGCGCTTTCCAGATCTTCACTGGTAGTTCAGGAAATCCTCGAAATCGGCGATCAATTAAAGAAAAACATGATTGCCGTCCGGGACGTCGTCATCTTCAACGAGGAGGAGATCACCGAAGCGCGGGTGGAGGAGAAGACGAGGGAAATGCTTGCGGTCATCGAGAGCATCCGCAAGCACGAACGCGCGGCGAACCGGACCCGGTCGCGGATCGGACGCTGCCGGAAGGGGTCGCGCATCTACAAGAAGCATCTCTCCATGCTCGCCCGTTACCGCATCCCGATTGCGTGGAAAGTGCGCGAGCTGGGGCTGACCCCGGTCCAGCACGAACGGCTCATCTGCGTCGTCAAGGACACGGTTGACAGGGTGGTCGAACTGGAGCGGGAGAAGCAAAAGCTCCTGCGCAGCCTGGAAGCGCCCCGGCGCCGGGACGACTCCCGGGGGATGAAAAAACGCCTGAAGTTGATCGATGCCGAGCTGAAGCAGATCGAGGCGGACACCCTCGCTTCCACCGACGAACTCAAGCGGACCCTGGCGGCCATCCGGTCGGGAGAACTGGAGGCCGACATCGCCAAGAAGGAACTGGTGGAGGCCAACCTGCGGCTGGTGGTGTCGATCGCCAAGAAGTACACCAACCGGGGTCTGCAGTTCCTCGACCTGATCCAGGAGGGGAATATCGGCCTGATGAAGGCGGTGGACAAGTTCGAGTATCGCCGGGGCTACAAGTTCTCTACCTACGCCACCTGGTGGATCCGCCAGGCGATCACCCGGGCGATCGCGGACCAGGCGCGCACCATCCGCATCCCCGTGCACATGATCGAGACGATCAACAAGCTGATCCGTACCTCCCGGAGCCTCGTGCAGGAATACGGCCGCGAGCCGACCAGCGAGGAGATCGCCAAGAAGATGGACTTCCCCGTCAGCAAGGTGCGCAGGATCCTCAAGATCGCCCAGGAGCCGATCAGCCTGGAGACCCCCATCGGGGAGGAGGAGGACAGCCACCTCGGGGATTTCATCGAGGACCGGGGCGTGATCTCTCCGGCGGAGGCGGTGATCAACATCAACCTGAAGGAGCAGACCGAATCGGTCCTGCAGACGCTGACGCCGCGCGAGGAGCAGGTGATCAAGATGCGCTTCGGCCTCGGGGACGGCAGCGAGCACACGCTCGAAGAGGTGGGGCAGCGCTTTTCGGTCACCCGCGAGCGCATCCGGCAGATCGAGGCGAAGGCGCTGAGAAAACTGCGCCACCCCTCCCGCAGCCGGATGCTGATAGCTTTCCTGGAAGGCTCATC
>JAAYAJ010000089.1 GCA_012719455.1 Acidobacteriota bacterium | reverse complement strand
GGATCATCCGCCACGGCGCCAAGCTCCTGTTCGCCTATTCCGCCGCCACGGTGCCGAAAATCACCGTGATCCTGCGCAAGAGCTACGGCGGGGCCTACCTGGCGATGTGCGGCAAGGACCTGGGCGCGGACCGCGTCTATGCCTGGCCCACGGCCGAAATCGCCGTCATGGGGGCCGAAGGCGCGGCCGAGATCGTTTTCCGCAAGGAGATCGACGACGCGGAAAACAAGGAAGCCAGGCGGAAGGAATTGATCGAAGAGTACCGCGAGGCCTTTTCGAACCCCTACGTGGCGGCGGGGCGCCGGCTGGTGGACTGCGTCATCGAACCCTCCATGACCCGGCAGCATATCGTCCAGGCGCTGGAATACCTCAACACCAAACGCGCCCTGCGGCCGGCCAAGAAGCACGGCCTGATTCCGCTGTAGGGCTGAGGACACACCCATGGCAAAGACGGCAAATACAAAAGACTTGGGCGAGATGCTGGAACAGGTCCAGGCACAGCTCGCGGCGCTCGCCGAGCGGGTTGAGAAGCTGGAATCCCTTGCCGCCCCCCCCGCCCGGATGGCGGCAAGGCCGGCACCCCCGACTCCGCCACAACCGGATATCGACGACGAGGCGATGGCGGCCATATCGGCCGCCCTGGCCGCCTACCTGGGCGTGCGCCTACGCGTCCGGCGCATCCGGCTGATCGGCTCGCGGGCGTGGGCGCTACAGGGACGCGTCAACATCCAGGCGTCCCACACATTTTAACAATCGAGGAGGCGGCGTGAAACTGAACATAACGATCGATGGCAAAAACTACGAGGTGGAAGTCGAGGCCGTGGAACCCGAGGCTCCCAATCCCGGGCGCGGGATCGGGTTAGGGCTCGCACCGACCCGCATGCCCGCCGCTCCCGTCGCCGCTCCCGCGGCGCCGCCCGCGGCCCCGGCCGGCGGGAACGTGAACGAGGACAAGGTCTGCCGCAGCCCGGTGTCAGGCATCGTAATCAAGCTGACGGCGCAGGTGGGACAGAGCATCCAGGCCGGAGACGTGCTGATGGAGCTCGAAGCCATGAAGATGGAAACGAATATTACGGCCCCTGGCCCCGGAAAGGTCGCGGCCATCCCCGTCAACGTGGGAGACAGCGTCCAGGCAGGCCAGGTGCTGGTGGAGTTTGAATGATGACGAACGCACAGATGGAACAGATTCCCGGATTTCTCTTTTTCGACCACATCGCCGTCAGCGTCAGGCCCGGCGAGCTGGAAGCCCACGTCCAGGCTTACAAGACAATGGGATTCAAGGAACTGCACCGCGAGGAGATCCTGGGGACCGACCAGGTCCGCGAGGTGCTCCTGCAGGTGGGGGACGGCCCCAATCTCCTGCAGCTGATCGAACCCCTCAACGAGGGTTCCCCCGTCGCCAGGCAGATCGAGAAGAACGGCGGCCGCGGCGGCATCGTCCACGTGGCCCTGCGCGTCGCGGACATCCAGAAGGCTTTCGACTATCTCCAGGCAAACGGCTTCAAGCTCGTCGACAAGGCCCCCCGCAAGGGGTCGCGCGGGACGATGGTCTTTTTCGTCCACCCCAAGGCCACCGAGAACGCCGCGTTCGGCTACCTGCTTGAAGTGGTACAGGAGGGCGCTCATGGCGGACACTAACCGGGAAGGACTCAACCTGGCTGCGGAATTCCCCGCCACCCCGACCTCGGAGTGGGAGGCGGCTATCGCCGCCGACCTCAAGGGGGCCGATTACGAAAAGCGGCTGGTGCACCGGACCGAGGAAGGGATCGCGCTGCGCCCCTACTACCGGAAGGAAAACCTGGCGGGGCTGGAGGCACAGCTTGCCTCGAGTCGCGGGGAGCGGGGGTGGGAGATCGTCCAAGAAGGTGCGATCGAACCGGACGCCATCCGCGCCGACCTCCTGCACGAGGCCGGGGCGCACGGCGTCCAGGAACTCGCCTACGCGCTGGCCGCCGGAGTGGAGCGGCTCACCGGGCTCGCGGCCACGCAGCCGGTGGACACGGCCGCCCGCGGCATCACCTTCGTCTTCGCCGTCGGGCCCGCCTATTTCATGGAAATCGCCAAGCTGCGCGCCGCGCGCCTGCTGTGGGCGCAGGTCGTAACCGCTTTCGGGGGAAAGGAATCCTGCCCGATGCGGATCCACGCACGCACCCCGCGGCGCAACAAGAGCCTCTACGACCGGCACACCAACCTGCTGCGGGTGACCACGGAGGCGCTTGCGGCCGTCATCGGCGGCTGCGACCGACTCACCATCGAGCCTTTCGGCTTCGACGCCCACTTGGCGGTCAACATCCAGCGGATCCTCCAGGAGGAGGCGCACCTGGACGCGGTGGCCGACCCGGCCGGCGGGGCTTACTACATCGAATCCCTCACCGACTCGATGGCGCGCGAGGCCTGGAAGCTCTTCCAGCAGGTGGAAGCCGAGGGGGGCTACTCGAAATCCCTCGCCACGGGGTCGATCGGCAAGGCGGTCTCCGCTGCGCACGCCGCGCGCGCGCAGGCGTTCTCGAGCCGGCGTCGCAGCCTGGTCGGGGTGAACAACTACCCCAACCTCACGGAAAAGGAGGCGCCCGACACCCTCCCCGCCGCGGAAACCACGGCTCCCCTCCCCGCGGTCCGGGTAGCGGAGCCGTTCGAAGCGATCCGGCGGCGCACCATCGAACACGCCCGCACGGCCGGAAGGTACCCGAAGGTGCTCCTGCTCACCCACGGCGACGTCAAAATGAAGGGCGCGCGCTCCAACTTCTGCCTCAATTTCTTCGGCTGCGCCGGCTTCGACATCGCCGTGAGCGAAAGCTTCGAGGGGGAGAAGGCTGACCTGATCATCCTCTGCAGTTCCGATGCGGAATACCTGGAACTTGCCCGGGAGGTCTGCCCGAAGGTCACGGTCCCGGTCCTGGTCGCGGGCAACCCCAGGGACCAGGTCGAGGCGCTGCGGGCCGCCGGGATCGGGGGATTCGTTCACGTGGGGAGCGACGCCATCGCGACCCTGACGGAATGGCAGGACAAACTTGGAATGAGGAGCGGGCGATGAAACCGGATTTTACAAAAATAGACTACAAGCTGAGCCCGCGGCCGGCTGCGGCCCCGGAACCCCGGGACCAGGCCGCCGCCTGGATGACGACCGAGGGGATCGCGGTCCAACCCGTGTACACGGCCGCGGATCTCGAGGGGATGGAACACCTGGACTACGCCGCCGGCATCCCGCCCTTTCTGCGCGGGCCTTATTCGACCATGTACTGCATGCGGCCCTGGACCATCCGGCAGTACGCGGGATTCTCGACGGCCGAGGAATCGAACGCCTTTTACCGGCGCAATCTCGCCGCCGGGCAGAAGGGGCTCTCGGTCGCTTTCGACCTGGCCACCCACCGCGGCTACGATTCCGACAACGAGCGTGTCCTGGGGGACGTCGGTAAGGCGGGGGTGGCGATCGACTCGATCGAGGACATGAAGATCCTCTTCGACCAGATCCCGCTCGGCCAGATGTCGGTGTCGATGACCATGAACGGCGCCGTACTTCCCATCATGGCCTTCTACATCGTCGCCGCCGAGGAGCAGGGGGTGAAGACGCAGGAACTGGCCGGGACCATCCAGAACGACATCCTCAAGGAGTTCATGGTCCGCAACACTTACATTTACCCGCCGCTCCCCTCCATGCGCATCATCGGCGACATCTTCCGCTACTGCTCCGCCAACATGCCGAAGTTCAACTGCATCTCCATCAGCGGTTACCACATCCAGGAAGCGGGCGGCACCGCCGACATCGAGCTCGGTTACACGCTGGCCGACGGGCTGGAGTACATCCGCACCGGGATCGCGGCGGGACTTGACATCGACAAGTTCGCCCCCCGGCTGAGCTTCTTCTGGGGCATCGGGATGAACCACTTCATGGAGATCGCCAAGATGCGCGCGGCGCGCATCCTATGGGCCAAGATCATCCGCGGATTCAACCCCAAAAACCCGAAATCGATGGCGCTGCGGACCCACTCGCAGACCTCCGGCTGGAGCCTGGCGGCCCAGGACGTGTTCAACAACGTGTCGCGCACCTGCGTGGAAGCCCTGGCCGCGGCTCTCGGCCACACCCAGTCGCTCCACACCAACGCGCTGGACGAGGCCATCGCCCTGCCGACCGATTTCTCGGCCCGCATCGCGCGCAACACCCAGATCTACCTGCAGGAGGAGACGGACATCACGAAGGTGGTGGACCCGTGGGCCGGGAGTTACTACGTGGAGTCCCTGACGCAGGAGCTGATGCAGAAGGCCTGGCGCCACATCCAGGAGATCGAGGAACTGGGCGGCATGGCCAAGGCGATCGAGACCGGCATTCCCAAGATGCGGATCGAGGAGGCGGCCGCGCGGCGGCAGGCGATGATCGATTCCGGGCGCGAAACCATCGTCGGGGTCAACAAGTACCGGCGCGAAAAGGAGGAAGAGCTCGACGTCCTGGTGGTGGACAACAAGGCGGTGCGGGAATCGCAGCTGCGCCGGCTGGCCGACACCAGGGCGGGGCGCAACCAGGGCGCGGTGGAAGCCGCCCTGGATGCGCTCACCCGCGCGGCGGAAAAGGAGGAGGGGAACCTGCTCGACCTCGCGGTCGCAGCCGCGCGCCAACGGGCGACGCTGGGGGAGATCTCCTCGGCGCTCGAAAAGGTCTTCGGGCGCTACCAGGCGGTGAACCGGACCATCTCCGGCGTCTACTCCTCCGAGAGCCGCCAGGACCCGGAATTCCAGAAGGCGGCGACGATGGCGGAGGAATTCACCAAGGCCGAAGGCCGCCGACCCCGCATCCTGATCGCCAAGATGGGGCAGGACGGCCATGACCGCGGCGCGAAGGTGATCGCGACGGCGTTCGCCGACCTCGGCTTCGACGTCGACGTCGGCCCCCTGTTCCAGACGCCGAGCGAGGCGGCGCGCATGGCGGTGGAAAACGACGTGCACGCCCTGGGGGCCTCCTCCCTGGCCGGGGGGCACGCCACCCTGGTCCCGGAGGTCATCGCCGAGCTCCGGAAGCTGGGCCGGGAGGACATCCTGGTCTTCGTCGGCGGAGTAATCCCGCCGCAGGCCTACGATGAGCTCTACCAGGCGGGCGCGGTGGAGATTTTCGGCCCCGGCTCGGTGATCCCCCTCTGCGCCCAGAAGGTGCTGAAGGCGCTGATGCAGCACCCCGGCGCCTGATTTTGCCGGCCCCCGGTCGGGAAGCATCCCGGCCGGGGGCGGAGGTTTCGTCCCTTTGACCGCACCCCCGAATCAAAGCATTTGCACTTTCCCCCGCGCCGCGCGCCGGCGCCTGCCGCTCGAGCGGTACGTGGAGGGGATCCTCGGCGGGGACCGCGCGATCCTCGCCCGGGCCATCACCGTCATCGAGAGCGATCTCCCTTCCGACGGCGAACTCGCCGCGCTCATCCTCGACCGCATCCTCCCGCACACCGGGCGGAGCCGCCGCGTCGGCATCACCGGGGTCCCGGGAGTCGGCAAGAGCACCTTCATCGACGCCCTCGGCATGCACCTGGTCCGGGACCGGGGGGAGAACGTGGCGGTGCTGAGCATCGACCCCTCGAGCCCCATTTCGGGCGGCAGCATCCTGGGAGACAAAACCCGGATGGAACGGCTGGCGGTGGAAGCCGACGCCTTCATCCGCCCCTCCCCCTCCCGGGGCCACTTGGGGGGGGTGGCGCGGCGCACGCGGGAGACCATGCTCCTGTGCGAGGCCGCAGGCTACCGGAACATCCTGGTGGAGACCGTCGGCGTCGGGCAGTCGGAAACCGCCGTCCGCTCCATGACCGATTTTTTCCTCCTCCTGATGCTGGCCGGGGCGGGGGACGAGCTGCAGGGGATAAAGCGCGGCATCATCGAGATGCTCGACGGCATGGCCATCACCAAGGCGGACGGCGACAACCAGCGCAAGGCCGACCGCGCCCGGATCGAGTACGCCGGCGCGCTCCACCTCTTCCCCACGTCGGCCGACGGGTGGATCCCCCCCGTCCTGACCTGCTCCTCGCTCCACAACAAGGGGATCGATGATGTCTGGCAGATGGTCCTGGACCACCGGCAGCTGATGGACGAGCGGGGACTGCTGGCCGAGCGGCGCAGCCGCCAGGCGCTCGAATGGATGAACGAACTCGTGATGCTGGGCCTGGAGGAGTCTTTCCGCGCCGACCCGAGGGTGGCGGCCCGCCTGCCCCACCTCATGGACAGAGTCCGGCGCGGGGGGACCACACCGTTTGCCGCCAGCCGCGAACTGCTCGAACTTTTCCGGCAGCATCTGCAGCACTCACCCCGCGATTGACTCCGGGGGCCGAATCGATGTATAAGATTGACGTCACATTCCTGAACATTGGGCTATATCACGGAAAATAAACATTTTACGCATTCGATGCTATATCCTTTAACAGTTTGCGACGCCCCCCGGCCCGCTGTTACCTTCGACCTAATCCCTTCATTTTCATCTATATATCCAAGGCCGCCGGCGTGGCCCAAATCACGCATTGATGCCATCGGACCTATACATAGCATTCGCCGGCGATCCCGGGATCCCCGGCCATGAAAGGAAAAACGATGAGCATGCAACCCAGAGTTCTGATAGTGGACGAGGAAGCCGCAGTGCGTGGCCAGGTCATGGCCGGGCTTGCCCGGCACGGATTTGCAGTCGACGAATGCGCGGATGGCCTGTCAGCCCTGTCGAAGATCAAGGAGGCCGAATCGCGGCAGAACCCCTTCGGATGCGTGGTGCTCGACCTGTGCCTTCCCGACATCGACGGGTTGAAGATCCTTTCCATACTCAAATCGATCTACGCGGAGCTGCCGGTGGTCGTCATCGCCGGTTGCGGCAACGACGACATGATCAGCGCCGTCCGCAGCCACGGCGGCGGCGCCTGCCTCCATAAGCCCTTCGAAATGGACGAGCTGGCGGCCCGGATCAAGGCCCTGGTCCCCGCCGACGCGGTCCGGCCCGAACCGAGGGCGACGGAGGAGCCGGACGAAACGGCGCGCGGGCTGGTCCTCGTCCGCGGCAGGAAGGAAGCGGATCTCTCCGAGATCTTCTCGAGGCTCATCGGCACGGAAGGGGCCCGCCATTGCGACCCGGTGATCGGCGACTGGGACATCGCGCTGCTGGTGCAGGCGCGCGACCGCCAGGGGCTCCAGCAGCTGGTGGAGAAGCGGATGAAGTCGCTCGAGGGGGTGGAGCGTTACGAACTGCTCTGTTCGGAAAAGCCCGCCATCCCCCGCGAACTCGAGGAGGTCATCCGGGATTACGCAAAGGTCCGGGCGATGAAGAGGAAGGAGGAGGGCGGGGAGAGTGCCGGCGGGCGCAACCTGCCGGGGGCCGCGTCCTACGCCATCCTCGACGTCGACCCGGCCGGCGCCTCGAACATTTACATGAAGCTCTCTTTTACGGACAACGTGGTGCACTGCGACGTGACCGACGGCGGCACGCGGATCATTCTTCGGCTCGAGGGGGATTCCACCCGGCAGATCCAGGGCGTTATCCGCAACGAAATCCGCCTGGTCCCGGGGATCCTCCGGATCAAGCAGCTCAACACGTTGAATTTTTCATCCAGGTAGTGGAGCAGGCAGACCATGATCGAGCCAGAGGAAAGCGCCCGGGGAGTACCGGCCGCATTTGAACAGATGCTGTGGAGGTACCGGGGCGAGCCGGGCATGCTCATCCCGCTGCTTCAGGCCGCGCAGGAGAGCTACGGCTACGTCCCCGAATCCGCCATCGGGCAGATCTCGGACGTCACCGGGATCCCCACGGCCGAAATTTGCGGCGTCATCACCTTCTACAAGCAGTTCCGCACCAAGCCGCTGGGCAAGCATATCATCCGCCTGTGCAAGGGGACCGCGTGCCACGTAGTCGGGGCGGAGACGATCGGCCAGGTGATCGCCGACGATCTCGCCGTCGCCCCGGACGAGACGACGGAGGACGGGGTGTTCACCTACATGGTCGTGGCCTGCCTGGGCTGCTGCAGCCTGGCTCCCGCCCTGATGATCGATGACCAGACTCACGGGCGGTTGACGCCCCAGTCCGTCCGGAAATTGATCCGCCAGTACCGCCGCGAAGCGGCCAAGGGGGCCGGGAATTCTGGAGCGAACGGCGGAGCGCGGTCGGCGACAGCCTAGCCCCTCCTCCCCCGCAACCATCTCACGAGACCGGACACGGGGGGAGGGGCCTATCGCCCCGGGGGTGCGCAACCCGGGGCAATCTTCGGAGGTTTTATGCGGGAAGTGTTAGTGGGACTCGGGTCCTGCGGGCTGGCGGCCGGGGGCCTCAAGGTCTATCAGCGGTTTGCGGAGATCCTGGACCCCGACGGCAAGGACGCGGTCCTGAAAAAGACCGGCTGTATCGGCATGTGTCACGCCGAGGTCCTCGTGGAGGTCAAGGACGGGGATGGCGGCAGCACCTTCTACCGCAACGTGACCCCGGACCGGGTCGAACGCATCATCGAGGAACATCTCAGGAACGGCCGCGTGGTGGCCGACTGGGTCCTCGACGCCGGCGCCGCCCAGTCGAAACAGCGGCGGGTCGCCCTGCGCAACAGCGGCATCATCGACCCCGACAACCTGGATGAATACCTGGCGCACGCCGGGTACCAGGCGCTCGAAAAGGCCGTCACCCGGATGACGCCCGACGAGGTGATCCAGACGATCGCCGACAGCGGGCTGCGCGGCCGCGGGGGCGCCGGGTTCCCGACCGGCACCAAGTGGCGCTTCGCGGCCGATTCCAAGGACACGCACAAGTACGTGATCTGCAACGCCGACGAGGGGGATCCCGGCGCCTTCATGGACCGAAGCCTGCTCGAAAGCGACCCGCACTCGATCCTCGAGGGGATGGCGCTGGCCGCCTACGCCATCGGCGCCGACGCCGGCTACATCTACGTGAGGGCCGAATACCCGGAGGCCGTCAAGCGGCTCAAGCGCGCCATCGCCCAGGCGACCGACCGCGGGCTGCTCGGCGGCAATATCCTGGGGAAGGGGTTCGATTTCCACATCCGGCTGAAGGAGGGGGCGGGCGCCTTCGTCTGTGGCGAGGAAACGGCCCTGATCGCCTCCATCGAGGGGAAGCGCGGCATGCCCAGGGTGAGGCCCCCCTTCCCCGTCGAATCGGGGCTCTGGGGCCACCCCACCTGCATCAACAACGTCGAAACCCTGGCCAACGTGGCCTGGATCATCCTCAACGGCGCCGCCGCCTTCAACTCCCTGGGGACGGAGGGATCGAAGGGGACCAAGGTCTTCGCCCTGGCCGGCAAGGTCAAACATGGCGGGCTGGTGGAAGTCCCGATGGGAATGACCATCAACGAAGTCATCTACGACATCGGCGGCGGCACGCTCAGCGGCGGGCCGTTCAAGGCCGTCCAGATGGGGGGCCCCTCGGGGGGCTGCATCCCGGCCGCGCTGGGCGCCACCCCCATCGACTACGAACATATCACCGCGACCGGGGCCATCATCGGGTCGGGGGGCATGGTCGTCATGGACGAGACCACCTGCATGGTGGACGTGGCCCGCTTCTTCCTCTCCTTCACGCAGAACGAGTCGTGCGGCAAATGCACCTTCTGCCGCGTGGGGACCAAGCGCATGCTCGAGATCCTCGACCGCATCTGCGCCGGGAAGGGGAAGGACGAGGACATCGCCCTGCTGTCGGAACTCGGGGAGCAGATCAAGTCGAGCTCGCTCTGCGGCCTGGGACAGAGTGCGCCCAACCCGGTGCTCACCACCCTGCGCTACTTCCTCGACGAATACCACGCCCATATCCGGGACCACAAATGCCCGGCCAAGTCGTGCCTCGCCCTGGTGGAGTTCGCCATCATCCCGGAAAAGTGCATCGGGTGCGGGCTCTGCATCGCGGCCTGCGCCGTGGGGGCCATCACGGGGGAGAAGAAGCAGCCGCACACCATCGAGGACGCCAAATGCATCCGTTGCGGCAAGTGCATCACGGTGTGCAACGTGGGAGCCATTGAAAAAAGATAGGGGCGGGGTCCGCGCGACCACGCCCATACAAGGATACGGGTAGGAAGATGGCACTAGATATCGAAAAAAAGACGCTTCGAGTGGAACTGACGATCAACGGCAGGAAAGTGTCGGGGGAAGCGGGCCAGACCATCCTGGACGTGGTGCGCGCCCACCAGATCGACGACATCCCCACCCTGTGCCACGATCCCAGGCTGGAACCGTACGGCTCCTGCTTCCTGTGCGTCGTGGAGGTCAAGGGCTCGCCCCGGCTGCTCCCCTCGTGCGTGACCCGGATCCGCGACGGCATGGAGGTCACCACCCGGAACCCCCGGATCGTCACTTCGCGCAAGACGGCCCTGGAACTCCTCCTCTCGGACCATTACGCCGACTGCGTGTGCCCCGGCCAGCGCGCCTGTCCCGCCGGGGTCGACATCCAGGGCTACCTGAGCCTCTCGGCCCTGGGATACCACGAAGAAGCGCTCGACCTCATCCGTGAACGGAACCCGCTCCCGGTGGTGTGCGGCCGCGTCTGCGTCCGCAAGTGCGAGGTCGAATGCCTGCGCAACCAGGTGGACGAGCCGGTCGGCATCAACTTCGTCAAGCGCTACGTCGCCGAGAGCCACGGCACCCCGCCCCGTAAACCCGTCGATGTCGCCGATTCCGGCAAGAAGGTGGCCGTCGTCGGGGGAGGGCCGGGGGGACTGAGCTGCGCCTATTACCTGGCCCGGCGCGGGCACCGGGTGACGATCTTCGAATCCCTCCCCAAACTGGGGGGAATGCTGCGCTACGGCATTCCCGAATACCGGCTGCCGCGCAAGGAGCTGGACGCCGAGATCCAGGGGATCCTCGATCTCGGTATCCGGGTGGAAACCGGCAAGGCCCTCGGCAGGGATTTCACTCTCGGGGGTCTGCGCGGCGCGGGGGGGTATGACGCGGTATTCGTCGCCCTCGGCGCCCCGCTCGGCAAGAAGATGGGGATCGAAAACGAGGACTCCGTCGTGGGGGTCAGTTCCGCCCTCGACTTCCTGCGCGACTGCGAACTGGATGGGAAGCCGGAACTCAAGGGGAAGGTGGTGGTCGTCGGGGGCGGAAACAGCGCCATCGACGCCGCCCGGACCGCCTTGCGCTGCGGCGCGGAGAGCGTGACGATCGTCTACCGCCGGACCCGCACCGAGATGCCGGCGCACCACGAGGAAGTCGACGCGGCGGAAGCGGAGGGGGCGAAGCTCGAACTGCTGGCGGCGCCCCTGGAACTGGTCGCGGAGGACGGCAGGCTGCGGGCGCTGCGCTGCCAGCGCATGGAACTCGGCGAGCCCGACGCGAGCGGGCGGCGCAAGCCGGTCCCGATCCCGGGAGCCGTGGTCGACATCGAATGCAGCTACGTCTTCGCCGCCATCGGGCAGGACACCGACCTCTCGGCCCTGGAAGGGGATCCCGAGGAAGCGCGCCCGGCGGCCAACCGCTGGTCCACCCTGGAAGCGGATGCCGCCACCATGGAATCGAGCGTCCCGGGGGTTTTCACCGGCGGCGACGTGGTGCTGGGCCCCTCGACCGTCATCGACGCCATCGCCCACGGGCGCAGGGCGGCGCTCGCCATTGACCAGTACCTCACCCGCGGGGAGGCCGTCGGCCCCGAGCCCGACTTCAAGAGCAGCCGCGATTTCTTCGGCGAGATCCCGAAGGAAACCTTTGCGACCGTGGAGCGCGAACCGCGCAGCCGGATGCCCGAACGGGAGGCGGCGGAGCGCATACGCGACTTTGCCCAGGTGGAAATGGGCCTGGACGAACCACACACGAAGCACGAGGCGGTGCGCTGCATGGAGTGCGGCTGCAAGTCGGTCTTCCAATGCGATCTGAAGCGCTACGCGGGGGAATACGGCGTGGACCTCGCGCGCCTCACCGGGGAGGTGCGCCGGCACAAGGTCGACCGGAGCCACCCGCTGATCTCGCTCGACCCCAACAAGTGCATCCTCTGCAGCCGCTGCATCCGGACCTGCTCCGACATCGTGGGAATGGGCGTCCTGGGCTTGGTCGGCCGGGGGTTCGACACCACCGTCCGCCCGGCGCTTGGAAAGTCGTTGG
>JAAYAJ010000088.1 GCA_012719455.1 Acidobacteriota bacterium | reverse complement strand
TCGCCAGGCGCCGGGCCGAGGTGGAGATCCAGAAAGCCCAGTACCTGGCCGAGCAGGAGCGGCTCAACGCCGAGGAGGTGGTGCAGAAGGAGATCGACAAGCGCAAGATCGAGATCTCGGCCGAAGCAGAGGCCGAGAAAACCCGCCGCGAGGCGCGCGGGCAGGCCGACGCCATCCTGCTCCGGTACACGGCCGAGGCCGAGGGGATCAGGAAGGTGCTCGAATCGAAGGCGGCCGGGTACCGCCTGCTGGTTGAGAGTTGCGTCAACGACGCCAAGTCGGCGGCCACCCTGCTGATGATCGAAAAGATCGAGGCGATCGTCGCCCGGCAGGTCGAGGCGATCAAGAACCTCAAGATCGACAAGGTCACGGTGTGGGACAGCGGCGCCGCGGGTGGGAGTTCGTCGACGGCGGCCTTTCTCTCCAACCTGATCAAGTCGCTCCCGCCGCTGCACGAAGTGGCCCGGATGGCGGGGGTGGAACTGCCCGACTACCTGGGGCACGTCGCCCCGGATCATCCGGCCGCACCCAAGCCCCCGGCCGCGGACGCTCCCCCCGCCGCGGGCGCCTAGGAGCAACTCAACCCGCGGGGACGGCGCCGGGCGCCCTCCCCGCGGGGGCGTCCTGCGCCGTCATTTTGCATCCAACCCGGGTTTTCAGCGGGAGGCGGCATTACACCAGCGGGTTTTCCCGGCGCAGATCGGCGACGATAGCCGGATCCTCCAGGATCCGGGCATTCGTACTCAGTCTCAAAAAAGCGCCTGTCGATTCCCAGGGAATACCCACCGGCGCGCCTACGCAAAGCACTTCGTGAAACCACCTGTACGCCCTGGCATGCCGGGGAAAAGCTTGAATGGACGCATACAGGAGAAGATCGGCATCTACCAGTATCACTTGCGCCACTCTCCCTCGGCTACCGACGGCAATTCCGCCGCGTTATCGACCGAAGCTCGTGTATGATGCGTTGATATCTACTCCCATGAACCGCATGGAATGCCGTTGCCCCCCAGAAGTCCTGACGGCATCCCGCGTTCGGCAACCGCTCCGAATTTGTGGCGATCGTGGTCTTTTTTGGCTATGATACCGGCTCAAAACAGGAGGGCGCGATGGCGAAATCCAGAGACATCAGGAAAGAAACCAAGAAGAAACCGGCCAAGTCGATCAAGGAAAAGCGCAAGGAAAAGCTGGAGAAGAAGTCGAAATAGGCCCCCGTCGGGGGCCTACGCCTGCCCGCAGCACTTCTTGTATTTCTTCCCGCTGCCGCAGGGGCAGGGGTCGTTCCGGCCCGTTTTGGGACGGTCGCGGCGGAAGGGCCTGCTCGTGATGCGGCCGTCCACAAAGGCCCAGGCATCGTCCTCCCTGCGGAAGGAGGCGATCTCGTGGTGGTCGACCGTCTCCCCGTCGCGGACGTAGGTCGCGATGAACTCCACGGTCCCCTCCGAGTCCCCCTCCCCGCCGCCGACGGCGCCGAGGATCTCGAGCCCCCGCCACTCCGACTGTTCGGCCCACTCGAGCGCACTCTCGCGGTTGAACGCGGCCCGGGAGCGCGAGTGCGTGCTGCGCTCGATGAAGTCCATGTCGGCCGCGGTATAGGCCGTGTAGCGCGCGCGCATCAGCGCCTCCGCCGTGGGCGCCGGCGCGCCGGCGAGATACGGGCCGCAGCACCCGTCCAGGGATTCGCCGCTGCCGCAGGGACACGGATCGGTCCCCCTCCGTTCGATCTGCCCCATGTTCTCTCCCCCTAGCTGAAAAACGTTGGCTCATGCCCGACAACGCCCCCATTATGCACCGGATGGGGATGCCAAAAGAAGGATGGGTGTTCTCAGGACGATTTTTCCCGGCGCGCAGCGCACCGGCTCACAATAAAACAATCGCGCCGGGAACGAATCTGCGCTAACATCGGAGAAAATCGAAGGGGAACCCGCCATGACGCCATACCGACACGCGCACCGCATCCAGCCCCTGACCGCCGGGCTGATCGACTGGGAAGAAAAGAACCGCTCCCTCAAGGACGCCCCCGTGACCGGCCCGGGGAGCGCCCCGAAGGAGGTATGGCTCGACGGCCGCGACCATCTAGGGGGAATGGAGGTGCACCTCACCTGGGGCGTCCACCGCACCCTCGGCGAATGGCACGCCCGGAGGCGCGCCCACCGGCACCCCTACCCCGAATGTCTCTTCTTTGTGGGACTCAACACGGCCAACGTCAATTACCTGGGGGCCGAGGTCGAGATCAGCCTCGGCGGCGAGCGGGAGGTCCACGCGTTCAACGAACCCACCGTCGTCGTCATCCCGGCGGGGATGCCCCACGGGCCCATCACGACCCGCAGGGTTTACAGCCCGCGCGGATTCGGATTCCTGGCCGTGGGGCTGCAGGCGACCCGGGAGGTCACCTGGCTGGAAGAAGGGGAAAACGGAGCGGAGCCCCCCGCTCCGGAGGGGGGCCCTGATGGGGGAGGGAAATACGGCCGCCTGGTCAAATCGCTCAGGACGGGGCTCGTCACCGAGCGCGGGCGGCCGGTGACGGCGCGCTTCACCCCGGAGGAGCTGGCCGCGCGCGCGGAGTTTCAGAAACGGACGGGTTTCAAGCCGGGGCCCGGCAGCCCCGACCACATGGCCTGGATGTACGGCCGGGACTTGGAAAACCTGGACCTCAACGTGGCCTGGGGCTTCTCGAGCGGCGCCGGCATCTCCCAGCGCGGGGTCGGCGCGCACTCCCACCCCGAGGACGAGATCCTCGTCTACCTGGGCATGGACCCGGACCATCCCGATGACCTCGGGGCCGAAATCGAAATCGACCTGGGGAAGGAGCACGAACGCCACTCCTTCCGCCGGTCCACCGTCATCGCCTGCCCCGCGGGAATGCCGCACGGGCCGATCGTCACGCGGTGGGTGGACCGCCCCTTTGCGTTTCTCCTGGTCAACCTGGCCCGCGACGTGTCGATGTCTTTCGAGTAGAACCCGGGAGGAGGATGAACATGGCGACCGGAAAATACGCCCACTTGCTCAAGCCCCTGAAAATGGCCGAGAGGCCGGGCCAGGAGCAGATATTCAAGAACACGGGGAACGCCGACGTCAACCGCTGGCTGAACGGCCGCGACCATCTCGAGGGGGTCGAACTGAATTTCTCCTGGGGATTCTACACCGGCCTGGGGGACTGGCACCCCGGGATGGACCCTCACGTGCATCCCTACCCCGAGTGCCTGGTGTTCGTGGGCCTGGACCCCCACCGGCCTGAATACCTGGGCGCGAAGATCCAGTACTGCCTCGGCAAGGAACTGGAGATTCACACCTTCGACCGTCCCTCGGTCGTCGTCGCTCCCGCCGGATTCTGGCACTGCCCCTCGGTGACGCTCGACGTGACCAGCCCGATCGGTTACAGCTTCTTCATCATCTCCCTGGGGGCGGACCCGACCACGCGCTGGCTGGGGGACGGCATTACGGACGAGCAGATCGCACGCATGCAGGCGCAGTCGACGGAGGGGGGGCTGAAACCCCCGATGATTTCATCTTTCGGGAAGAAAAGGGTGCATGTCTCGGAAGAGACCGTGAGCCACGGGGACGTCAACGCCCGCTTCATCAAGCCGCTGGCGCCGAACTCCCTCGGGACCCGGACGCTGGCGGACGGGGACCGGGAGCAGTACGGGGAGATGGCCGCCCCGGAACGCCGGCCGGGACCGGGAATGACGAAAAACGCCGTGTGGATGTTCGGCCGGGACCTGGAGGGGATGAAGCTCAATTTCTGCTGGGGCATCCAGACCGATCCCGGGGCGTGGATGCGCGGACCGGGACACGGGGCGCACGTCCACCCCACCGACGAGGTCCTGATGTTCGCCGGCACCGACCCGGCCGACATCGATTCACTGGGGGCGGAGATCCAGATCGACCTGGGACCGGAGCACGAACGCCACGTCATCGACCGGCCGACGGCCGTGGTCTGTCCCGCGGGCCTGGCCCATGGGCCCATCGTCACCCGCTGGCTCGACCGTCCCTTCGCGTTCCTGCTGATGTCGCTCGGCGCCAACCACGAAACGACATATGTCGATTAGTGGCAACCTATTCTCCATGAACCGGCGGGGAATCGGCAAAACCGGGCGCGCCGCGCACGGAACGCAGGGGCGGTGGGCGCGCTGGTTCCGTCGCTCCACAAAACTCTACCTCCTCCTTGTCCTCGCGCTCTGGCTCCTCCTCCACCTGGGAGCCGACCGCTGGTGGCCGGCCACCCTGATCCTCTTCGGTCCCCGCTGGGTCTTCGCGCTCCCGCTCCTGCTCCTGGCGCCGCTGGCCTTCCGGCTCGATCGCAGCCAGCTCCTTTGGCTCGGCGCCGCAGCCGCCGTCATCTTCATTCCCTTCATGGGCCTGCGCGTCCCGCTCTCCCGGAAGGGGGCGGACGGGGCGACCATCCGCGTCCTTACCTGCAACGTGGGCGGGCCCGACATGGACAGGGAGAGCCTCGCCCGGCTCATCCGGGAGTCGGACGCCGACATCGTGGCGCTGCAGGAATGCGCGCGGGAGACCGCCCTGAAGGCGCTCCCCGGATGGACGCTGGTCACCGAGGAGCGCCTCGTGGTCGCGGCCCGCGTACCCGTGACGCGCGCCCAGGGGCGCCGGATCATGCACCCCCCCAGGCAGTGGCCCCGGGCGAGCGCGCTGCAGTGCGTGGTCCACCTGCCCGAAGGAGACCTTACCTTCAGCTCCATCCACCTGCCGAGCCCCCGGCAGGGCCTGTCGAACATGCTGGACCGGAAGAGGCTGCTCAACCTCGCGAACGTTCCCCTCCTGAAGAAGGAAACCGAGTTGCGCCGCCGGACGGCGGAGGAAATCGAAGCCCTCCTGCGTCCCGGGGCACTGCCCGCCGTGGTCGCGGGCGACTTCAACATGCCGGTCGAGAGCGCCTGGTACCGCCGCTTCTGGCCCGCGTATTCGAACGCCTTCTCCAAAGCGGGCTTCGGTTACGGCTTCACTGAAAAGATCGTGCTCCGGGGGTTCGAGTACCGGGTCCGTATCGACCACATCCTCACCCGGGGAGACCTGGTCGCGGAAAGGTGCTGGATAGGGATGGACGTGGGGTCCGACCACCTCCCCCTGCTGGCCGAAATCCGCCGCAGCCGCTGACGCCTCCCCCCAATCAGCTCGAGCGCGCGGATTCCGGCGGCGGAAAAAACCTGTATAATGAGGCGGCCGGACTATTCAATGGAATTAAGAAGATCGCTATGAACAAAAGAGCTTTCATCGTACTTGTAAGCAGCATGCTCATCTCCATGCTCGGCATGGGCATCGTCAGCCCCTTCCTCCCCATCTACGCCGACACCCTCGGGGCCTCCAAGCTGGAAGTGGGTCTGGTGCAGGCGGGGTTCAGCATCACCGGCATCGGGACGCTGCTGTTCATCGGCCGGCTGTCGGACCGGTTCGGGCGCAAAGTGTTTCTCTCCGCCGGGCTGGGCATCATCGCCATCTCCTCGGTGGGACTGATGTACGCCACCCGTCCGATCCACCTCATCCTGTGGCGTTTCATCCAGGGACTCGGGGCCTCGGCCCACATGCCGATCGCCCAGGCCTATCTCGGCGACATCACCCCGGAGGGGAGCGAGGGGAAATGGATGGGCTACTTCAACGCCGTGCTCTTCGCCGGGATAGGGGGCGGCCCGCTGGCCGGCGGGTTGATCTCGGACGCCTTCAGCATCCGGGCCACCTTCCAGTTCATGGCGGTGCTGAACGCGCTCGCCCTGGTCGCCACCATCCTCTTTCTGAAGGAGATGCAACGGAAGACCGCGCAGACTGCGAGCGGCTCCTTCCTCGCCCCGCTCAGGAGCCGGAACCTGCAGGGGGCCATCAGCTACAACATCGCCAACGGGGTGACGATCGCCGGGCTCATGGCCTTCGTGCCGCTGTTCGCCGACCTCACCATCGGCCTCAGCGCCAGCCTCATCGGCGTCCTGCTCGCCGCCCGCTCGCCCGTCTCCATCCTGCAATCCTACACCGGCCGGATGGCCGACAAATGGAACCGCCGGGCCATGGTCCTCTGGGGCGGCCTCATCTCGATGGCCGCCCTCTGCCTCCTGCCCCACTCCCGGGGTTTCTGGCCCCTGCTCGGGGCCTACATCCTGGTAACCCTGGGCCAGACGGTGGGCGTCCCGGCCGTGAACACCTATGTCGTGCAGGAGGGGCGCATTTACGGGATGGGGACGGCGGTGACACTCTTCATGCTGGCCATGCACCTGGGCACCGGCCTCGGACCGGTGGCCCTGGGGGCGATCGCGGACCGCTTCGGGCTGGAGTCGGTCTTCTACTCCTCCACGGCCTGCATGGCAGTGGGACTGGTCCTGTTCGCCCTCCTGGTCCGTCCCGGGGAGCAAACCCCGGCGGCCGCCATGCACCAAAACGGAGAGGTGTCGGAATAAGAGGTCAGCGGGGTGAGCCGACGGGTGCTCCGGGGTTTCCGCTCTTCGAACGTCTTGGAGCAGGAGACGTAGCCCGCTTCTTCCAGCCGGCGCGCATGGACGCTCAGGTTGCCGTCCGTCGACGCGAGCAGGCCGCCCCCGTCGCATTCATGCATCAAGCACCTTTTATCATTAAGCCGATGAGCGAACAGGGAGCAAGCCAACCCGGCTTGGGTTCCGGGGGACTCTTCGGTATGATAGGGGATTAGTTTATGGAAACATTCGGGTGCGCACGGATGGAGGGAGCGGCATGGAACGCGTCACACTGGGGAAAACGGGGATCGAGGCGGTGCGGCTGGGGTTCGGCGGCATCCCGATCCAGCGGCTGGAGGAACGCGAGGCGGTCGAGGTCGTCCGCTACGCCGTGGAGAAGGGGATGGACTTCATCGACACCTCCCGGATGTACACCACGAGCGAGACCCGGATCGGGAAGGCGCTGCGGGAAACGGACCGCAGGGTGACCCTGGCGACGAAATCGTGGAGCCGCACCTCGGACGGCATTCAAAAGGACATCGATATCAGTCTCCGCGAACTCGGGCGGGATTATATCGACATCTACCAGTGCCACGGCGTCAGCAGCATGGAGGACTACCGTCTCGTCACCGCGCCCGGTGGGGCGCTCGAAGGGCTGCACCGCGCCCGGGAGCGGGGGGTGATCGGCCATATCGGGGTGACGAGTCACAGCCTCGACGTCCTGGAGACGGTGCTCGAGGACGGCCTGTTCGAGACCATCATGGTCTGCTACAGCTTCCTGGAACCGGCGGCGGGGGACAGGATCATCCCCCGGGCCCGCGCAAAGGGAGTGGGCGTTCTCGCCATGAAACCCTTTTCGGGCGGTGTCATCGAGGCGCCGGAAACCGCCATGAGATGGATCCTGGGTTGCCCCGGCATTCTCGTGCTGGCCGGGGTCGAGCAAAAGCGGCTGATCGATCAGAACTGGCTCGTGTTCGAGGGGGATTGGACCCTGACCGAAGCGGACCGGGGCGCCATCGAGAGCATCCGCCGGGAGTACGACCGGAAGTTCTGCCGCCGCTGCGATTACTGCCTCCCCTGCCCCGAGGGGATCCCGATCCAGATGGTGCTGGGGGGGCGCTCCTTCATGAAGCGGATGGGGATCGGCATCCTGGAAAACCCGAACGTGGCCGAAACCTGGAAGCGGGCCACCCGCTGCACCGCGTGCGGCGAGTGCATGACCCGCTGTCCTTACGGCCTCCCGATCCCGGACATGATCCGCGAAAACATCGAGTGGATGGATGCCTTCCGGCGCGGAAACGCGCGGCCGGACTGACATGATCATCGACGCGCATACCCACATCTATCCCGACCGGGTGGCGCACCGGGCGCTCCGGAACGTCATCGGCAACATCGGCGGTCATCTCGACGCCTTCACCGACGGCACCCGCGACAGCCTGCTGGCCTCCATGGACGCGGCGGGGGTGGACCACTCCCTGGTCCTGACGGTGGCGACCAGCCCCGGCCAGGGGGAGGGGATCCTCGAGTGGATCCGGCGCACGGCCCCCCTGTCCGACCGGCTGGTCTTTTTCGGCTCGGTCCACCCACATGCGCCCGGCTTCCGCGCCTGTCTCAGGGGGATGGCCGCCGCGGGCGTCCAGGGAGTCAAGTTCCACCCCGGCTACCAGGACTTCCCCGCCGATTCCCCGGCCGCCTACGCCGTGTACGAGGAGGCGGCCGCACTCGGCCTGGTCCTGTATTTCCACGCCGGTTACGACCCCAGCCTGCCCGGGTGCGAACACGCCTCCATTCAGCGGTTGGCGCGCTTGGTGCGGGACTTCGCCGGGGCGAAGATCATCCTTGCCCACGGGGGGGGTTACGGGGAGTGGGACCGGGTACTGGACCTGCTGGGGGGGAAAGGGTGCTATTTCGACACCGCCTTCGTGCTCGAGAGCATGAAGGAGCGCGCCGACGCCCGCGAGCTGTACCGCCAGAACGAGGATTTTTTTCTCTTCGGCACCGACAGCCCCTGGCGGGACCAGAAGCACTACGTGGAGCTGATCCGCACCTCGGAAACATTGACGGCGGACCAGAAGGAAAAACTGTTTTCCGGAAACATCCGGAAACTGATCCGGATCGGCGGGAACCCATGAACAACGACCTCGATGCGCCGGAAGGGGGACGGGAAGTGACGGAACGCCCCCTCTTCCCCCATCCCCCCTGGACCCTGGGGATCGTGCTCGTCATTGCCGTCTGCGCCCTCCTGGCGGGAATCTCGGACCCCATCTGGCTCCTGCTGGGCGCCCCCTTCATCCTGGCGCTCCTCCTCTTCCTCTACGTGCGCATAGCCCAGAGGTTGGGCAAAGCGAAAGGACCCGAATGAGCGCCGGCGACCTCTTCCCCTCCCTCGACCTCGGGGGGACGGCCGTCACCCCGGCGTTGCTCCTCGCCCCGATGGCCGGGATCACCCACTCCGGCTTCCGCAGGCTGATCGCCGACTTCGGGGGCTACGGGGCGCTCACGACGGAGATGCTCTCCCCCCCCGCCTTCCTGCGCGAGGACCCGGAACGGAGCCCCTGGATCCGGCGGCGCGCGCGCGAGGGGAGCGTGGTCTACCAGCTGAGGCTTTCGGGGGAGGAGGATTTCGGGGCCCTGTTCGCCAAGCTCGCGGCGCTCTCCCCCGCGGCCGTCGACCTCAACCTGGGCTGCCCCGCCCCGGAAATCCAGCGCCTGGCCTCCGGGGCCGCCTTGTTCCGCGATTTCGCGCGGCTCGAGCGGGTGCTCGCGGGAATCCGTGCCCATTACGGCGGCCCGCTCACGGTCAAATGCCGGCTGGGGGACGACCCGGACAACTGGCGCGCCCCCTTCCTCGAGCGCCTGCGCCTTTTCGAGGATCACGCCGTGGCCGCCGTGACCGTCCACCCCCGCTTCTCGGGGGAAAAACTGAAGCGCCGCGCGCGTTGGCGCGAGTTCCCCTGGATCGCCGCCCATACCCGCCTCCCCGTCATCGGCAACGGCGACATCCGTTCACCGCGGGAAATCGCGGACCGCGCGGACCTCTTCCGCCCGCTCGCCGGGATCATGCTGGGGCGCGTCGCGGTCGAAAAGCCGTGGATCTTCCGGGAATTCGCCGGGCTCCCCCCCACCCGCATCGACTACGCCGAGGTCTGGGAGCGGCTGGTGCGCTACACCCTCGAGGACTTTCCCCCGGAGCGGGCGCTCGGCCGGCTGAAGGAGTTCGCCTCCTACTACTGCCGCAACTTCTTCTTCGGCCATGAACTCCATCGCCGCTGCCTCGGCGCACGCACAGTGGCGGAGGTCCACGCCTCCGCCCTCGAATTCCTCCGTTCCGACCCGCAGCTCTCCGCCTGACCCGCCCCGGACGGCGCGGCGCTCCCCGACGCTCCGAAAATTGTGTCGGTTGCGGCCGCAAGAATGTTAGAATCGCGCCATCGACGACGCCGCAAGACAAACGCACTCATACAAGGGGGGCATAGCTATGACGACGTGGCATGAATTTCTGCAGGAAGAGGGGCGGCCGCCCGCGTGGCCCTATCCCATCCGGTTCGGCGAGGAGCGGGTGATCGACACCGACGTGCTGGTGATCGGGGGAGGGATCGCGGGGTGCTGGGCCGCCATCGGCGCCGCCAGGCAGGGGCTGCGGGTGGCCCTGGTGGAGAAGGGGGACACGGTCCGGAGCGGATCAGGGGGGCCGGGGTGCGACCACTGGTGCAACGCCCCAGCGAACCCCCTGTCGCGGGTGACCCCGGACGGCTGGGCCCGGCACATGGCCGACCGTCCCTACAGCAACGGCATCGGGATCCAGATCCAGTGCCGCGAGGACTTCGACACCCTGCTGGAAATGGAACAGATGGGGGGGAAGATCCGGGACACCGAAAACGAGTACGTGGGCGCCGAGGGGCGTGACGACAAGACCAAGTTCATGATCTCGCCCCGCTACGGCACCATCCACAGCTATCTCCCCGACCCCCGGATGGGGGAACCGGGGTTCAACCCGCCCGAAACCCGGAACAACGTCGTGATCCGGGTCTGGGGGAGCACCTTCAAGCCGGCGCTCAAGAAGGAATGCCGGCGCCTGGGGGTCCAAATCTTCGACCGCGTGATGGGAACCAGCCTCCTGACCGAAGACGGGCTCCAGGGGGGACGCGTCGTCGGGGCCACCGGCCTTGACAACCGGACCGGGGAGTTTTTGGTCTTCCAGTCCCGAGCCACCATCCTGTCCACGGCGGGCGCCGGTTCCCTCTGGCTGATGAGCATGGAGCTGTGCGGCTATTCCAACATGCACTCCCGCGCGATCTCGGGGGACGGCACGGTGATGGCATGGCGGGCCGGGGCGGCGCTGACCAAGATGGAAAGCACCGGGATGATCATGATCGCCACCGGGTACAAGCACAAGTGGTACAGCGGCGCCGGGGATGCGAGCTACGAAAACGTCCCGCTGGTGGACGCCCGGGGACGCAGGCTTCCCTACCCGATCCAGGGGTGGGAGGACGCCGGCGCCATGCTCCCCACGCCCGGAGTGGAGGCCGAGATCCGCGCCAAGATCCTGAAGGGGGAATACGAGCTCCCCTTCTACGGAGACTTCCCCGCCATGGCCGAAGTCGAAAGAAGGGCCACCTGGAACCTGATGCTGGGGGAGGAATCGACCACCCGGATCATGATCGACACCTTCAGCGCGGCTGGGTTCGACATCAACCGCGACCTGCTCCAGAGCTACAAGTTCATCGAGGGCCAGAGCCTGCCGCAGTGGCGCGACGCGGGCTACGGCGGCGGAGTGCTGGTGGACTGGAACTTGAAGACCACGCTCGACGGGCTGTACGCGGCCGGGACCCAGATGTTCGCCCCCGAGGACCACAGCTACGCGGCCGCCACCGGCCGCTACGCCGGGCGCAAGGCCGCGGCCTACGCCCGGGAAGCGGACCCGGGAAAGATCTCGCGCGGGCAGGTCGAGGCGGAAAAGGCCCGGGTGTACGCGCCGGTGAAGCGTTCCGGGGGCCTGGAGTGGAAGGAGCTGCACGCCGGGATCGCCCGGGTGATGCAGTACTACGTGAGCGAGTTCAAGACCGAATCGCTCTTCAAGATGGGGCTCGACGCGCTCGCCAAGCTCGAAACCGAGGCGGTGCCGCGCCTGTTCGCCCTCGACCCGCACAAGCTCATGCGCACCCTGGAAGACCTCAGCATGCTGGAATACGCCAAGATCATCATCGAGGCGTCCCGCGCCCGCAAGGCCAGCAGCGTGCCGCTCAACTTCCAGCGCATCGACTACCCGGAACAGGACCCGGAGGAATGGAACAAGTTCCTGACCATCCGGCAACGGGACGGGCGCGTGGAGCTGGGAGAACTCCCCCCCGATTTCTGGGGGGACATGAAAGAACAGTACGAAGCCCACAACAGGGACTACACCGGTGTGCACCGGGAGAAATGACGGCCGGATCCCGGTCTCACGAAGGGAGGAAACAGTGTCCAAAGAGGTTTTCGCGATTCCCAATGTTCCCACGCCGGGCATGCCGGTGACGTTCGATCCCGAAATCTGCAACGGGTGCAACCACTGCGTGGAGGTGTGCTCGATCGACGTCTACATCCCCCACCCGCAGAAGGGGAAGCCGCCCATCATCCTCCATCCGGAGGAATGCTGGTACTGCGGCTGCTGCGCCACCGACTGCCCCCGCCCGGGGGCGATCCGGTTCAACTGGCCGCTGCAGGCCCGCCCCTACTGGAAAAACAAGAAGACGGGGGAGATCCACCAGCTGTAACCGCCCACCCGTCCCCGGGCCGGTGCCGGACGGCGCCGCGCCCGGGGACGGGATTTCTAGCACAGTCCGGCGATGAGGATCTCCGCCTTGTACGCCTCCGGGGCGTAGGGCAAAAGCTGGATGAACATCTTGAGCATGTCGACCGCCTTGGCCGGGTGCCCCTGGCGGAGGTACACGAGCCCGGCGTAGTAGTGGGCGTAGGCGTTCTCCTCGTCCATCTCCATGGCCTTCTCGAGTTCCCGGGCCGCCTTTTCCAGATCCTGCTTCTGCATGTAGTAGACGCCTCGGAACACCAGCACGTCGGCGGTGCCGGGCTGGGCGCGTTCGGCGTCCTCCAGGCTATTCCACGCCTCCTCGTTCCGCTTCAGCCCGAGCTGGGCGCGAGCGAGCGACAGGTTCACATGGTAGGCGTCGGCCACCGGGGAGCCCGTTTTCATGGCGGCATTCTTCTTCGCCCCGGCGAAGATCCCGAGCGCCTCATCGAATTTTTCCTGCATCAGCAGCGTCTGCCCCAGGTAGCAGCTCGCTTCGAGGTTGCCGGGATTGGCCTGGAGCTCCTGGCGGAATGCCTTTTCCGCGTCCTGGAACTTCCAGAGCCGGTAGTGCTCCACCCCCTTGTCCATCTGGGCGCACAGGGGTGCGGCGGCGAGCAGGGAAACGACGAGGGACAGCGAGAAAACTTTCAAGCAATGTTCAAACTTTTTCATTGTTCCTCCCCTTCGGATCGAAAGCATTGGTATCCTCCATATATGACGGGTGCCGGGAAAAGTCAGAGCCCGGCGAAAAATAATCGCGTCCACCCCACCCGGGAGATTGCGCCATGATGCTCACCACGACCATCCCCAGCCCCCTGGGCCCCATCCTGCTCTCGGCCGACGAGCGCGGGTTGACTTCCATCCGCATCCGGGCAACCGCCGCCGCAGGGGGCAATCGGCCGCCCGATTGCCTGCGCGAGCCGGCACGCCAGCTCGCGGCCTATTTCAAGGGGGAGCTAAAAACTTTCCGGCTGGACTTGCACCCGGAAGGAACGGAGTTTCAGCTGGCGGTTTGGCGTGAACTCGAAAAGATCCCCTACGGGACGACCCTCTCCTACGGGGAAGTGGCCGCCCGGATCGGCCGTCCCGCCGCGGCGCGCGCCGTCGGGGGAGCCAACGGCCGCAACCCTCTCCCCATCGTCGTCCCCTGCCACCGGGTCATCGCCGGGGACGGGAGCCTGGGAGGGTACACCGGCGGAATCGACATCAAGCGCTTCCTGCTCGCCCTGGAGGCGGAACATTCACCGTCGGCGAAGGCCTGGCCCGACGCAAGCCGCATGCAGGAATGAAGACCACGGCAAGGGTCAATCGGTTCTTCTTAATCATCTAAACCGGCCGGGAGCCGATAAGACAGGAAAGGCTCGGGATTGCCGCGCCACCCGACGGAGAAAACCGTCATCGCGGCCGCCGACACTTTACGCAAAGGAGCATGCGCGTCATGGGGACAGCTTCCCCGGTGGAAACCGGACAGACATTGGGACGATACACCCTGATCGAAAAGCTGGGGGAAGGACACCTGGGGCCCGTCTGGAGGGGGCTCGACGAAGGGGAGGGGCGCGCGGTGGTCATCCGGATCCTGTGCGACGGCATCAAATGGGTGCCCGAAATCGAAGCCGCTTTCCAGCGGGAGTGCCGGGCCCTGACCACCCTGCGGCACCCGAACGTGGCCGCCACCTTCGAAACCGGCCGGGATCACGAATCCCCGTTCATTGTCATGGAGTCGCTCGGCCGCCGCAACCTCGAGACCATGATCGCGCAGAAAACGCCCCTGACGGTCGAAACCAAGCTGGCATTCATGATCCAGGCGGCGGAAGGGCTGCAGTATGCGCACCGGAACGGGATCCTGCACTGCAACCTTGAGCCGTCCAAAATCCACGTCATGGCCGACGGCACGGTCAAGATCAGGGACTTCGCCCTCGCGCACGTCCTGAAAAAGCACATCCCGCGACCGGCCGTGCGCTGGGGGACCCCCATTTACCTGGCCCCCGAACAGATCGAAAACGTCCCCCCCGATGAGCGTTCGGACATCTTCGCCCTGGGAACGATTTTTTACCAATTCCTTACCGGGCAGCACCCGTTCCATGATCCCAACGGGAACAAGGCCCTCGACAACGTGCTCGAACCGCCCCAGCTCCCGACCTTCGAGAAGTTTCCAGAACTCCCCCCGGGGACCTGGGCCATCCTGAAGACCTGCCTCGCCCTGGCCCCGGGTGACCGCTACCAGAACATGCAGGACGTGGCCGATGCCTGCCGTGACCTCCAGACCAGCCTGGCCGAGGACACCCGGCTGATGCTGGCGGAATTGTACGCCGCCCTTCCCTCGCTGCGCCGGGCGGCGGCGCAACCCGGGGCCCCGCAGTCCATCCTTCACCTGCACGAAGCGGTGCAGCGGCTGGCACGGGAAGAAAAGGAGGCACATTACGCCCGCCTCGACGCCCTGATGACGCGCTTGATCGAACAGTACCCCGCCCTTCATTCGGACGATGCCGCCGGTGGGCTGGAAAGTGCGGCCGGTTTCGACGCCATCCCCAATTTCGTGGAACCGGAGGACCCCGCCCCGGAAGCAGCTGAACCGATCGATTTGCAACCGGCCGACATCCCCCCGCAACCGGCCGTCGCTCCCAGGGTCATGGAATCTATCCCCGAAACGCCCGAACCACTTGCGCCGGAACCACTTGCACCCGTACCGGCCGAACCCGCCCCGGTCAAACTCCCGGAGCCGGGAGCCGCCGGGCCGGCGGAACCAACCCCGGAGCCGGTCCGGACGAGTCTCCCCCCCGGACCGGAGCGCGGCCTGCCGAAAGCGGTCGCCGCCTGGGAGGACCAGGCGCCCCTGGACCCGGTTGACGAAACCATTCCCTCCCATGGCCGCTCCCGGCGCACGGCGCTTTGGATCCTTGCACTCATGCTCGTCGTGGCGCTCCTCTTCGCCGCCTGGAAAGCGGGGACATATCTCCAGCTGGAAAACGCGCGGACCGCGTCCACGTTTGAAGTTCCCACCGCGGCCCCCTTCCTCCCGGCCCCCTCCCCCCCATTACAACCGCCCGGTGCGGATCCGGCGCCGGGGGACGCCGCGGATCAGGAGGCACCCGAAACCCCGGGGATCCCAAAGGCGCAGCCCGCGATAACCTCCGCGAGGGAGGAAGGAGTCCGGGCCGAAGCACAGAAACGGGCGGCGGCGCGCGAGGAAGATTGGGAGCGCCGGGTCTCGGCCCTCTTTGCCGCCGGGAAGTATGACGAGGCCGGCCAGCTCCTCGATGAGTGGAAAGCGGAAAGCCCGGAAAGCGCGGAGGCCCGGCTGGCGGGCGCCCGGATCAGGGCCGTGCGCCAGGAACTGGAGGCCTATTCCACCGCCATGACACGGAACCGCTACCCGCAGGCGCTGGCGGCGCTCGACAAGGCCGCCGCGCTCAATCCCTCGGACCCCAACCTGGGCGGGCTGCGGCGGCAGGCCAAGGAGCGGCAGGCGAACGCCCGTGCCCTCCTGACCATCCTCCGCCTGGGCCGCCCGGGCAACCTGCTCCTGGACGGCCGCCCGATCGGCGCACAGGGGGAGGCCCATAACCTGCAGGTCCCCATCGGCGCCCACACCCTGGCGGTGGAGGTGGACGGGAAACAGGTGGCGTCAAGAACCGAAGACTATTTCGAGGGGCAGCGGATGACGCTGGTCTACGACTCCGGTCAACTCCGCCCCATGACGGAATCGGACCGGGAGCTGATCACCCGGAGGGATTTTCTCGAACAGACCCACGGCTTCGATGCGGAACATACCCACGGCCTGCTGCGCGGCAGTTGCCGGGGAACCCTTGCGATCGACTCCACGGAGATCGTCTACACTCCGGAATCGGGCGATCACGGCTTTCGCGTCCCCCTCGATCTCCTCAAAGTGGGAAAAATCCAGGGCCGCCAGCTGGATCTTCTCTACAGCGCCGACAGCCGCCGCTTCCAGTCCTTCCGTTTTCCGGATGAGCAGACCGCCGGGCGGTTCGTACATGCCTGGAACGAAATGAAAACCGCCCAATAAACCCGCTCCTCCCCGCCTCCGGCCGAAACCCCCGTTTGAGCACTCCGTCTCCCAGTCCCAGCCGCCACCTTCCGTGACGCTTCCAACGGCGCTCCGCCCCCTACCGCCGAGGGGAAGGCCGGGGAGCGTAGTAGCCCGAGCGGGTGCGGACACGCACCCCGGACCGCTTCGCGCGGAGCTCGATCTTGCGGAAAGCGCCGTCGCGCAGGCGGTTCGACGGGGTGTAGCCCAAGCTGTAGTGCCCACGGATGTCGCGCTGGATGGATCGGAAGGCGTCTCCGATCTCCTCGATGCGCGCCTTGGGCGAAAAGAATTCCCCGCCGGTTTCCCGGGCGAATTTCCGCAGCACGCCGAAATCGGCGGCGAAACGGCTGTCGTGCACCCCGATGCCGTAGATCAGGATGTCGTTCTTCTGGGCCGCCTCGATCGCCGTCTCCTTCTTGACCAGGCTCGAAGTGTCGGCGCCGTCGGTGAGGACAACGATGACCTTCCGTCCCGCTTCCCCCTTGAGCTTCTCCTCGGCCGCCAGGTAGACGGCGTCGTAGAGCGCCGTGTTGTTCCCGGCGCGCAGGGTGGCCAGGGCGCGGTAGAGGGCCTCGGGGTCCTGGGTGAAGTCCTGGACCAGGTTCACCTCGGAATCGAACTGGATGATGAGAGCCAGGTCCCGGTCCGGCCGGAGGATATCCCGGAAAAACTGGGCCGCCGCCGCCTGCTCGTATTCGAGCTTCCGCCTGACGCTCCCGCTGGTGTCGACGAGGAGCGCGATGGTCAGGGGGATGTCCGATCCCTTGCCGGGATCGCTGAAATACTCGATCTCCTGCCGTTTCCCGTCCTCGAAGAGCTCGAAATCGTTCGGCCCGAGCCCCTCGACCACCCGCCCCTTCCGGTCCGCCGCCGTGAACACCAGGTTCACCAGCTCCACCTCGGCCCTGATGGTCGGGTGCATATCCTGCGCCCCCGCCGCCCGCTCCCCGGCTGCACGCGGCGCCGGGCCCGCCGCCAGGCAGAGCAGGGCAAGCATGACAACGCGGAACACCGGCGGACGGGCGCGAAGAAGCCTCATGAAGGAAGGATACATCGGAAAGGGGGGAAAGGGACCGGAGTTATTGTCCTTCCCGGGAAAAAAGGATGCGGGAGCAGCTGTCGCAGTAAAAGATGTCATCGGTGCGGAGCAGGTCGGCGTACATCTGCGGCCGGATACGGACGTGGCAGCAGCTGCATAGCTCGTCCCGGGCTTCCGCCAGGGCCACCCCCTTGCGCGCCCCCGCGATCTGCCGGTAGCGGGCGAGCAATTCGCTGTCAATGAGAGCGGCCACCGATTCCCTCTCCTCCTCCAGGCGGGCCAGCTGCTGCTCGAGCCCGGGGACCGAATCGCCCGTGGTGCGGATGACCTCCTGCAGGGCGGCTGACTGCGTGCGCATTTCCGCTTCCGCGCTCGCGAGATCCCGGTCCCGGGCCTCCATCTCCTCCATCATCTCCAGGACCTTGTCTTCCTCCTCCCGGATCAGCCCCTCCGTCGTCTGGATTTCGTTCAGCATGGCGGTGTATTCCTTGTTGTTCTTCACCGTCATCAGCTGGTCCTTGAGGCGCGCAAGCTTCGCCCAGAGCATGTCCACCTGCCCCTCGAGCGTGCGTCTGCGGTTGGCCAACTCCTTTGCCGCCGCAACGCGCTCTTCGTGGGCGGAGGTTAGGCGCGCGAGTTCTTCGTTCAGGTTCTGGATTTGCAGGGGAATGTCGGAGAGTTGTTTTTGCAGTTCGGCCGATTTCAGCTCGAGGTCCTGGAGGGCGATCAGGTTCCGAAGTTCGGGATTCACCTGTCTGTCCCCTCCGCGGCGATGCGACGGGGAGAGACCATGGGGCGTACCGGCAGCGGCGGACGCCTGCCATGCGCCCTTCGCGCCGGGCGGGGGAGTGTGTCTCGACCCTGGTGCCCGTCCAACCGGTTCAACATGAAAGCCCTCATCGAAACCCCAATACTGTACACCGAGCCCTCGCGCCCTGTCAATCGTGCGCGTCGGCCCGAGCCTGCCGCGCGGGACTGTCGAGAATCAGGGTGATCGGTCCCTCGTTGACCAGTTCCAGCCGCATGGCGGCCTGGAACCGGCCCGTCTCGACATCCGGGACGCGCCTGCGCACGATCTCCACGAACCGATGGTAGAGCGCTTCCGCCCGTTCGGGCGGGGCGGAGTCGGAGTAGGAGGGGCGCCGTCCCTTGCGGCAGTCGCCGTACAGGGTGAACTGCGACACCACGAGCAGCCGCCCGCCGACCTCGCCGATGCCGAGGTTCATCCTCCCCGCGCCGTCGTCGAAGATCCTCAGCTCCACGATCTTCCGGGCCATCCACTCGAGATCGCCTTCGGTGTCGTCGCGCGCGATCGCCACGAGCGCCACGAGGCCGGGGCCGATGCGGCCCACGGCTGCGCCGTCCACGATCACCTCCGCCCGGCTCACCCTCTGCACCACCGCTCTCATTTCGCCCCCATTCTCTTGCCGGCGGCGCGAAAGATCAATCCCTAAACGCGCCCCGGGCCGGGCACGGGGACAATGGCCCTTGATTGTCCGCCCCCGGAGCCCGTAAGATATGTCCTATGGCCGCGAACTCCCGACTGAACCTGGTCTTTGCCGCCCTCACCGCCCTGCTCCTGTTGACGGCGGCCACGGCGGGGTATTTCCACCTCGAGGAGAGACGGCTCCATCCGGAACGGGCCGCCGCTCCCGCCGCGGCGCCGGCGGCCGACCCGGCGGTAGTTGCCGCGGCCGCAAGGCTCGAGCATCTCGAACGCCTCGCCGCCGGAGAGCCGGGAAACCCCGACCATGTCACCGCAATCGCCAACCTCCACTACGACCTCGGAAACTTCCGCGAGGCTGCGGCCTACTACGAGCGGAGCCTGGGGCTGCGCCCGGGTGACCCGAATGTCGAAACCGACCTGGCGACCTGCTATCATTACTTGGGGGAACACGACCGGGCCCTGCAGACCTTGGATAGAATCCTCGGGCACCGGCCCGCCTTCTCCCAGGCGAGGTTCAACAAGGGGATCGTGCTGCTGAACGGGAAAAGGGATGTCCAGGGGGCGATATCGGTCTGGGAGGACCTCCTGCGAACCGATCCCGAATACCCGCACCGGGAGGAACTGCGCGGGCAGATTCTCCGGCTCAGGCAGTCGGCCGAATAGGTGGGCAGGCTCATGGTTGCACTCATCTCCCGCATTTTGATATTTGTTTTGGGGATCTGGTTCCTGCGGCGCCTCTTCCTCTCGCTGGGAGCCCCACCAAAACCGGGGGCGCAGCGGGGGGCGGCCAAGCCAAGCAACGCCATGGTCAGGGACCCGGTGTGCGGCATGTACATGGACCCACGTCTCGCCCTGCGCCTCGAAGAGGGGAAGGGAACCTTTTTTTTCTGTTCCGAGGAGTGCAAGGGGAAATTCCTGGCAGGCGTCCGGGCCGGAGCCCATTTTCCCTGAGCAGCCTGAAGTTTTCATGGTTGCAATGGGATCGACCCGTCGTAGTATAATGGCTCTCGGCCCCAGACACTCAGAATCCTGGACGAGGTCCAACCCAAAGTGACCGATACCGACAAATCGAGACCCAAGAAAAAAGTCCGATATTCCGAGGAAATGATCCTCGACTGCCTCGACGTCATCGAATCGGGCGACATCGAGGACCTTTTCGAAACCCTCCCCCGGATCCGCGTTCTGCGGGACACCCGGTTCAAAAAGCCCCTCCTCGCCATGCTCGCCCACAAGGATGTCAGGCGCCGGGAATTCGCCGCTTACGCCATCGGGGCGCTGCGGGACAGGAGCCTCCTGGACCCGCTCAAGAAGGAGTTTGCCGCGGCCCGGCGGCTCAAGGGGCAGGGCGCCCGGGATCTGCAGATCGCCATTGTCGATGCCATCGGCACCATCGGGGACGACGCGGCGGTCGATTTCTTCCTGTCCGCGCTCCAAAGCTGCGCAGCCGGCAAGGGGGCCACTGCCGGTAAAGCCGCGGGGAAGAACGCCAGGCGGTTGAGCCAGTGGATCATCGAATCGCTGGGCGTCCTTGCGCAACAGGGGGGAAAGCGGTCGCTCAAGGCGCTGGTCGAACTGATGGACCACGACGACCCCGAAATCCGGGCGCTGGCCGTCTCGGAGCTTTCGGTGTGCTACTGGCATCGTCCCAACGAGGTGGCCGACGCCACCATCCAGAAGATCTACGACCTGACCTCCGCCCGTGAAACCGTGGTCGCGGAATCGGCCCTGTCGGCGCTGCAGAACCTCGCCGATGTCGGCTGCCGCCGCGCCGAGGAGTTCTTCGAGGCCTCCGGAGCGGACTAGTCCTCCCGTAGAAAGCGCTCCATCCGTTCGGCGTCGTGGGTCAGCGGCGCCGGGGGGAGACTCTCCAGGAACATCTTCCCGTAACTCTTGGTCAGCACCCGCTTGTCCAGGAGCGCCAGGATGCCCCGGTCGGCCCGGCTGCGGATCAGCCGCCCCATCCCCTGCTTCAGTAAAATCGTCGCCGCCGGGATCTGGTATTGATAAAAGGCGTTGCCGCCCGAGGCATTGATGCGCGCGATCCGGGCGGCCACCACGGGGTCGCTGGGAACGGAAAAGGGGAGCTTGTCGATGATGACCGAACTCAGCTGTTCCCCCTGCACGTCCACCCCCTGCCAGAAGCTGCTCGTCCCGAACAGGACCGCGTTGGGAGTGGCGCGGAACGCTTCCAGCAGGCCCGATTTGCTTTTCTCCCCCTGGAGCAGCATCGGGAACCGGAGCCGGCTCTCGAGGGTGTAGTAGACCTGCTTCATCTGGGCGTAACTCGTGAAGAGCACGAAGGCGCGCCCGCGGCTGGCTTCGAGGATCCGCTCCAGTTCCCGGGACGCCGCGCGCACCCATCCCTCCTCCCGCGGTTCCGGCAGCTCGCGCGGCACGTAGAGGATCGCCTGACGGGCGAAATCGAAATGGGAGGGGATGACGAGTCCGTCCGCGGCGCCGAGCCCGAGGCGCGACTTGATGAATGAAAAATCCCCCCCGGTCGAAAGGGTGGCGCTGGTCAAAATGGCCGATTCCACCTGCGCAAAGAGCCGCTCCTCGAGCAGCGGGGCGATATCGATGGGGGAGGCCCGGAGAAAGACCCCCTGCCCCCGGACTTCGCACCAGTAGACCCGTTCGTCCGACTCCGATTCCAGGATTTCGGCGCATTCGTTCTCCAGCTCGCGTGCCCTGCGTACCAGCGCCTCCAGGCTCTCGCTGGCGACCGGGAGGTCGGCGAGCCCCGTCTTCACCGCGTCCAGCTGGAGCCGAAGCCCCCGGTAGGCCTCGTCCAGGATGTCGCTCTCTCCCACCCCCCGCCGCAGCCCGAACCCGTCCCCCAGCGGCTCAAGGACGAAGCGCCCCCCGCGGCCGGCGAAGCGGGAGAAAAAGGCCTTCGAGCGTTCCGTCAGCCGCGCGAGCTGCGCCGAGAGGTAGGCCGAACCGCCCCCGGTCTCGACGAGCACCCGCCCGGCGTCCTGCACCAGCTCCTCGATCCGGTAGTTGCTGACCATCGTCCCGAAGTACTGGGTCGCCACGTCCTCGATCTCGTGCGCCTCGTCGAAGACCAGGACCGCGTAATCGGGGAGGACCGCGCCGAAATCCCCCTGCCGCAGCGCCAGGTCGGCGAAGAAGAGATGGTGGTTGACGATGACGATGTCCGACTCCAGCGCTTTTTGCCGGACGAGGGTGACGAAGCAGTGTTCGAAATTGCGGCACTTCTGGCCGGCGCAGGTCTCGCGCCGCGCGTCGAGCAGCCGCCACAGCGGCAGGTCCTCGGGAAGGTCGCTGAGTTCGGCCCGGTCCCCGGTCTTGGTCGTGCGCGCCCAGCCCTTGATGATCCTGATGTATTCCGGGTCGTGGGGACTGAAGAGGTAAGCCTCCCCGTCGATCCGGTCGAGCTTGGACAGGCAGAGGTAATTGCTCCGCCCCTTCATGTAGCAGACCGACAGGAGCCGATCCAACGCCCGCTCCAGGAAGGGAACGTCCTTGAAGAAGAGCTGTTCCTGGAGGTTCTTGGTTGCCGTGGAGATCACCACCCGCTTCCCCGAAAAGATGGCGGGGAGAAGGTAGGCGAGGGTTTTCCCGGTGCCGGTCCCCGCCTCCACGCAGAGGTGCCGCCCCTCGTCGATGGCCGCGGCCACCGCCTGCGCCATCCGGACCTGGCCCGGCCGGTCCTCGTAGCAGGGGTGATGCAGGGCGACGGCGCCCCCCGGCCCCAGGATCTGCTCCATTTCCACGGACAATGTCACGCTCCGCCCGAACTTGAAACGTATAGTGTAGCAAAGGGCCCGGGGGAAGGGAGAAAAAATGGGAGCCGCGGGGGTCCCGGCGCGAATTTGGCGGGGATCGAGGCCCGCCCTGCGGTATGCTGGAATCTCGAGGAGGGAATATGGACCAAGGGAACCCGGAAGCGGATATCCTGGACCACCGGGAGATCTACCGCGGCAGAATCGTCAATCTCTGCGTCGACACCATCCGGCAGGAGTCGGGGGCCGAGACGATCCGCGAGGTGGTGCGCCACCCCGGCGGGGTGGCCGCGGTCCCGGTCCTGGAGGACGGCCGCATCCTGCTGATCCGCCAGTTCCGCTACCCCCTGGGGAAATTCATCTACGAGCTCCCCGCCGGGAAGCTCGACAGCGGCCAGAGCCCCAGGGACACCATGGCGCGCGAACTGGAGGAGGAAATCGGCCGCTCGGCCGGGAGCCTGACGCACGAATGCACCTTCTACACCTCCCCCGGGTTCTGCAACGAGGCGATCCACCTTTTTGTCGCCCGCGGGCTGACCCCGACCGGGCAGCGGCTCGAGGAGGGGGAGCATATCACGGTCGAGCCCCGCACCCTGGCCCGCTGCCTCCAGATGATCGAAACCGGGGAAATCGAGGACGCGAAGACGATCCTGGGAATCTTGTGGTACCGGATGAAATATGCGCCCCCGGGGGACGCAAATTCCGGTTAACCATTTTGCATGCATTGTGATAGACTATCTTAATGAGCAAAATAGACGTGAGTTCGGTAGTCGAAGCCTATTGCACCAAGTGCAAGCTGGTCCTGGATCACACGGTCGTGACGATGCAGGGGGACAAACCCCGGCGCGTCAAGTGCAATACCTGCGACGGGGAACACAACTACCGCGCCGAGAAGCCCGTGCCGAAGAGTGCGGCCAAGAAGGAGCCGGCGGCCAAGAAGGAAAAAGCCCCCAGGAAGGCGCCGGCCAAGAAGGCGCGGCAGACCTGGGAAGAGATAATGCAGGAAGCCGCCGACAAGCCCCACAAGAAATACAGCATGTCGGGGAGTTTTGCCGAGGGGGACTGGATCGAGCACGCCACCTTCGGGAGGGGGTGCGTCCAGGCGTTCATGCCCCCCAACAAGATCACCGTGCGCTTTGCCGACAGCACCCGGCTCCTCGTCTGCAACCATAGCTGACCGTCGCCACCCGGGCGCAATGAACTAGACCAGTTCCGGGAGTAGCCGGGCGAAATCGGTGACCCTCTCGATGTGGTGATGCGCCCCATCGGACCCGTCCCCCCCCACCATCACCGTGGTCATCCCCATCTCCAGCGCAGGCTGAATGTTGGCCGCCGAGTCCTCGAGCAGCACGCACTCCTCGGGGCGGACGGAGACGAATTCGATCGCCCTTTGGTAGGCGCGCCGGTAAGGCTTGTTGACGAAATTGAGAAAGTGGATGTCGATGATGGTCTCGAAGCACCCGAGCACGCCGAGGCGCGCAAGCACCCGGCGGGCGTGCGCGGCGTCGGCGTTGGTGAAGATCACCCGCCGCAGCGGGAGTTCCCGGAGCATTTCCTCGAGTTCCGGGGAGGGTTCGAGGTAGTCCTCAATCGGGATGTCGTGCACGAAGTCGAGGTATTCGTCGGGGTCGACATCGCACACCCGGCGCAGGCCGTTGAGGGTGGTCCCGTGGCTGCGCAACAGCGCTTCGCGCCGCCGGCCCACCTCCTCCCGGGCGACCCCCAGCCGCTCCACCATGTAAAGATTGATGCGGCGGCCGATCTCCTGCATCAGTCCGCACGACTGGGGGTAGAGGGTGTTGTCCAGGTCGAACAGCGCGCACCGTAGCTTACGGGTCAAGGGGTTCCTCCGGGGGAACGCCGAAACGATCCTTGGCCAGGGCGGCGAGGATCGAATGGCGGACGTTGGGGATCTCCCGCTCGAGCCCGTCGAGGAGGTCGCGCATGCGCCGGCGCTCGAGCGGCTTGGTGATCCCGCACAGGTTGTTGGGAATGATGGGGTAATCCCTCAGGGCCGCGTAGGCCGCCACGTCGGACTCCCAGCAGTAGGCGAGGGGGCGGATGACGGTGTTGCGCCCGTCCCCGGTGCGCCAGAGCGGGGGGAGGCTCCGGGTCGTCCCCTCGAAAAAGAGGTTCAGGAAAAAAGTCTGGACGAGGTCGTCGGCGTGGTGCCCGAGCGCGATCCGGGTGCACCCCTCCTCGACGGCGGTGTTGTAGAGAATGCCCCGGCGCAGGCGCGAGCAGAGGGCGCAGACGGTCTCGGTTTCGTCGAGAGTGCGCTTCACGATGGACCAGGTGTCCTTGCGCACAACCCGGAAGGGGACCCCCAGCGCGGCGAGGTAGCGGGGGATCACCTCCCCGGGGAAGCCGGGCAGGTGCTGGTCGAGGTTGACGGCGAGGAGTTCGAACCGGACCGGCGCCCGCCGCTGCAGGTCCAGCAGCAGGTCGAGGAGCACGTAGCCGTCCTTACCCCCGCTGAGGCAGATCATGACCCGGTCCCCCTCCCGGATCATGCCGAAATCGGCGATCGCCTGCCCTGCGCCGCGCAGCAGCTTCCGCTTGAGCACCCGCTCCCGGTCCTTCATCCGCTCCCCTCGGCGCCGCAACTCCGTCCCATAACGCGGGAATTGTAGCACACCGCGACTTCGGAGCGCCCCGGGCGGGGGGATACAAAAACGGACGCCGGTGCTATACTGGAACCATGAACGGCGCGCGCGTGACCATTCTCGGCTCCGGGGACGCCTTTTCGGCCGGAGGCCGCCTCCAGTCCTCGGCCCTGGTGCAGAGCCCCCGGGCCACCCTGCTCCTCGACTGCGGGGCGACCATCCTCCCCGCCCTCAACAGGTTGGGGCTTTCGGCCGACCGGATCGACCAGGTCTTTGTGAGCCACATCCACGGGGACCACTTCGCCGGCCTCCCGTTCCTCTTCCTCCATTACCTCTACATCGAGCCCCGCGACCGGCCCCTGGTCATCATCGGCCCGCCGGGGGTGGAAGCGCGCGCACGCACGCTGTTCGCCGCCATGTACGCCGACACCGCCGCCGAGCCCCTCCCCTTCCGACTCGATTTCATCGAGATGGTGCCGGGCGAACGGATCCGCCACCAGGACACGGAACTCGCCCCCATCGCCGTCCGCCACCAGGACCACTCCGTCTCGCTCGGCTGCGACCTCGCCGCCGGAGGCCGCCGCATCGTCTACACCGGCGACACCGGCTGGTTCGACGACCTGCCGGCGCACACCCGCGGCGCCGACCTCTTCCTGTGCGAATGCACCTTTTTCGACTCCCGCAGCGACACCCACCTCGACTATGCCCGCCTGCGGGAGCATCGGGGCGGCTTCGGCGCCCGCCGCATCGTTCTGACCCACCTCGGCCAGGAAATGCTCGACCACGCCGCCGAGGTCGAACTGGAAATGGCCCACGACGGCATGGTCATCGACCTGTAGCCCCCCGCACACACCTCTTGAAGCCGGGCCCGGAGTCTGTTATACACTCCCCTGTGCATCGTATGCCGCTCCCGCAGCACCAGGGGGCCAACGTAGCTCAGCTGGTAGAGCAACTGATTCGTAATCAGTAGGTCGCCGGTTC
>JAAYAJ010000087.1 GCA_012719455.1 Acidobacteriota bacterium | reverse complement strand
GTCTTAATCCCTTCTTCTTCAGGGCAGTAGTTCCAACCTGCTGCGTAACGAGGGCGGGGTTTCCCCACCCAAGTCTTAATCCCTTCTTCTTCAGGGCAGTAGTTCCAACCACAGGCGCCGTGACATACAGATTGTCGATCGGTCTTAATCCCTTCTTCTTCAGGGCAGTAGTTCCAACTGCCATAGCCGTTTGGATTAGCGGCATTGGCAGTCTTAATCCCTTCTTCTTCAGGGCAGTAGTTCCAACAGTGGCACTTCCCAATTTTTTTGAGCCCGTCTAGTCTTAATCCCTTCTTCTTCAGGGCAGTAGTTCCAACTCAACCGCCGATATGTTGTTCGGAATCGTCCCGTCTTAATCCCTTCTTCTTCAGGGCAGTAGTTCCAACAAGAATGGCTCGAGACAGAGCTATACTACTGCGTCTTAATCCCTTCTTCTTCAGGGCAGTAGTTCCAACGGAGACTGTACGACCTGTTGTGTATGGTAGGGTCTTAATCCCTTCTTCTTCAGGGCAGTAGTTCCAACTGATATGGATGTAGACATATGGTATGACTTCAAAGTCTTAATCCCTTCTTCTTCAGGGCAGTAGTTCCAACACTTTCTGGCGGTTACTTCCTCGGGCTTGGACGCGTCTTAATCCCTTCTTCTTCAGGGCAGTAGTTCCAACCAAATTTTTTTGAGCCAGACCTCGCGTGCTGGGTCTTAATCCCTTCTTCTTCAGGGCAGTAGTTCCAACCTAGGAGGAAAGGTATGATTAAGCTTAAGGGAATGTCTTAATCCCTTCTTCTTCAGGGCAGTAGTTCCAACTCGACCCCACTCTCAGGATCGACCCCAAAGATCGGTCTTAATCCCTTCTTCTTCAGGGCAGTAGTTCCAACAGCTCGCGTCTATATCTCCATTATACTCAGGATTTTGAAAAGGGGGTTGCCAAAAAATTCGTTCATCACACCAGGTAACATGCTTCTCCTGAGGGCTCATCATCAAGGTATGGATCAATATTGGGGGAATCCTCCTCCTCGGTCAGAGTGCGCAGAAGCCTGCCCAACCCCCGGCCACCCAGCACAATCCCGTCAGGAAGATCCTGTTTTCCAAGCATGGCGACTTCGCAGCGGTCCGGCACGTGGTATGCCCGTACATCATCCTCATTCGGCGAAATCAGCTCGGAGAGACCGGCGAGAACGCGCTCAAGTTCCAACTGGTTGCCTTGGAACACGAAAACAGAATATTGTACCGGAATGGCATGCGCCTTCAGAAAACGATGAACCCGGCAAAGGCGACGGTGGTCGGCTATGTCGTACCCAACAAGCCAGTTACGCCGTTCTGTATGACTCATATGCCCTCCGGTCACCCCGAAGATATTCGCGCAGGATCCGCACACTGGTACGCAGCGATTGGCGCTTCCCGAAAGGGATCTGCCCCAGGTTGCCGCTGCAGCTGCTGAGCCTCTGACAAAGCCGGTCGAGAAGCTCCTGCCGCCATTCCAATTGATCGCAATCGCCTTCCATTTCCTCTGGATCCAGCCCCATCATGGCCAGCAACGCCCGCTGCCGCCAGGATTCCATGCGCCGTTCCCGATCCTGCGACATGCCTTCAAAAGCCTCAACCAGGTCGTGACGCTCCGGACTTCCCTCGAGGCGCTCCATCAGTTGCTCGAGCAAAACAGCTTGCCTCCAACGTTCGAGGCGCATCATGTCGGAAAACAGCCGGTATTCCTGCCTTCCCCATGACAGGGGATCGCGCGGGACTCCAGTGGAACAAAGCGCCGAGGAAATCTGCGCCGCGGCCAAACCCGACAGGAACCGGTGGCTTCCCCCCACACGCTTGTTATGGCGCAGATACTGATGAAAACAGACCGCCTGCCAGGTCATATCCGGATGACGCCTCCCGCATTCGATATGGAGGGCATCGATTGCCCGGATCATTTCACTGCGCTCGGCGCCGGAAAACCACCGTTCATAACGCGCCAGAAAGCGCGGCACGCCCAGTAGCGAGCCGAGGTGACGGATCAATCCGTACACCGGAACGGAGGGCCGAAACCAGATCCGCACAAACCTGCCCTTCGCGTCCAGCACGGCAACAGGCTTGCGCCAAGATATGCAGGCGTCCAAGGCGTCCTTATGCCAATGGACCCTACCCAGGGTAACGACGCGCGCGACCCGTTGGAGCGGATACTGCCCGTCGGCTTTAGCCGGCCGGCGGACCCGTAGCGCAGGCCCGTTGAGCCGGACCTCTATCCCCCGCGATCCATCCAGGTAGAGCGCCTTCACAGGTCTTCCTCCCCATCGCAGGCGGGCAACTGCGGGGCCTGGGCTCGCAGGTCGCGCGCCAGCAACCGGCAATAACCCCGGAGCCGGACCGAGATGGTCTTCATGAAGTGCTCATAGTGTTGGTAGAACCGGGCCCGGCCCGCCTTTTCGATCACGCAGGCGCCCTTGTCGACCTTGAAGTGCTCGGGCCGCAGTGTCCTCGAACGGAACATCTCCCAGACCCAGGCATCGACAAGGGGTCGCACCGGCTCGATCAAATCGCATGCCAGCGATTCGCGTCCAAAAGCGATCTCGTGAAAGAAGCCGAGGAAGGGATCCAGCCCGGCGGCATGCGCCAGACGCACCCCTTCGAAATGGGCCAGCGTGTAGCCCAGCGAAAGGCAAGCATTGACAGGATCGCGCGGCGGTCGCCGGTTGCGGCCATGAAAATGCAGCGCCCCGGCAAACAGGGAAGTAAAAGCCCTGAAATATGCGGCCTGCGCCGCGCCCTCGATTCCACGCAGGCTGTCTGGAGTCATGCCGTCCTCTTCAACACGGGAACGCATCATCCCAAGCGTTTCAAGGGCGTCCGAAAGCTCCTTGCACCGGTCGGCTCTCATGACCAGCGCCCGATCGAGGAACCTCTGCTGTCGCGCTATCTTGGCGCCGATAAAGCGCCGGGCCCAGGCCAGCCTCCAGCCGGCATTCCCGGTTTGGGCATACTGAGCCACACGCAGCGCCGCATCGTTGTGCGGGCGCCCGTGCACCATCGCGAGCCGGTTCCCCTGCCGGCCGCTCAACACCACGGCGGCGCACCCGCTGTCCGCCAGGGCCCCCAGTGCACTCGACGTCAGCACCGTCTCCGCACGGAAGACGACGCGGTCGAGCAACGAGAGGGGAACGGTTCGGATCCGGCTGCCGCTTTCATACAGGGCCAGCGCCGCCCCGTCCACCCTGAGTTCCAGGCCCTTCCGGTCGAGATAGAGTGTCGCCATGATCACCCGCAATAGAAGAAAGGGGGGTCCTGCGGTTCTTCCGCGATCCCCAGGGTATGGACACGCGATCGCGGATCAAGCCGGATGAGGAGTACTCGGTCTTCATCCGGCTCTATCACCGCATCGAGCCGATACAGGAGGGTGCGCCGTTCAGCCGGTGTAAGGAAACACTCGTATGCCGATTTCTGCCCCCCGGTCGCGTGCCCCTTGATGAGTTGAAGCACCGCGCGCAATCGGCGCGGAGAAGCAATGTCGTAGGCCGCAATATAGAGGTCGCGCTCTTCCATAATCCCGTTCCCCCGGCTAACGGGAAAATTTTAGCGCGGCATGCGGAGATTCTGGAAAACCGCAAGCTTGCCGCAGAGGAAGGGGCGTGATTAACCGGGCGAGCTTCAACGAGGGGATCCGCTACATGCATCGGACACGTTCCACCCGGTATTCCACGAGCCGGGCTCCATGTCGTTCCATGTCGTCGCCAGAAAGTTCGATCCCCCTGCATTGCTCCGGGAGGTCCATGGCAATTTGAATGTACCGTGCGGATTTTGCACAGACTTCGGCGGCCAAATGAACGGGCAATACTCCGATCACCACATCTCCAGGCTGTATCTCCTCGATCCGCAGATGGCTCAGTGCGTGGTCGATCCTGATGTTGTGACGGGCGGCCCATTCGAGGGCGCCGCCATGGCGCGTTACAAAATAGGTGGCCATAGGCTTCCTGCTACAAAACTTTCAATCGCCGGAACAGGTCGCGGATCTTCTTTTTCAATTCCTGCTCGCTTTCCAACAGCTTTTTTGTGGCCCGGCCTTTGGATCGGACGCCATGGGTCAAGGCATTGCGCAGGTTGCTCAGGGTCCTGAACTCGTGCCGAGTATTTCTCATTTCATCCTTGACGATATCCCGGCTCTCGTAGTCATCGATTTCACCGTGCCGCTCATTAATCTCGGTTGAGATGATCGATTCCATCCCATAAATGATCGCCCGAACGTAGTCCTCCTGTTCCAGGTACCTCCGAGCCAAGGCCCGTTCCCACGACGCCCGGTCGGAGTCCTGGTGCCAGGCGATCCTCTTTTCCAGCTCCTCTCTAAAAAGAGCCGCCGCCGGATCGTCCGCCAGGTAGCCATGATCCATTCCCGCCCAGGATCTCAGTTCCGAGCGAGCCCTGACCGGATTGGTCGTGCGTTCGAAAAAAGCCGCCTTTTTGAGCTTTTCGCCCTTGGCCCCCAGCAACGGGGCGAAGACGCCATAATCCCCGTCCTTGTCATAGGAGTGAAGCGCCTCTATCCATTCGGCAATGTGCAACAGTCCGGCAAGGTTGTAAACCGGTGCCTCCCCGGTGTCGGAATCATAGGCGCCGTACCAGATGCCCTCGATCGCCGCCTGGCGGGTTGTTTTCAGGTGCATGGCCGCCAGCAGCACGATCATGGGAAGATGCCGAAAACCGTGGGTGATATCGATATGCACGGTATCACCCGGGGCCACATGCCTTGCCATGATGGATAGAAGCTCCACCTGTTCGCGTTCGTCCCGGCAATAGGGAATGATCTCCAGATACGCATCGCAGCCGAGAAATTGCGCCAGCGGCGCTTGGAGCGGAGCAAGACATTCCGCCGTAACAGCTTTCGCGTGGACGGCATCGATCAGCTTCATCTGGGCATCGACTTCATCGCCGGCAAGGGGAACATCCTTCTCAAAAAGATGGTCCCACATACTGCCCGAGGTGCCCATGATGACCAGGCGTTCGGCTTTGATCCGGCGCTGCAGCGACCAACCGAAAAAAGCCGTGGACTCGCCGAGATTTCCATCCCCAAAGTCATATCGGGTTTCGCGATATCCCTGTTCGGTCCGCGGCACACGTCCAAGAAAACTAAGCAAAGTGGTAGCCATCATGCCTCCGGTTTCTTCAGGTAATCCATCACTTTTCGGGTTCGTACATAGTCCCAGTCCTTATCGGGATTTTTCTTTTCGCTTTTCTCTTTCCATCTATTGGCGGCCTGCATCATGATCTTGACCTTTCCGGCAATGGCCACCGCCTGGTCTCCGCTCCAGGTGTTGTTCTTCAAGCCGTCGATGAGGGCGTAGATTTCCGGCTGCCCTTTGTCTGTTCTTGCATCCAGAAAGCAGGCGATTTCCTGGTCGATCGGGTCCATTTTTTCGATCTCCTGCTTGCGGGCTTCCTTTTCTCTTTGAAGGCGCAATTCCTCCTGTCTGGCCTCTTCCTGCCTTTGCCGCTCGGCCTTTTTTTGTTGGTCTTCATCCATCGCGCCGTAACCCACGGCCGTTTTTGCACCAAAACCGCACCATGCAAAGGCATGTTTAAAGGCGGCGGCGAGCAATTCTTTCCACTGCCCCCCCGCAACCAAACCGGGAGACCTGCGTCCAAGCAGAACGAGGTCACAAAGGACATAAAACGAAAATCCGGAACCGGGCGGGACGGAAAGGAAGGATATGGGGGTGGGTTGTCCGGAATCATGCGGGCTGACGCTTCCGCCGGTCCCTGGATCGGTCCTCTGCTGGTAATAGTGGCTTTGGTGGGGCGTCATGATTTCCACCTGGAGGGCATCCCCTTTGATCAGGGGGATCACGTCCCAGAAACTGAGCGCGCCCCGCCAGTGCTCGCCGTCATCCTCTGCGCCTTCGCTCCCGAAAAGCGCCGCAACCAGGTCTTCGCTCCAACCACCATCATCTCCCCAGTCACCGGAAGCCAGCTCCAAGGCCGCCTGCCGCACCACGCCCTTGACTCCGCTGCCGGGAAGATAGGGCAAGCCGTATGGACTGAGAAAGGCGAAGCCGTTTTCCAATGGATGCTCATTGCCCAGGCCCGTGCTGAAGGGGGAAATCGCGACGGCATCCACCAAAAACATCGAGTCGCCGCAGCTTGTCGCCACTCGCCTTTGCCGCGACACAAGGGACTTCATGTGCTGTTTATCCCCTTCGCTCAGGCGTGTCATCGATTTCCACGTATCCCCTGGAATTGCGGTTTCCTTGCTCCAGTCGCGGTTCCATATGGACAGGTAGTAACCAAAGCGCATTCCGGGCGAGGCAGTGCTGAAATCCTTCCCCAGGTAATTGGGAACGGCGGCGATCGACATATTACTCCCTCCCGTTGCGCGCGGCGGCCAGCTGGCGCAACCATTTCAGCCAGGCGAAGGCCTCGGCGTTGATGGCCTGGTAATCCCGTGCATCCTTCAATTCCATGAGCGCTTCCATGAAAGCTGTAAACTCGCTGCTCGGAAGGATATGGGGAAAACGGCTGCTGAGCCATGCACGCAGTTGCCCGGCGACGATTTCATGTTTGCCCTCTTTTTGGTGCGCAAAGGCCAGGACCTGCATCAGCCCGCTGTTCATGATGAGCGCCGGCAGACTCTTGGCAATGTTGACCTGTTCCTTGGAATACTTTTCACATTTGTTCCATGCATCCTGGGCCCGTAGTTGTTCCAGTGTCTGTGCCATCAATCAGCCCTCCACCACTTTGGCCACGACCAACCCGCGGCCCGTAGTTGCGTCTCCGCCGATCTGCAGCGCTTTTCCGTTGATCAGCGGTAAAACCTTGCCAAGTACGGTTTCGGCAGGCAATTCCTCTCCCTTCCGCCCCGTCCGTGTCTGGCTGGCAAGCAGGGGAGCGATAAGGAGCGACTCGGGGGGCAGGTTCTCGGTGTAGAACAGGCCCTTGTCACTTGCCGCGCCGGTTTCGTCATCGATCCGCACGTGCGGCTCCACCAACATGGCGTTTTGTGCAAAGTACCCGAAGTCGGTGTCCGAAAGCACCACGAGGTCCGTCTTGAGCTTATCGCGGAAAAAAGCATACTCGTCATCGCCGGGCAACGCCCTCTCCGCCAGGTCGGCCGCAATGGCCCGCAGTTCGGGTGATTCTTCCGCGTCGTATTCAAAGGCTTCGAGATGCAATTTGCCGTTAGGCGCCAGTTCGGCGCTTGCTGCCAGCGCCCGGCTTGCCGGTACGCTCACCGCATTCCATTGCACCGTTGCTCCGCACAGCGCCAAAAGCCTGCGGGTGCGGGCCAGCGCCTGGGGACAGGTGGCATAGACATAGCCGTTTCTAAGAGACCGGACGGGGAGCAGAACCAACTGTGCATCGCCGAAACTGATGGCTCCCGCGTGCAGGTCTTTCTTGTTTTCGGAATCTGGACCGAGAAGCCTCTCGATTTCTTCCAGGGGTCCCCCAAGAGCCTTCCAGCCGTGCCGCACGGCGCCCTTGATGCCGGACCCGGCAAAGCAGGGGTGGCCGGTGTGGCGCTCCCTTTGAATCGGGTTGTCGATTACGTCCACCGCCTGTCCCGCACCCATGTGGACCGGGCTGACCGCGTAGAGAAACACAACTGCCTTTTTTTCGAACATTGATCGTCTCCCTTATAGGTGTTCCCTTGTCACCATGCCGCCACCGCGACACGGTTGAAACCCTCCGCCCTCCGGGCATCATCTTTGCACGATTCGTCCCATAAGCCGCTGGTTGCAAGCTTGCGGAGCTCACCGGGCGCAGCCTCGAGTTCATCAAGCCAGTAAACACTTCCGGAAGGAACCACGCGCTGGGCCGGTTTGGGCTCGCGCTTGGCCAGGTCCCATCCGGAGATGGTCTCAAAACGCGGCACACACGCACATGCCATCCTGCCCCGGACATTGCCCAGAGACACCCGATTGTCGGACCCCGTTCCCGGCAACCGCCAACCCTCGCAAAACAAACCGGGGCTGGTGAGGACCAGGCGGCAGCATCCTGCCCGACTGATGGCTTCATAATCCGGTTCCGGAAGGCTCACGTTCGCTTTCTCGATGCCGGCGGCGCGCCCATCGCCTCCAAAGCGGAGCATCCCCTCCGTGGGCGGAATCGCCCCGGCGACAGCCGCCAGGAAACCAACCGCCTCCTTGAGCGATACGGCAACGCTGGAAAACAGATTGCCTTTCTCGGCGGCGCGCTTGTCGCTCCTCATGCCTATGCCGATTCGGGTTTCCTGGACCCACAGTTCGCTGGAGTTCACGAGTTGTCCGGACGTGGGAACCTCTCCGCTCAGATACGACGCCCATCCTTCCTGGGAGAGCCACCAGCCGCCCTTGTTCTTGCCGCGCTCCTCCTGCGCCAATACCGGCAACAGCGGCAACTGGAAGGAAGAGGGGAGATCGATGGCCGTCGGACTCAATCGGCCGACCCGTAAAGATGACCTGCTCCGGTTGTCGCTTCCTTGACTCTCCTCTTCCTCGACAACAAGGTCCGCCGGCAGCGGCATCAGGATCTCCGTTCGTCCCTCCACCCTGCGCGCCATGTAAAAGCCTGCCAGCTCGAAACTTCCAGGATGCTCAGGTGTTCCCAGGGTGGGATGGTCAATCTCGTTCCTGGAAAACGCCCCGAGATCCGTGCGGTCATCGGCCAGCATGCGCGACCGCAGCGCCCCGGCGGCCACGGAGGGCCGGGGCGGGATGATACTTTCGCCATAGCTTCCCGGGTCGCCAAACAACTGGTTGCCGCGCAGGAAAAGAACATCCAGGGGTTCGATAAAACGATATTCAATGCTCATGCAGCGCCTCCCATCTCCCTCGTCTCCGCATCCTGCGGCCGCTTTTTACTTACGCGGGTTTCCCGGGCCAGGAATTCCGCCACCGCCACAAAATTCCGCAGCTTTTTGATACGTTCCGGTTCCTTCCAGGTTTGGGCGAGCGCGGAAAGACCTTCCGCCAGCAACGGCACCCCGCCCTTGGCCGAACCCTTGGCCTGCCGGTCCAGCTGATAGGCCAGCAGACTCCGTATCATTCCGTTTTCGAAGGCGCTCGTCGGTATTTCCTGTTCATTCAGCCACTGCAGCGTATGGTAGGCGGCACGGCGCGATACCCCCTCCGTGGAAAGAAAATCACGCAGTTCGACCAGAAGGTTCAGCGGCTGTCCCCATTTTTCCGTCAGATAAAGGGTGCCCCCCGAACGCTTGACGATCGTAATCGAAAAAGCGTCGCGGCCGCCCTCGTTCTTGGCGCGTTTCTCCGCTGCATCCAGTTCCCTCCGAACGAAGGAGAGCGGCGCCTGGTGGTGGGCGATGACGGCGCCGCAGGAGGCCGTTGCCCTAGTTCCCATCATGCGCATCAGCCTGCCATTGAGCATCGCGAAACCATTTTGCAGGGCAAGCCCACGCCCCGGCACCCCCCCTTCATGCCTCGGGTCATGCCCTGAATAGGCACAACGGAGCCGTTGAATCGCCGGGAGCAGGTCCGCCACGGGCAGCATGGCGAAAACGTCATCCCCGCCGGCGTAGATGAGGCGGCCCAGGTACTCGTTTTCAACCACGTGGCGCACCACGGTCAGCGAAAAATCATTCAGTGCGCCCGAAATCGCAAGGTGCCGGTTGGGAGAAAGGGCCCGCTTTTGCTTCCCATATTCCTGGATAGGCTTTTGTCCCTGGGCATGCCGGTCAAAACCTTCCTGTACCTGGGGATGAAAACTGTCGCGGTAGCTTATGGCATAATCCTCCCCGCCCCCCAGCCAGGCGCCCATCCGGTCGCCATCCATCATGATGAGACTGTAATAGGCTTCGAGGTTGTCGCCCAATAGCTCCTTGATGGTGGCCGTCGCCCGCCCTTTTTCCTCCTCCTCCTCCCGTTCCCGCGCCCTATCCAGCAAGCCAGGCAGCCGCTTGGCCGTCGCGATGGCCGGATTACGGCCATGCTTGAGCATGAGCTTGCGGGGCAACGCCACGCTTTCCGCATTGTCAAAATCGATTTGTACATCGGGGGTTGGTTCCCTGGACAGCCACTGGTCAAGCTGGTATGTCAACGCCATGGTATAGGTGGATACCACGAAACGGTCGATGCCTTTTTCAGTCTCGCCGCTTGCCAACGCCCTGTCCACCTCCTCCTTGAACAGCGTCGGCCACAACCGCTTGATCGCGGGCAAGCCTCCCAGGTGCTCCCCCCTCTTGGCCCAGGCAGGCTTATTCCCGGCGATCCTCGCCCAAAGGGTGTCGGCCCGGCGTCGATAAGATCCCTGGAGTTGCCCGCGGTCAGTGGTGATCCACTCCGTCTCCCCGGTCAGGGAACAGCGCCATCCTTCCTGCCGGGTCTGCTTAAATTCGCGCACGCTCTTGGCCGCCGCAAGTACACGCTCGGCCAAGTCGTGCACCGCCGGATAGAGCACGCCGGGGTTGGGCTTGAAAAACACCGATTTTTTGCCCTGTTCATCGAGGAGCTTAAGCTCCCGTTGAAGCAGTTGCCATGCCGGCGTGGCAAGAAAACCGGGCAGGCGCCCACTGTCGTTGTCGCCGGGCTCGAAGAAGGGCTTCATTGCCGCAGCGAGCCGGGAAACATCAAGAGGTTTGTCCCCGCTGTCTTCACGAACAAGAGAGAAAGGCACGACGGCCCAATGCACTTCGGGAAACCCTTCTAGCTGGTCCCTCATCTGCTGACGAGGAATATCGTTGTCGGCTTCATCGAATCCCGCTTCACTCAACAAACGCTCCACCACGTCATTCCCGAGCCCGGCCAACCAAGCCCTCACCCCCTCCCCCACTTTCTTGGCCAGATCCTCCGCCTGGGAACGCGGCACGACCGCCACAAAACGATTGGGGAGCGCGGCCGAAAACAGCGGGTTGCTGTCCGTACCCGCCCGGTTCCACTCGCACCTTTCGAACAAGCCTTCGGGTAAACCGCATTGGTCGCGCAACCATAGATCCACCTGCGGCACTCCCCGCAAACGCGGAAAAAGGATCGCGTCCGGTCCGAGGCGCTCACACACCACCCTCATCCCCTCCCAGGACAGGCGCGCCAACAGATGCGAACCGGCCCAGAGGTCATCCATTTTGCGGGCGCTGGCGATGAAAGGCTGCACCGGGCCGATGGACAGCGTCAGCAGGGCCGCCTCGTTCTCCGGATCCGCAACAAACGCCCCGGCGAAGGCCGAGACGATGTCAAGGTGATCCCAAATGCTGTGGTCGGGCACGCGGGTGTCGGCGGGCAGGAGGTGCCACAGGACCCCCAGCTTGCCATTGTCATTTTCCTCGTCGATCTCCGGACCGAAGCGCCAAAGTGCAAGCAGCGTCTTCCACCAGTCCCGCTCACCCGCCTTGTCATGGTCGAGGCCGGCCAGCAATTTCGCCACATGATCAAAGCTGCGCTTCCGGATGTCCCGAAAATCGGTTTCGCTCAAACCACCCGGGAGCGTAAATTGTTCTCCCGTCAGCGGGTGGATCAGTACCGGGTTGTTAGCCCACCGAACCTGGGCCCAGTTGGCCACCTTCAGCGTTTTTTGCTCACCCTTTTTGGTCGTCACATCTATTTCCTGCATGGGCCATTGCGGACGATCGGCAGCAGCAGCCCACCAGTCGGCCCGTTGGATAAGCCGGTACATGGATGCGGGAATGCCGTTTTTGAACGTGGTCCTTGCCAGAGACTCCTCGTCGCCCGCAATCGCATCCCCGCCAATTGCATGCATGCCGAGCAGCCGGATCAGTGCGCGGCTGGTACCCCCTTCATGACCGGCCGGATCGCGCATCAGCACCAGCGCCTTTTCCGCCGGGTCGTGCAGGCGGGCGGCAACCTTGGTTTGCCAGAGGGTGTTGTTAGAATCCGTCATTTTGATCCCCTTTTATCCGAGGCGCCGAAAAGTGTCCACGCCGTCCAGCGTGCCGGCAACAATTCTCCATGCTCTCGAAAGTTGTTCCGTGCTCAATCTAATACCGGCTTTCTCTGGAATTCCGTGCGGCATCGCAAACACCCTGACGCGCAGGCCTCCTTGATCACCTTTGACTACCTTCCATCGCAGCGGGCTGGGCATCCTTCCAGGTGATGCAAAACCCAAGGCCGGCCTCAAATTGCCCCCGTTTTTCAGCGCTGTACGGACACTCTTTCTCGTAATGGCAACAAAATGCATGGCCTTGTCCCAGGTATTGAAATTTTCCGTTCCTTCCCAGATCAAAAGTCCTTTGTCGTCCTTTGCGAGCGACATCGCCCAATCATCTTCAAGGCACTTGGAAACATCTCTCGCGTAGTGAAACAGATCTTCGGCGGCCAGGAGCTCTGCACCTTCGATATGCAATGCCCCCCAACCTCCGCGACTACGACTGCCGAGCAGGCCGAAGGCGTGCATGAGCGCCACCACTTCTTTCATCCGCTTTAAATGAATGTCTTCAAAGGCCAGGAGCAATTTGCGAACACTTTCAGCCGCCATCGGCTTGATCGCCCATCGATCTCCCAGGTTGCCGCCGCGCTTGATGAGCCCGAACCACGCATAACTTGTTTCCAGTCTCGTGGAAAGTGGTGTCACTCCTTGCTGCGTTCCTAGTGCCCAAGAATCTACCGATTGGGCATCGTCCAGCAAGCGAACGCGTACAAGGCTTTTGCAGTAATCATGCACTTCCTTATTGCCTTCCTTATGCGACAACCACGCATTTCCGAATAACATTCCTTCTTCGCGCCGCATCTCCTCGATCCTGACGGTAAATCTCTTTTCTGCGGCATATGCCACCCGCCACCATTGCCGCAGCAGCGCTTTGAACGGGGGCGTCCGCCATTGGGCCGACTGTTTGGCGTTGCCCAAAAAGGCCGGGGTCAGGAAATGCACTTCATACTCAAGTTGCTGCATTTTCATGCTTCCATCCTCTCTTCCGCAGTAGCGGCTTCAATCTCCAGCTCCCGTTTCTCGGCTTCTTCGGCCGCCGCCCGCACGCAGGTTCCCAGCGCCCCGCTGACTTCAAACCCGTGCCCGCATTTGTGACCTTCCACCGGCACCCTGTCCATATTGTTCATGCCGCGCATCATACCTTTCCCCCCTGCTTCCGCTGGTTTTCGGCAAGCTTGCGGCTTGGGCTTGGCGTTTCCCAGCCAATCCATCGGATGCTCTTCGGGGGCGTGGCGATCCAGTACTGCCTGGGGGGCGTTTCCGTATTGGAGATGCCGTATTGACGAACGCCTTCCGGCCCCAGCGCCTCCCTCAATGCTCGGTGCAACCGTGACTTGGTCTGTTCGAAAAAGGTATTGGTCATCCCTTTCCTCATGCTTTTAGCCGTTGTCCCGTCCAGGTCGTCACCAATGTTCCCGTATTCCAAGAGGTACTCGCATGCATATTCTTCCTCGGGAACCCCGTCGGACGGAGATACCACGTTCGGCCGCCCATCGCAGGCCCGGCGTGCCAGCCAGCTCAGGAAGGACAAATGCGCCGGAGCCAGGCGAACTTTCCGCCCCCCGGCAAAGATGCATTGCCTATCGAAATCGATCTCCAGGCTCGCGGGTTCCAGCGCTTTCTGCGCTGCGGACACCACCTCGCTGAAAGTAACACTCCCTTTCAGGAGCCGCTCGTCCAAGCCTTCCCTGAGCCGCACGAATGGAATTTCCGCTAGGGTCACCTTGGCCTCGTGCGCATCCAACGGCCGGTTCGAGGAGGTGTAGATCACGTGCCGATGCGGGGTAGGGTAGTAGAATTGCTGGTTCGACTCATAGGGGGCGCTCACGAGTACGTGGGACAACCGGTCCTGCGCCCGGCCCAAGAGGGACAATGCGTACCCGGCATAATAACCCATGGTCTTGCGGCCCCCCGCGATCGATACGTGAAGCGCGCAGTCCGGATCGGCAGTAAACTCGCGGATGATTTCCGTAAGGGCGTCCGCGAGACGCTCGTTCTCCCGGCGCGTGCGTATGTCGTCGATCGGCTTTCCATCCGCCGTCGCGAGCGCATGGATGTTTTGCTCGCTAAAATCTATGTCCGGCAGCCCGTAGTCCTTCCGCAGTCGGTGGAACCAGCCCGGGTCATCGGAAAGCAGGGTCAGGCGCGCCCGCTCCTTTCCTTCCGCCGTCGTCATAAGGTGCACTTCCGTGGGGACAAAGCCGGGCTTCAGGGTTTGCGTCAGGGCATACAGGGTTTCGGTGACCACCTGCGGCGAGAGCCCCGTAACGGCAAGCAGTACGCGGCGCCGAAAGGCCGCAGGATGAATCGGACCCTTTTTCCCGGCCCGGCCACCGTTCCCTGTTTTGCGCTCTTTCGTATTTTTTTTCATGACGGCAAGTATGCTCCAAGCAGGGGCATTTCATGGATTCGGCAAGCTTGCGGCCTGAATGGAATACTTTCCCAGGCCCATCGATGTCCCTTTTCCTGCATGCACCCATTGGCCCCACCAGAGGTAGGGCCACAGCTCGGTTTTTCCCTCCAGCCCGACAAGGATCTCCCCCAGCAACCCGTCCATCTTGATGGTGGTTTTCTGGCGGGAGGAATAACGAGTCCATTCTTTCCACGCAACCCGGATCGAGGAGGCTTCCATCCCACGGGCCATTCGCGTCAAGCCGGCAAAATCGGTTTCCAGCGGCACGTCGGCGTGAAAGCTGGTCAGCATCGACAATCGGCGCAGCAACGAACTGAAAAGATCGCTGAAGCGGAACGTATCTGGAGTGACAAGACGCTCATCCCGCTGCAACCGCATATGGGTTTCGAGTTTTATCCGAACGGCCGCAGGCGCCGCGGGAAGGGCGGGAATATCAGCCGGATGGGCCCGAAGCGTTCCGCCCCGTTCGTATATCGGCTCCCATGCATCGGAATCCACCGGCCGGGCCTGCCGTACCTCGACCAATTTCATCGGTATGCGCCCCTTCCCTAGCCCCCGCTCTCCCGCTTGTTGAAGCGCATGAACCATGTACGGCAGGTACCCGTTTCCCCGACCGAACAGAGTCAATCCGAGCTCGTGGACTCCATCACCCGGGGCAGCCGGGGGCTCGATCACAAAAGGGTGCGGGGCAGCCGAATATTTACGCATCTTTTTGGCATCGGGATGGGGGGGTGTTTCGAATATGTAGGAGTAAGGACAGGATCTGTAGAGAATACACGACGGGCAGGCATCCTGGCTCGTAACACATACCGTCTTCTTGAGCGCATGCCCGATAGCACCCCGCCAGGCGGAGCCGGTGTACTTGGGCAACCGCGCCGCATCGGCGCATCCGAATCGAAACCGGTAGCGTGCCAACGGAAGCATAATACAACCTAACTGCAATGCGGTGTCGCCGGGACCATCCTGCATATTATTCCGATCCTAATTCTTTTCATTTCAATGACCTGTGTTTCTCCCGTCTTTCGGCCCCTTCAGTCCCAAGACAGGACCTCAGCCCATACCAAGGCCATGCTGTCTCCCAGGAGTTACATCCGGGGTCAATGCGCCAAATTATTTCTGTTCCGGCACGGGCCTTCCTACGGCAGAAACCAATGTGGCTTCCGGCAGCCGCAAACCTGTCATCAAATACTGTATCGGCCTGGTGCGCGCCTTTATAAGCTTTTTGATCAAGCGCAAAAAGGCGGCATAGGGTAGGGCTTGCACTTCTTCGCTTGCAGGACCATAGGCCATGTGTTGGAGGATTGGCGGCTGAACTTCAATGGGGCCCGCCACTATTCTGCCGCAGAAACCAGCGCCCATTACTTTTTGCGACCAAACTTGATCGCCCTTCAATGGAGCCGCAATCCACGCCCCCGCGCGGGGGGCGACCTCCGAGCGGTAGGATCGCTCGGGTGGAAGTCCGGGTTTCAATCCACGCCCCCGCGCGGGGGGCGACCTCAGCTCCTCGGTGACAGGTGGGAGTGCCACCCCGTTTCAATCCACGCCCCCGCGCGGGGGGCGACTATTACTCGGGTGCGGCCCTGTTCCCGTTTGAGCGTTTCAATCCACGCCCCCGGATCTCCCCAGGGGTAGCAGTACTGGACGTTTCAATCCACGCCCCCGCGCGGGGGGCGACCTGATTGCAGCAGATCTAGATACGCGCCTGCGTCGTTTCAATCCACGCCCCCGCGCGGGGGGCGACGTCGCCCTGATGACACGACCGAGGTCGTCAAGGTGTTTCAATCCACGCCCCCGCGCGGGGGGCGACAACCCCCCTAACCCCACAGGAGTAGAGGACACAAGTTTCAATCCACGCCCCCGCGCGGGGGGCGACAAGGTATTTCCAGTAACCGGCACAACGACCTGGCGTTTCAATCCACGCCCCCGCGCGGGGGGCGACCTAGCTGATGTAAGACTAAGACCCGGGGTAAGCCCGGTTTCAATCCACGCCCCCGCGCGGGGGGCGACTTTGTCGAGTTGAGTTGTCTTAATCCCCACCATTGTTTCAATCCACGCCCCCGCGCGGGGGGCGACTGTCCCTACTATCCGCCCATCCTCGTCCCGGACAGCGTTTCAATCCACGCCCCCGCGCGGGGGGCGACTTGCGACCCCGCCGCAAGTCCGCTGGGTTCTCGAGGTTTCAATCCACGCCTCCGCGCGGGGGGCGACCATTGGGAATCTCACCATGCCTGATACCGTGACTGTTTCAATCCACGCCCCCGCGCGGGGGGCGACACACCCAGATCTCCCCAGGGGTAGCAGTACAGCACGTTTCAATCCACGCCCCCGCGCGGGGGGCGAC
>JAAYAJ010000086.1 GCA_012719455.1 Acidobacteriota bacterium | reverse complement strand
GCATGGTGGTATTGGTGCCCGCCAGCGGCGTGATGATGAACGTCGGCACGACCACGGCCCCCAGCACCTGGACGGTGGCGATGATGCCCCCCGCGCTCCCCGCGTAGACCGGGCCGATGTCGGGCAGCAGCATGGGGAGGGCGGAGAAGAGGGGTTGCACCGAATACTGCAGGAACCCGGCCAGGAGCAGGGCGGCCACCAGCCAGGGGCCGATCGGCAGCTGCCAGGACCAGAAGATCGCCGCGCCGCTCAGCAATCCAACCATGATGAGATAGCGCCGCATGACCCCCATGCGGTTGCAGATCATGGGCCCGAGGAGGCAGCCGAAGATCCCGCCCAGGGTCGGCATGGAGCCGAACAGGCTCGCCTTCACCGCGCTGATGCCGCGCAGTTCCTGCAGTACGTTGGGCAGAAAGCTCGAGAACACCATCACCGATCCCATGACGAAGAAGAGGCTGCACCCGGCAAGCCAGACGCCGCGCGACCGGGCCGCCCGGCCCAGGTACTGGTTGGCGCGCAGGACGGGCGGTTCGGGGGCGCCTTCGGGGCGGTTTTTCGCGAAAACCATCCAGAGGACGAAGATGACCAGGCAGAGGACGCCGGAAAAGACGAAGGCGCTGGACATGGAGGGGAAAAGCGCGGTGGTGGAGGTGCCGATAAACATCGCCAGGGATGGGCTGATCATGCAGACGCCCATGATGGTCCCCATCTGCCGCTGCGGGAACCAGGCGCCGAAAAGCTTGGCGAGGTTTCCCACCAGGAGCCCTGACGCCAGACCTGCCAGAATGGTCATGAACAGGAAGGGCCAGAAGGAATCGGTGACGGAGCGGAAGTAGCAGCCGATCACCGAGAAAAACAAGCCGACGGCCACCACCTTCTTCACGCCGAAACGGTCGGCGAGGGCCCCGCCCAGGATGCAGATGAACAGCGACCCGGTCATCGGACCGGCCATCAGGGCCGAGAACTGCGACGGCGACAGGTTCAGCGCGGGCATCAGCTTGTACGCCAGGGGCGGGAGCTGAAACTGCGCGTAGCTGCCGATAAAGGTGCCCAGCATGGCAACGGCAAGGATCACCCAGCGGTAAGGCGACAGCCTGGACTCGTCCGTAGTGCTCATTCCTGTTCGCTCCCTTCGATGTCCGGATTCAGCCTGAACCCCTCCCAGAAAAGCGAAGCCGCCGACCGGAGCGACAGCCTTCACCCCGCCGCGGCAATAGGGTTGTCCGTTTTCGGCAATTCGCCCTATGAAAGCACAAACCGCCCCGATTTGCCCGAGAAAAGTAGGTAGGGTCTGCGTAAGCGTCAATTCTTCCACACGGGATGGTTACGGCAGCTTCATATTCCATGGCGGCAGTGCTTCTAGTGAGGCATCGTCACGGGAATCCAGGTTGGGTAGGATCTCAAAGGCGCACTATCAAGTATGGGCACGTATATCTGTATGCTTATGACTCGATGAAAGAAGCCAAAGAACATTTGAAGGTGTATCTGACATTTTACAATGCGGAAAGGCCTCATCGCTGAAAATCGTCAGGGATCTCGGTTGGATCGCCAAAAGACAGAAAGGACTTGAGATATGTAGGGTAATTTGGTGGGCGTAATACGATTGGATATTGTAAGTGGTTATTTATGAATGAGATACATAGATAGTTGGCGGAGGAAGTAGGATTCGAACCCACGAGGGGGTTGCCCCCCTAACGGTTTTCAAGACCGCCGCCTTCAACCGCTCGGCCATTCCTCCAGCCTGTGAAAAAAGTATGCCTGTAAAGCCGCTTTTTGCAAGGGGAAAGGATGTTGCGCAGTTTTCGGACCTGGGGAATAATGGAAAGAAAGTTCGCGATTGCCGTATGTTGGGTTCCGGGCATCGGTTTTTCCGGCCGATGCCTATCGGGAGGTGCCATGATCAGGTTTGCCCTCTGCGCCGTTGCGTTTTCCTTCGCCCTGGTTCTTCCTGCAGGGGCCGACGATTTCAAGAAACCCACGCGCACGCCGGTGGAAAGCTCGGCCGAACAGGCGCGCGTCATCGCCGAAGGGGCCCGGCTGCACGACCGGGGGGACTACGACGGGGCGATCGAGAAGTACGAAAGCGTGCTCGCGCTCAATCCCGACGATGTCGTGGCGATCTACGAACTGGGCTACTCCCATTTCGCACGGAAGGATTATGCACAGGCCCTGGAATACGCGCGTAAAGGGGTGCGGTACGTTTCCGATCTCCGGCCGCAGTTCCTCCTGCAGATCGCCAGCTGCCAGGACAACATGGGGGACGGGGAGCGCGCCGTCAAGACCTACCGGAAGATGATCAAGGAGTTTCCCGGGGTTCCCCTCGTGCACTTCAACCTGGCGGTGACCTACGCCCGCCAGGATAAAAGGGAGCTCGCGAAGGAGCAGCTCAAAAAGGAACTGGCGATCAGCCCCGACCACCGGTCCAGCCACTACCTGCTCGGCATGCTGCTCGAGGAGGAGGGGTACCGGATCCCGGCGGTACTGGCCCTGTCGCGCTTTCTGATCCTCGAGCCGAATACGGAACGGTCCGGCGCGGCCCTCGGCGGCCTGCAGAAGCTGATCCAGGCGGGGGTGAGCATCGAAAACGAGAAGAAAGTGACCCTCATGATCAAGCCCGACACAAGGAAGGACGAGGGGGATTTTGCGCGGCTCGAGCTGATGCTTTCGCTCGTGGCGGCCGGCCTGGCGCTCGAGGAGAACCGGGTGGAGCAGTTCTGTTCCTTTTTCCGGAACCTGATCGAGGTGGTGGGGAGGGAACAGCGGAAGTTGGGGTTTACGGGCGCATACTACATCCCCTACTTTCGCGAGATCAAGGAGCGGGGCTACACCGACGCCTTCGCCTACCTGATCCATGCCGGCAGCCCCGACGGCGAGGTCGGGCAGTGGCTGATCGCGAACGAGGACAGGGTGGAAGAGTTCCTCGAGTGGTCCAGAGATTATCCCTGGCCGTCGGATGGTTCGAAATCCCGAAAAAAATAGAGCGGCTTTTTTGCGTGTG
>JAAYAJ010000014.1 GCA_012719455.1 Acidobacteriota bacterium | reverse complement strand
GGTTTCATCGTGGCCGCGCTCCTCTATTTCACCGTCAGGGAGCCCGTGCGCGGAATCCAGGACGGCAAACACGCGGATGTCCGGGAATACGGGGTCGGCGAGACGGTGCGCTTCTTTTTTGAAAACAAGACCTACCTGCTGGTCGTGATCGGGTTCGCCTTCTCCGGCATCGCGGACATGGCTCTGGCCACCTGGTTCGTGCCCTTCATGCAGCGGGTGCATCGGACCTCGCTGTTGGAAGCCAGCACCTTCGGGGGGACCTTGAATTCGATCGCCGGCGTCACCGGGGTCCTCCTGGGGGGCGCCGTCATCGGCTACCTGGGGAAGAGGGACGACCGGTGGAAAATCGTCGGCCCCGGCCTGACCTCGCTTTTGGCCGGGCCGGTCCTGGTCGTCTTCTTGTTCGCCCCGTTGCCCTGGACCTACGTGGGCCTCTTTTTCTCCATGGTCCTCCTGACCTTCCGCATGGGGCCGATCCTCGGCCTGGTGCAGAGCATCGTCAGGATCCGCATGCGGGCGTTCGCCGCGGCGACCCTGTTCATGGTCGGCACCATCGTCGGTTCCTCCGTCGGGCCCCTGCTCATCGGGGTGCTCAACGACGTCCTCGAGGGCCGGCATGGGCAGTTCGCCATCCGGTACTCGCTCCTGTGCGTGGGGGCATCAAGCATGCTGGGGGCGATATTTTACATTTGGGCCGGCCGGTATGTCAAAAATTAGGGACGTCCCACCCGCTTCCGATTTTCCTGACCAGGGATCGTTGGAAAACGGGTGGGACAGCACCCCTTTCCCCCCGGCATCCGTCTCCGGGCGCCGTGCCGCGATGGAACTTGCAATTCCCGCGCCGAAGGAAAGGTTCACGTTATTGAAACGGCTGATACCAAAATTGAAGGGAAGGAGATCCCCCGGATTTGTGCCTCGATGCACCGATTCTGTACTTTCCGGAGGGAAACTGCCTTAAAATGAATCTGGGCCGGAACGGAAGCTCACTTTCCACCGCCCTTGGAACAATCGAGGAGGAGCAGAGACCATGGCCGACCTGGCAGGTGCAAACGGAACCAGAAAAGAATTCAGGGTGGTGGGGAAGCCGAATCTTCCAGGGGTGTTGTCCTGGTCGCAGGCAACCGGGGTGGCGAAATTCGGCCTCGATTATGTCGTTCCCGACATGCTCGAGGCCAAGTTTCTCCGAAGCCCGTACGCCAACGCCTGGATCCGGTCGGTCGACACCTCGAAAGCGCGGGCCATCCCGGGGGTCGTCGATATCCTGACTTGGGAGGACGAGGATCTCCGGGAATTGCGGCTCGGCGGGGGCATGGGAGGCCAGTCCGAGCCTTTCCTGGACAACATCGCGGACCAGGAAGGGGCGGAAGTCGGCGTCATCGTCGTCGCCGAAAACGTGGACATCTGCGAGGAGGCCTTGCGCGCGCTCGTGGTGGACTGGGTCGTGCTGCCCCACGTGGTTGACCTGCGCCGGGGGCGAGAAGCGGATGCGGCAGTGATCCGGCCGGCGCCCCCTTATCCCAAAGCCGGCGGTCCGCGTCCGGGCACCCAGAACCCCCCCAAGAAGGGGAACGTTTCCTATTCCAACGTCAACGACGGGGATATCGAGGCGGGGTTCCGCGAGGCGGACCACATCATCGAATACGACGTCAACACCGCCGCCTTTTCCGGCCATATCCCCAACCCGACAGGGTCGGTCGCATGGTGGTTCGATGACGCGGTTCACGGTGAAGGCAGGAACCTGCGCATCGAAGGAATCCCCGCCTGGACCGAGGATTCGATCGGCGACCTGTATCATTTCCCTCCGGAGAAGATCTTCCGGGAAGGGATGTTCCTGGGTGGCAGGTATTGCGATTGGGGCAACCGCAAGACGCAGCTGATCACCCCCCTGCTGGCCAGGAGAACCGGTCGTCCGGTCCGTTGCGTCAACAACCGGTACGAGATGTACGATTTCAACCTGAACCAGCGCTACGTGCACATGAAGGTGGGCTTCAAGAGCAACGGGCTGATCACGGCCATCGACGATTTCTCCATCGCCGATTCCGGCGTCCGGGGGAGTTCCAACTTCGGCAACACCATGGACCAGACCTACGGCCCTTATTTCACCACCCGGTGCCTGAACGTCAGGCAGAGGATGGACATCGTCGACAGCAATCGCGGCAAGATGTACCTGAGCGGCCAGCACAACCCGATGACCTGGGATTCCCTGATGGTGGGGCTCTACATGATCGCCGAAAAGCTGGGGAAGGACCCGATCGAAATCGCCACCCTGAACCTGCACGGGCCGACATCCCAGGCCGATCCCGACCCCGTGCCCAGCTACGAAGCGTGCGTGGCGGCATTGAAGAAGAGGATGAACTGGAACTGGCATCCCGCCGGCGCCCGCAAACTCCCGGACGGCCGCCTGCACGGGGCCAGCTTCCGCTACAACCAGTGTCCGCGCCATTCCGGGATGAACTACGAGACCAAGCTGGAGCTCCGCAGGGGCAAGGTCGTCCTGGCTTCCAAGGGGCCGACCATCGGCCATTACGCCCTGGAATGCAACGCGATGGTCGTGGCGGAAGAACTGGGGCTTGAATACCAGGATATCCACATCGAGCTGAATTCCCATGAAATCTACCGCCCCTACGGCGGGGGGAGCGACGGTTCGACGGCGTCTTCATGGGCCATGAAGGAGTGCGCCCATATCCTCAAGCAGCGTATCCTGGAAGCCGCCGTCACCGAAGCCAACGCTCCCGCGGCCGGCGGCGGCATCAGCATGGGGGGCCGGGGGGGAGCTCCGGATGCCCCCAACCCTTTCAAGGGCCTTAAGGCGGAAGATCTGGACCTGCAGGACGGCAGGGTGGTTGTCAAAGCCGACCCGGGCCGGGGGCTTCCGCTCGCCCGGGCCGTTCGGGCCAACCTGTTCGCGACCTATTCGGGTCGGCCGCCCCTGGCCCTCTGGAACCAGCGCGGCAAGGCGCTGGATACGATGAATGTCGCCGCGTGCGAGGTCGCCGTGGACACGGAGACCGGGGAGGTGGAGATCCTCCGTTTCGTGGTCGCGGCGGACCCCGGGAAGATCCTGCGCCCGACGTCGCTTGAAAGCCAGATCGACCAGGTGATGGATTTTAGCGCCGGGTGCCAGCTCCAAGAGGAATTCGTGTACGACCCGGCGACCGGGGTGAAGCTCAGCACGAACATGTTCGATTACCGGAAGGTCTCCATGCTCGACATGCCCCGGGTGGAACTGGACCTGCTCGAAACGCGGGCGGGGAACGCGTGCTACGGCGCCAACGGCATCAGCCATTCCCTGGCGAACACGCACCTGGTCATCATGGCCATCCACAATGCCACCGGCAAATGGATCGAATCGCCGGCCACGCCGGAGAAGGTGCTCCAGGCCCTGGGCAAGGGGTAACGACTCGGACGGCGCGCCAGGCGGTGTCGGGCGGGATCGAGGGGGCAATGGAACCTCTTTTCGATCGGGCACGCTTTCATTAAATGGGAAGGGAGGGTGTATGGGTACAGGCACGAAAAGAGGGACTTCGCGACGGGAGTTCGTCAGGACGGTCGCCGGCGCCGCCGTCATCGGTTCCATCGCCGGACTGGATGTCATCGCCGCCCGTGCTTCCGGCGCGCCCGAAAACAGGGAGCTGCTGGTCGCGCCCTGCGGGTTGTATTGCGGCGCCTGCCCCATGTACCTCGCTACCCAGGACGAGGACGAGGCGAAAATCAAGGCGCTGCTGAAACAGTTTTCAGCCCGGGATTCCTCGATGACCCTGGCCGACGTGCAGTGCGACGGCTGCATCGGCGGCGGGCGGGTCGCGACCTTCTGCCGGAAATGCTCCATGCGGGATTGCGCCGCAACGAAACCGGGGGTGACCCGCTGCGCCGACTGCGGCGACTTCCCCTGCAAGCTCGTCACCGACTTCAACAACGACGGGATGACGCACCATGCGGAGGTCCTGGAAAACTGCCGCGGCCTGCGGGAGAAGGGAATCGCGTCCTGGACCCGGTACGAGGAGGAGCGCTGGAGCTGTCCCGAGTGCCGGGCGCGCATTTCGTGGTACGACCCGAAATGTCCCCGTTGCGGGGCGGCGCGATCCAGGCGGCTCTTCCCCCTCGAGCGGGGGTGACGTCGCGAGCCGGCGGACGGCGCCCGTGACCCGGTGTCTTGGGGGACGAGATGAAACGATGGGTGCTGTGCCGGGAATTTCATTCGCGTGCGGAAGCGGGGATCGTCAGGCAACTGCTGCTGGCCAACGGCATTGAATCGTACCTGAATTCGGACGACTGCGGGGCGGTTGATCCCGCGCTGGCCTTCGCCCGCGGGGTGCAGCTTTTCATCGGGGAGGAGGACGTCGCGCTGGCGGAAGAGGTCCTGGCTGCCGCGACGGACGATGTTGCACGGAGCGGAGCCCCCGAGTAGCGGCCCCATTTCCCCGCGCCCGCGCCTGCAATGGCGCAGGCCGTTTCCTGCTCCATATTCCCATGGAATTCGTTGCCGGGATACATTATCATTGCTAATGGGTGACGCAGTAATTATTAGGATGAGAAATGCGCGCATCCGTATGTGTCGCCGAAAGATTGGCGTTTCCAGGTTTCCGCAGGATGTCCTATTTATGCATGCCTTCTCTCCGGGTCTTGCTCTATCCCAGCTCCAGGCGAAGGCCCCGGCGCTTTCGGCGCAATCGTCCTGGGGTGAGGTTCTCAGTTTTCTGACGTTGGGGCTGGCCATTGTCCTGGCGACCTTGGCCGGGCTCAGCCTGCTCTTTAGCGCCATCGGGTTTTTCTTCAAACGCCTGGATGGTGCCCAAAAACCCGCTGCTTGGGACAGCGCGCCGGCGCCCCCGTCCGCCCCCGGGCGGCGGTCGCCCGTAACCCCTGTAAGCCCCGTAATCGATGAGGATCCGCTGCTCCCGGCGGTGGTTGCCGCGGTGGTGGCGGTGGTGCTGGAGGATCGGGCCTTCCGTGTTCTCCGGGTTGCTCAAGCGAGCGGTTCCCACGATCCAAATTCGTGGGGGGAGGAAGGGCGGCGGCAGATTTTTGATTCACGTGCCCTTCCCCAGTACCGGATCGCCCGGAGCCTGAGGTCGCGGATCGGCAGGGCGCGTGTTCCGAAGGGGCGCCCGATTCCGAAGAAACAGAAATAAAGGATTGGCCATGTCCATTACTCGACGAATCCGTATCACCATCGCCGGCCAGGTCTATGACGTCACGGCGGAACTGCTGGACGAACATGCGGGGCACCCGCAGGCCGCGGCCCCGGTGCAGCCGCCGGCTCCCGTCCCGCACGCTCCCCGGCAAGACGCGCCGCCGCCGGCGGCCGCCGAAGGCGGGCAGGTCCTCTGTCCCCTGTCCGGCATCGTCGTCACGGTCCACGTGGAGCAGGGGCAGCGGGTCAAGAAGGGCGATATCCTGGTTACGCTGGAAGCCATGAAAATGAACACCCCCGTATGGGCGCCGCAGGACGGTGTGGTCGCTGCGATTCATGTACAACCGGGTGTGCGGACCGAGGAAGGCGCGGTTCTCGTAACTCTCGCTTAAGGATGGACGTCGGCATGCTACAGGGTTTTGCCCGCTTTATGGTCGACACCGGTTTCGCGCAGGTGTCGGGGGGCCAGGTCATCATGTGGGGGGTGGTGCTCATCCTCCTCTATTTGGCTGTGTACAAGGAATTCGAGCCGCTCCTGCTGGTGCCGATCGCGTTCGGGGCCCTGATCGCCAACCTGCCGACTTTGGGCGTGGTCAATCCCCCCATGATCCAGCCCGACGGTTCGATGGCGCCGGGAGGATTGTATTACTACATTTCCAAAGGGATTGAATGGGAGCTCTTTCCGCCCATCATCTTTCTTGGTGTGGGGGCGCTGACCGATTTCGGTCCGCTGATCGCCAATCCCCGCACGCTTCTGCTGGGCGCCGCCGCGCAGATCGGAATCTTCGCCACCTTCCTGGGGTCGATCGCCTTCGGCTTCACGCCGGGGGAGGCGGCGTCGATCGGCATCATCGGCGGCGCCGACGGCCCGACTTCCATCTTCACGGCATCCAAGCTGGCGCCCGACCTGATCGGCCCCATCGCGGTGGCGGCCTACACCTACATGGCGCTGGTGCCCCTGATCCAACCCCCGATCATGCGCCTGCTGACCACGGAAAAGGAACGGAAAATCAGGATGCGGTCGCTGCGCACGGTGGGCAAGCTCGAAAGAATGATCTTCGCGCTGATCGTCTGTGTCTCGTGCATCCTGCTCGTGCCCGCGTCGGCGGCCCTGATCTCCATGCTGATGCTGGGCAATTTCCTGCGCGAATGCGGGGTCACCGAGCGGCTGGTGAAAGCGAGCCAGAACGAGATCATCAACGTCGTTACGATCTTTCTGGGCACAAGCGTCGGTTTCACCATGAACGCCGAGCGGTTTTTGACCCCCCAGACCTTGAAGATCATCGCCCTGGGTGTCTGTGCCTTCGCCCTGTCCACCGCCGGCGGGGTCCTGATGGGCAAGCTCATGAACCTGCTCTCCCCCAAAAACCCGCTCAATCCCCTGATCGGTGCGGCCGGCGTATCGGCGGTTCCCATGGCGGCGCGGGTGGCCCAGGTGGAAGGCCAGAAGAGCGATCCCTCCAATTACCTCCTCATGCACGCCATGGGGCCCAATGTGGCGGGCGTTATCGGGACTGCCATCGTCGCCGGCTATTTCATCACCCAGCTGGGATGACAGGACGGATCCTGCGATCGCGCCAACCTCCCGGGTTTTTGAAACGCCATCCGGAGAAGACCGGACTCCCGCGCCGTTAGCCATAAAATGCGAACGGCGTGGGAACGGCTCTTTCGTTATTGGCTGTCCCGCGCGTACCAGTCGATGTTGCGCGTCACGAACATTACGACGCCGAGCAGGAGAAACAGTCCCAGGGTGCCGACCAGGAGCGCGTAGTCCTGCAAGCGGAGGATCACGAACAGGAAGGCATAGACCAGGACGAGGCCGGCCGCGACCAGGGCGCCCGCCCGGACGCAGCGGAGGGTTTTGCCGCTGTAGAGCGCGATCATCAGTGTGGCCAGCGCGGCGCCGATCCAGTACGCGCTCCCGAACGAGGTCACCTCGGACAGGGCCAGGAGCCCGAGATAGAACAGGCATAGGGCGATGCCGACGAGGGTGTACTGGAAGGGGTGAATGCGTGCGGCGGAAAGGATCTCAAAGAGGAAAAAGGCTGTAAACAGGAGCGCGATGAACAGGATGCCGTACTTGATGGACCGTTCCACGTACCGGTAGGAGTCCATGACCGGAACCAGGTCGACTCCGAAAAGGGAAGCGGCAAAGGCATCGGCCCCAACCGGAGCAAGGTCCGTCCATTGTTGCGGGTAGGAGCGGCCGTAATAGGATACCTGCCACCGGGCGCTGAACCCTTCCCGACTCACGCTCCGTTCGGAAGGCAGGAACGCCCCCTGGAAGCTGGGGTCGGGCCAGGTGGAGCGGATCGTTACGTCGTTGTTCACGCCGACGGGGGCGAAGCGCAGGCTGCGGCTGCCGTTGAAATCGAGCGACATCGTGAAAGGGATGGCGTCGGTTGCGGCGCCGAGCCCCTCGATCCGGGCGTGGACGGCGTTTTCAAAGGCAGGCAGCCGGCTCCCCGGCCTCATCGGCGCCACCCGCCCGGCCAGGGTGATCTCGAGCGGTCCCTGGGCGCCTCGAAGATCCGTGACCGCGAGGGCGACCTCCGCTTCGTTCCAGAGAATCCGGGCGGGATCCACGTTCCATTCCTCGAAGGAAGGCCTGGCAAAGCTGCCGCTGAGGTTCAGAGTTCCCCTGTAAACGACCGTTTCATAAATGCCCCTATGGCGCCGCTCCGGACGGATCC
>JAAYAJ010000085.1 GCA_012719455.1 Acidobacteriota bacterium | reverse complement strand
CACCCCGGCTCGATCCGCCCGCGCCTCACCGCGGGAGGAATCGCGCTCCGCACTGCGGGTACGCCCGCTGTTCCCCTCCCGGTCCACCGTGCGCGGGGTTTGCAGCCGCTCTATCACTTTGTCCTCATCCTGGCGTTCGGGCGGCTGCCGGTCGGTGCGCCCGCGCCCGCTCGCCTCGCGCGCCTCCGCCTGGCCCCCTTCCCGTCCATGGTCGTTGCGGACGGAGCCCTCACGGCCGCCGTCCCGTCCAGCGACCGGGATGCGTTCGTCCCCTTCACGGCTCCACTCCCTGGTTTCCGGGCGGGTGATCGGCCGGAAACGCTCGCGGTCGCTGCCTTCACGCGCGTCGCGCCGCGGTTCGTTGCGCACGACCACCGGGCGTTCCCGCCGGTTTTCGGGACGCGAGAACTCCCGCTCCGGGGCCGGGCGGTAACTGGCGCGCGTCGGGCGCACGTCGATCCTGTCCCTCAGCGTCCCCTCCCGCCACGGGCGGTCGATGTTGCTCCAACGGGTGCCGGCGCTCAAGCTCCCGTTTCTGAAATGCTCGAGCTTGACGGTGCGGACGGCGCCGCGCGCGTTCCGGTTGAAATGGTCCCCGGGCGCCCGGCTGTGCAGCCCCCGCAACTGGTCGAGCTGGTGACCGTAAATACCGCGGTGGTAGTGGTAGTGCCGAACGTTGTAATAGTCGCGCGGGCCCAGGGGGATCCAGGACACCCAGGTCGGCCCGCTGTAGAACGCCACCAGCCCCGGCGACCAGAAATTGAAACTGAAGGCGGGCCCGGGGAGCCAGACCCAGCCGAAACTTGAATTCCGATACCAGCGCCCGTAGTGGTACGGCAACCAGCCCCAGGGTTCGTACGACACCCAGGTCCAACCGAAGTAGGGACGGTAGCACCAGCGCCCCACCGAATAGGGGGACCAGTGCGCGTCGACGCTGTGGGGAACCCAGCCCCAGCCGTAGTTTGACACGTTCACCCAGCGTCCGTAGCGGTCGAGATCCCCGGCGCCGATGTAGACGGTCGAGGGGAGGTAGCGGCGACTGGCGTATGCCCTGCGGTCCACGGTGCGCCGGTCGTTCCATTCGTCCCAGGCGTCCCGCTCCTCGTACCGAGCCACCGAGTAGAGCGCGTCGCCGCCTGAGCGCACCCGCAGCCGCGTCCCCGATTCGACGGTACGGGAGAAGACGCTGTTGGCCGCCTCGATCCGCCCCTTGCGCACGATGGCGTCCGTGTCCCCGTCCTCGTTCACCTCGAACCGGTAGCTCCCCTTTTTCGTCGCGTTGAAGGCGGCCGCGGGGGTATTGATCTCGAAAGCGACGCCGGAGGCGACCGTAAGCGTCGCCCGGCCCAGGAGCATCCGCACCTGGATGATCCTGTCGTCGAGCGCGAGGATCTCTATGTCGGTGTTTTCAGCCAGGCGCAGCACGGAATCATCGTCGAACTCGATTTCGACCCTCCCGTTGCGTCCGGTGTAGATCCGGTCGCCCGGTTCGAGCGGCAGGTTGATGCTGGCGGCGGACCAGTCGACATCGGGCAGACGCTGGGTGCTCACGTCCCCCTCGAGGTAGGAGATCCGCGACAGGCGCAGGTAGGCATCGTCGTCGGAAAAAGCCGGGGTCGAAACAAGGAAAAGTGCTGCAAGAAGTATAAAGCCGAGGCGGCGTACCATGATGGCTACCCTCCTTGAAACCGTCTGTCGCTCTTCACACCATATCAGATGCTTCCTCCCCCTCAGAAGGATCAAAACGGGGGCTCCGGGCAAGCCCCGCCCGATCGCGCGCGTGGCCCCGATCCCGTCCATCTTGGCTGCGCCATGGCCATCGGCGCCACGACTGGGTGCACCCTCGAGGCAAGGTGTCACGCCCCGATAGCCGGGGGAAACGCCCCTTCACACCCAGGCGCAAATTATGGATTGGTTTTTCCCGCCCGATCGCTTACTATTGCGGCGTATGCGCCTGTAGCTCAGCTGGATAGAGCGTCGGCCTCCGGAGCCGAAGGTCACAGGTTCGAACCCTGTCAGGCGTACCACAGCATTTTCAAATATTTAGCTTGATCCTGCCGTCCCCGTCCATCAACTCTCCGCACTCTTGCCGCGCCGCCTGGCGGTGTTTTGTTTGCGGCAGAAGAGACAGGTGTCGAAAGTAATCAAGGACTTGATAGTTTGCACTTCAAACCATGGCGGATCATGAGGCGGTGGGCCGCGGTCCCTCCATGCGGCCGGGGCGGCGACGGGTCCCCGGAAAATGGGGTTCGTGTGGGACGTCCCCATTTTCCGGGTTGCTCCTACTTGTGTCCTGCGCGGTTGAGCGCGATCAACGCCCCGGCGGCCAAGAGCACGAGCACGAGCACCACTATCTTGTCCTGGCTCATGGTTCTCCCGTTTCCGTGTTATGAATGGGATCAGGCCCGCGATTGCCGCGGACAACACGAAGACGATCCCCCTGCGGGAGGTGCGCGGCCGAGCACAATCCCTTCCCGCGGGGCCGAAGAGACGCCCGTCTCCTTGCACTCGACGTCGGCGCGCTCCGGCGCAGGGGGAAAGATCGCGGCACAGGCCCCGCCCAGGGCGAAAACGGGATGAGGCTCGCGCGCGGGCCGCTCGATACCACTGCTCCGGCCGGCGATGCAGTACCCCTCCGGGGCGCACCGCTCCAGGGCCAACACCACCTGCGCTCTGGACAGGGGCGCGGGCGAAAGGAGCGGCGTACGGGGATGGATCGAGAGCAGGAGCGCCAATAACGCGCCCGCAACGGCGGGATGGATGCTTCTGCCTGTCGACCTCATGGTGTCATTATACCCGAAGCCGGCCCCTTTTGCCGCCGTCGCGAAACCGCTTGACATGCCCGAGGGTTTGTTGGCCCACTCACCCGCCGGTGCCGGGCAGCAAGATCTGCCCGGCATCACTAAGGTGAACCCGATCCTCGAGGGAAACGCCTAATCAGGCTGACTCGGAAGCTTCTTCCTGCGCCGCTTTCAGCCGCTCCAGTTCCAGCGGGTGGTGCTCGGCCATTTCGGCTTCGGAGATCTTTCCCGTGATCCAGACGGTGCTCATCGGGTAGGTGCTCGGGCTGTAGATGACGAAATAGAAGTGCCAGATGACGATGCTCAGGACTGCAAGCACCGCCTCGTAGAAGTGGATGGTGCGCGCCACGTCCCAGGCGAGCTTCGACCAGAGGGCCATGAAATAGTCGTCGAAGGTCATGACGATACCGGTGACCGCCATCACCATGATGCCCCAAATCAGGGCCCAGTATTCGATTTTTTCGAAATAGGTGAAGCGTGCGAAGAGCGGCTTGCGGCGGGACAGGCCGGTCAGGTAGCGCAGGTTTTGCACAACGTCGCGGGCATCCTGCCACCGGGGCCAGAGGTCGCGCCGGAGCCCCCTCCCCTTCTTCGTGAAGACCAGGTAGAGGACGTGGCAGAGGCTCACGGCGATCATGGCGAAGCCCGCAATCCGGTGCAGCGCTCCGCGCACCGCGAAAACGCCCTGGCAGCATCCCTGGATCGGGGCCACCCACCAGGCGTCAGGGTAGCGGAGCATGAAGCCGGTGACGGCCAGTATGATGAAGCTCGACATCAGCACCGCGTGCTGAAGCCTCTCCCCAAGCGACATCCTCTCGTAGTGGATCTCCCACAAGTGCGGCTGCTTCCCTGCCCTCAGAGCGCGCCTCTGCCGTGCCTGCATGATGAAGTCGAGGAGGTTGTGCAAAAACATCCCGCCGATGACGACGGTGATGAGGAAGAGATAGATCGCCCTGATCCAGTAGAGGATCCCGCTTTCGGGGTTGCGGGCCTCGATGACGTGCACCGCCCCGCGGGCGAAATTGTCGTTGGCGCCCGGGTGGCAGCTGCCGCAGGTGTCGGCCAGGTTGGAGCGGTGGACCGTGGATGCGGGGTCGGAGGAAGGGAGGATGTTGTGGACCCCGTGGCAGCTGGCGCAGTTGGCCACCTCGAGCGCACCCGCACGCGAAGCCAGGCCGTGGAAGCTGTCATTGAAGGTGGAAAAGCGGTCGGAGTCGATGCCGTACTTTTGGGTAAGCCGGAGGGAATCGTGGCAGGAGGCGCAGATTTCGACCGACACGTTCTTCGCCGCGGCCGGGGAGTTTTCGTCCCCAACCCTGTAGATATTGTGTTGCCCGTGGCAATCGGTGCAGGTGGGGGAATCGACCAACCCCTTCGCGACGGCCCGTCCGTGCACGCTTTGACCATAGGTGCGGGCAATATCGACGTGGCAGCGGCCGCAGGTATCGGCCACGTTCCACCGGCTCACGCGCGAAGCGGAGTCCCTGACCGCTTTGGCGTCGTGGGAGCCGTGACAGTCGCTGCACCCGGCGGCGTCCAGGTTGCCCGCCGACAGCGCCTCCCCGTGCACGCTGTCGAGGTACCCCGCCATGAAGGCGGCCGGGAATCCGACTTCGGTCCGCACCGTGTCGTCTTCGAGGTGGCATTTCAGGCAGAACGCGGGCTCCTTCGTTTTGTGGAGCGCGGCATCGGGGCTGTCCAGCGGGAGAATGGCGTGGGAACCGTGGCACTCGAGACAGCCGGGCGATCCAACCCCCTCCCTCCCGAGCGCCAAGCCATGGGCCGACCCGCGGTATTGGGCCGCAACCGCCTCGTGACAGCGACCGCAGCCCACATCGGCCCGCAGACGGTGGTTGGCCGACTTGGGGTCCTTCGGGGACAGGACGTCATGGGTGCCGTGGCACTGTTTACACCCGGCCGCAGGGTTCCCCCTCCCGTCTTCCTGCAGCCGCGCGTGAACGCTCCCGCCATAACCATCCACCTCGTGGCACCCTTCGCACCGGACCGGGGGGATGACCGCGGCATGCGGTATCTTCATCGGCTCGAGCCCCGTGTGGCACCGCGTGCAGGAGAGCGTCGCATGGACCGAGGACTGGATCTTCCGCGCATCCACGAAGAGCGACACCGAGCGCCCGTTGCGCTTCATCTCGAGCGTTTCATTGCGGTGACACATCATGCAGGAGTCCGCCCCCTGGGCATACAGCTGCACCGTCAACAACAGGGGCAGAACAAACCCCATGCATCCCCACTTCCGAACCTTGGTCATCGGGAAATCCTTTTGAACTGCGGCGCATTGTAGCACAGAAAATCCCCGTCGCAACCCATTCAATCCTTTATGCGCTACCTGCGCCTCTCTATGGAAACCCTGCCCTCTCCTGGGAAGAATCCACACGGAGACCGTAAAGAAACCGCACATCTCGGGGTCACTCATGCACCCACAAGTGCTTGTTCATCAATAAAAACCTTTGGCACGGAGATTGCAAGGCTTATATGCGCGCTTCCGGTGCAATGCGAATTCCGTCAGAACCGCCGGTTTCTTTTTTTTGGAGTGCCCATGCAGGAAGCAATCCCGACTCACTCGAACCTACAGGACAAGATCCTGATCCGTCAAAGCCAGAACGGGGACCAGCATGCGTTTGAAGAGCTGATACGCAAATACCAGCCCCAGATCTCCAGCCTGGTATTCTGGCATGCGGGCCCGGCGGCGGACGCCGAGGACATCGTTCAGATGGTCCTGTGCAAGGTCTATTTCTCCCTGAAAAAATTCGACCTCAACCGCCCCTTCTACCCATGGCTCCGCCGCATCGCCGTCAACCGCTGTTTCGACGAGCGCCGGCGCCTCCGGCGCCGCAAGGCCTATACCTTCGCCGAGCTCGAACTGGAGGAGGGCTCGATCGATACCCGCCGGCTGCACGCCCTGCCCGACCCCTACGCGGAGGACAACCACAGGGAGCTGGCCGAAATGCTCCGGAGGGTGCTCAGCCAGCTGCCGGCCGATTACCGGGAAGTGATCGTGCTGCACCACCTGAAGCAGCTGCCCTACGAGGAAATCGCCCCGATTCTGCGCTGCACCCCGCAGGCGGCCAGGGTAAAGGCCTGCCGCGCCCGGGCCGCGCTGCGGCGCCTCCTGAAGGAGTCGTGCCGGGACATCCCCGGCAACTTTTCCTCCTCCAACCTGATGCGCATCCTCGACGCCTGCTGCCGTCGGCAACCACGGCCGATCCCCCGGGTCGACGACATGCGCCGGAACTTGGTTCTCTGCAATTCCTAGGACCGGGCTCGCTTTTCTTTTCGGGAGCCGTCGATAAGTGATATATAAGTAAGGATCCCGGAAGCGGCAGAAACGATGCAAATTTTGAGCAAGATGGTCATTCTGGCACTGGCCCTGGCCGCCGTCTTCCCGTCGGCGTCCGCGCCTGCGCAAGCGCCCAAGATCCCCGAGGCCTGGCTCGACGGGGCCACGGACTGGCCCAAGCCGGACTGGATGAGCCTGACCGCCAAGCGGCTTGAAAAGGCCAAACGGGTGCGCAAGCCCGGCCCGGAGATCGAACTGCTGCATGTCCGAGCCGCGGACCTCCTCGAGCGCGCCGCAAGCACCACGGACAACCGTTTCCGGTTCGAGCGCCTCATCGGGGCCGTCAACAGCCTGCTCGATGCCGCCGACCGGATCGCGTGGGCGCGCAAGGCGGAGCGCACACCCCAGGAGAAGGATTTCTGGGGGGCGGGATTCGTGTTGCAGGGGTGTTACTTCCGGGTACGCCAGGCCCCTTATTTCGCCGCGCTCACGAAAGACAGCCAATCGGAGCAGGTCGTCACCCTGGCCCGCATTCTCTACCAACGGGGGCGCAGCGCCTATGACGCGCGGGAGTACCAGCGCGCCCGGTTTTTGGGCGATGCCTCGTCCCTGCTTGTTTTTGCCCTGGAGTGCATAGCCCAGGCGGCCATCCCCGACCCCCACATCTACCCATAGGTGTCCATGCGCTTCCCCGCACCGGTCAGTTTCCGCGCGCAGGCCTTCATCATTGGGGCCGCATCGCTGGCCGTCGTAGCGCTGGCGGCCCTGATCGTGCGCGGCGTCGTGTTCACGACCGAGACCAAGCTCCTGGGCGACGCCCTGCGCCGCTGTGAAACCGCGTGCCGCGAGCTGCACCACCAGGTCCGCGAGCGCGCGGCCTATGCAGGCGATCCCCTCGAACAGCTGCCGCGACAAGCCCTGGAAATTTCGCTCAAGGGGATCACCGCCACCGTTCTGGAGGCTTTTCCCGGAATCAAGGGGGGGATGTACCTGCCGGCCGAGGACGCCGTTGCGGGTTATGCCTATCCCACGGCCGAGGAGGAGTCCGAGGCGCAGCCCGGCCTCTCCGGGATGGAATGGGACCTCGTCCGCACCCTAGCCGTCCGGGCTGCGGAGACAGAGGGCATGGTCAGCGATTCGGACTGGGAGAACCAGGACCTGATCACGGTCACCGCCGTCCGCTCGAACGGCATGGTCCTGTGGACCCTGCTCCGGGTGCCGGTGCTGCGCTATCCGCTGATCGGTTCGCACCGCTGGTGGTTCGTGGCTCTGGGACTCTCGACCCTGCTGGGGGTGGGCGGAATCGTCTCCATCTGGTATCGGCTCCATTCGGGCATCCGCTCCATTCAGCAGGGGTTGCGCCGCCTGGAAGACGACTTTTCCTTTCGCCTCCCTTCCGTGCCCGGCGATTTGGGACGGGTGGCCCGGGACATCAACCTGATGGCGGAGCGGCGCATGGCGCTCGAGGAAAAACTGCGCCAGCAGGACCGGCTCGCCGCCCTGGGAAAGGTCGTCAGCGGCCTCGCTCACGAGGTCCGCAACCCCCTCAATTCCATCAAGCTGACGCTGCAGCTGCTCGAACGCCGGCTGAAGCGCGGGGTTGCCGCCTCGACAGAAGTTGCCGAGTGCCTGCAGGAGATCGACCGGCTCGACCTGATGGTGGAGCGCCTGCTGGCCTTCGGCCGCCCGGTGATGACCCACCGGCAGTTGCAGGATGTCGCCCCCGTCATCACCCAGGCGGTCAAGATGGTGCACGAACCGATGCGGAAGAAGGGAGTCCGCATCGAACTCCGGTTGCCGGCGAAGAAACTCCAGGCCGATATCGACGCACCGCAAATCGTGCAGGTCCTCATCAACCTGCTCCTGAACGCCGTCGACGCCTCCCCCCCCGCGGGTCTCGTGACGATCGAGGCCGCGCGGGAGGAGGACCGGGTCTCGATCCGGGTCACCGACAGGGGCAGCCGTATCCCGGACGAGGTCAGGCCGCACGTTTTCGACGCCTATTACACGACCAAGGAAAACGGGAGCGGCCTGGGACTGGCCGTCTCCCGGGAAATCGCGGCCAACCACGGCGGCTCCCTGCAGTTCGAGTCGGCGAACTCGGACACCACCTTCATCCTGACCCTGCCGGCGGAAAGGGGGGGGGCCGATGAGGCCTAAGGCATCCATTCTCATCGCGGAGGACGAGGCGCAGGCGCGCGAGGCGTTGCGCGCCCTGCTCGAGGACGAGGGGTACCGGGTACTGTGCGCCTCCGACGGCGCCGAAGCCTCCCACCATCTCGCCCATTCGCCCGTCGAGGCGGCCCTCCTGGACATCCGGATGCCTTCCAAGGACGGACTCGCGCTGCTGCGTGAACTGAAGGACCATCCTTCCCCCCCCGCGGTCCTGATCATGACGGCCTACGGAACCAGCGCGGCCGCCATCGAAGCGATGGCCCTGGGGGCTTTCGATTACCTGACCAAGCCGCTGAATTTCGACGAACTGCTGATCCAGCTCGAGCGTGCCATCGACAACCGCCGGAAGACCAGCGAACTCGAGGCCTATCGCAGTGAAGAAGACGCCGCGCAGGGGTTGGAGATCGTCGGCCGGAGCCCGGCCATGCAGAAGCTGTACAAGCTGATCGGCCAGGTGTCGACCACCGACTCCACGGTGCTGATCCGCGGGGAGTCGGGAACGGGGAAAGAGGTGGTCGCCCGCGCCATTCACCGCCACAGCCTGCGCGGCTCCCGCCGCCTGGTGAAGGTCAACTGCGCCTCGATCCCGGAAACGCTCCTGGAGGCTGAGATGTTCGGCCACGAACGAGGGGCCTTCACCGGGGCCGCTCAGCGCCGCATCGGCAAATTCCAATACGCGGCCGGCGGCACCCTGTTCCTGGACGAGATCGGGGAACTCTCCCCCTCCACCCAGGCCAAGCTCCTGCGGGTGCTGCAGGAATTCACCATCGAGCGCCTTGGATCGAACGTCACCATCCCGCTCGACGTGCGGCTGCTCGCCGCGACCAACTGCGACCTGGAGCTGGCCGTTCGGGAGGGGCGCTTCCGCGAGGATCTCTATTACCGGCTCAACGTCGTCACCCTCACCGTGCCTCCCCTGCGCGAGCGGCGCAAGGACATCCCCGAACTGGCCGCCTTCCTGATCCGGCGCGCCGCCGCGCGCCTGAAGATGCAGACCCCGACGCTTTCGGAGGACGCGGTCGAGCTTCTCGCCGCCCGCGACTGGCCCGGGAACGTGCGCGAACTGGAGCACTGCCTGGAGCGGACGCTGATTCTCGGCCGGTCGGGCGTGATCCGGCCCGAGGATGTGGCGCTCGACGCGGGCCCGCCGGCAGCCGACCCCGTGGGCGGCTTCCCCCTCGATGAAGGGCTCCACGCGGCCGTCGCCCGGCTGGAGCGCGGGATGATCGAACGCGCGCTGGCCGCCTCGGGCGGCAACCGCACGCGGGCGGCCGGAATCCTCAAGATCAACCGCCGCCTCCTCTACGACAAGCTGCGCGAATACGGGCTGGACTGATCCCCGGCGCGTCCCTCCACCCCGCGAGGTGGAAAGCTCCGGTCATCTTCTCCCCTTAATGTTGCGATATTTTGCACACACGCCCGGTTTTATCGTATAATCGTCCACATAAGCTTTGCACGGCATCCAGCATACTCGCATTTAACCGGTTCGCTTGGGAACCGCAATGAATACTTGTCTGCGCAGCCTATTTCTTTCGACTGCCTTGCTGATGGCCGGATTTTGCCTTCCCGGAGCCGGCAACGATTTCGGGAACAACTCCGAGCAATCGGCCATGCAAGCATTGGCTCGTCTTGGCATTCCCCTTCACCGGGACATCCAGGGATCGGCAAGATGGATCGAAGCCAGAGGCGGGGAAATGAGCGACGAGGCCCTGCGCCTCCTTCCCGATTTACCCAACCTGGAGTGGCTGGAGATCGGCGGAGGCGCCGTGACCGCTTCCGGCCTGGAAAGCCTCAAAAAATGTCGTTCTCTCAAACGGCTCTATCTCCATAGCCTCGATCTGAGCGGCCAGGATCTGCGCTGGCTTTCCTCACTTGCCGGGCTCGAGGCCCTGTCGCTGCAGCACACGGGGATCGACGCCAGTGCACTCCGGAATATCCGCTCCCGAGACAGGCTCAAGGTATTGAACCTGACGGGAAATCCCATCGGCGACGAGGATATGGACGAGATCGCGGAATTCCGCGAGTTGGAGGTCCTGGCCCTGGCTGACACGCGGATTTCGGGCGCCGGGCTCGGGAAACTGAAAAGCCTGAAGCGGCTCAACGCGCTGAACCTTGCCAGGACCCGGATCCGGAACGAGGATATCCAGTCACTGGTCCACCTGCCGAACCTGCGGATCGCTTACGTGTACGGGTGCGGTGTGAGTGAAGCCGCCGTCACCCGGGTGCGAAGCCGGGCGTTGCTCCTGGCCGTTTTCAGATGAGGGCCGCAGAAGATGAGGAATGCTTCGGGAGGCAGGGCCGTGTTTCACAGCGCAGCGAGGATCGTCGGCTGCCTCCTCCTGCTCTTCCCGCTCCTCCTTTCCGCATCCCTGCCGGCCCGGGAAGAGGCGGGGCCCACGCCCAAGGCCTATAACGTAGTGTATGTCGGGACCCCCTACGACGTGATCTCCATCATGCTCGAGATGGCGCGCACCGGCAAAGAGGACCTGGTTTACGACCTGGGTTGCGGCGACGGGCGGATGGTGATCCTCGCGGCGCAGAAATACGGCTGCCGGGGAATCGGCTATGAAATCGACCCGGAGATGGTCCGGGCATCGGAGGCCAACGTCACCGCAAACGGGGTGCAGGAGCTGGTGAAGATCGTCCAAGCCGACATGTTCACCCTGGACCTGAGCGAAGCCTCGGTCATCATGCTCTACCTGCTCCCCGAGTTGAACCGGAAGCTCCTGCCGCAGCTCGACAGGATGAAGCCGGGATCACGAGTGATCTGCCATAACTACGGCATTCCCGGGATCGAAGCGGACCAGACCCTGACCTACCTGTCCAACGAGGACCAGACCACCCACGTCATGACCCTATACACCACGCCCCTGCGGCGCACGGCCGCGGCCCGCCAATAATGGGGCGTTCCGCACATTTGCGCTTTTACCGGTTGACGTATCTCCGGCAAAACCGTTCCGTTATCGCCCATAGGTCCGGAGTCAGGCACGCCTGGACATGATCGAGGATCGGCTGCCCGATGCGGCTGAAACAGGCTTCGGCGATCCCGCCGGCGATCGCAGCCAGCGTGTCGCTGTCCCCTCCCAGCGACACCGCGTTGCGCACGGCGTCCTCATAGGAATCGGCTTCGAGGAAAGCGATGATGGCTTCGGGCACCGAGCCCTGGCAGGAAACGTCGAAGGCGTAGCCGGGCCGGATTTCCGCCAGCGTGCGGGTGAGATCGTACCCGAACCTCGCCGTCACTTCCCGCCGAACCCGTTCCTTGTCCCGGGTCGTTCGCGCCAGGAAAACGGCCAGCGCCGCCGCCTGCGCGCCCTTGATCCCCTCGGGGTGGTCATGGGTGATTGCGGCCGAACGGGCGGCCTCCTCGAGAACCCTTTCCATGGTGTCGAACGCCCATCCCACCGGGCTGACACGCATGGCGGACCCGTTGCCCCAGCTGTGGTACGGTTCCGGCGCGTCGGATTGGAGCCAGCTGGAAAAGGCGCCGCCGTAGCCCGCCCAAGGGTACCGCCTGCCGAGCCGTCGGACCCAGCGGGCGTAATCCCCGTCTTCCAGGATGGCCTGCGCCACGGCGACGGTGAGCACCGTGTCGTCGGTGAACCGGCAACCGGGACCGAAAAGGGGGAAATCACGGGTCTTGATGGGATGGGCCTCGTATACCGATCCGATGATGTCTCCCGCGATCGCACCGATCATGCCGCCTCCTAAATTGGGGACGTCCCACACGTTTCCCGATTATTCTATACGGTACAACCGGAATCGTCCTCCGGATTCCCCGCTTTCGCAAGCATCCATCGCCCGGAACAGCCCTGCCGCTGCCGGAAAATGGAAAACGTGTGGGACGTCCCCAATTTTTGTAGTACTATCCATGCCGCGCACCCGTAGCTCAGTTGGATAGAGCGTCGGACTTCGAATCCGCAGGCCGCCCGTTCGAGTCGGGCCGGGTGCGCCATTAAATCCTTCAACATTTCCTAAATGATTTTAGAGCTTGTCGTCTTCAAGATGCCTCGGCACCTATGCCAGGAAATGTTCTTGGCACCCCTTGGCATTATCGAGGTTGACGCTGCATTTGACGAGAATATCGCCTCCGAGGATGTCAAAGGGAATATTGGCAAAAACCTTCCTTTCGGGATGAATGGAGCAAAGCAAACCCGTAATCTGCAGAAGCAAACATTGCCGGGACAAACCAAAGCTTTTTCCATTTATTCAGCACAGTTCCTCTCAACGAGTGGTGTCGGGATCAATTGACGAAAATTCATTCTCGCCCGATACCATGAGTAATTCGGTGATTTGAAGGCTTCCGATTCGATTTCGGCGGCATACTGCGCCGAGATCGTCAACCAAAGCACCGCATGGTACGTCTATATGCCGATTATGACTGAGAGTGAATAATCAAGCGGGTTCCGCCGCTCCTTTTCCTGAGATTGAGGTGTTGAAACGACAGCATCCGCACCATGTTGGTTGGGAGAAGAGGGGGGGTGTCCCTTTCTGGTTTCCTCTCGCCGGCCTTTCAAGGCCAGATAAATCAGACTTCCAAAAAACGCTGTTGCCATTACTAAAACTATAATCTTATCCAATGCCATGCGCTCCTCCTCGATGATTACACTTTTGCCCTGCAAGAGATGTCGGAAAGACATCGTCAAACACACCCTTGGCCTCCAAAGGATTATTGAATGCTTGGATGGGGAATGCTGAAGAGTCCGAGTGTAATCCGCAAAGGATCAATGCATGGATCGGCGCCTTGGCCGGATTGCGGGAGGTTCTGTAATCACTGGTTACGGGGATATCGAAGCAGTAAT
>JAAYAJ010000084.1 GCA_012719455.1 Acidobacteriota bacterium | reverse complement strand
GGAGCATGTGGCAGGACAAGGGATTCTAACGGGAACAGGAGCCGGACATGCCGTATCAAGTGACCGAAAAATGCCTCAAGTGCGGCTATTGCGTCGAGCGCTGCCCCGAGGGCGCGATCATCGCGGATGCAAAGATCGAATTCGAGAGATGGACCCTGCAGCCCGTGCACATCGATCCCGACCTTTGCAACGACTGCGGCACCTGCGTTTCCGAAGAGTGGTGGTGCCCGGCCCAGGCCATCGTCCCGGCCTGAACAACCGGCCGCCGTTTCTCCCGGAATCGGGCATCCCAAAATATCGGGTGAAAAAGGCCGACCGGGTCCCAGTAAGCCGGGTTTATTGGAAGCCCATGCCGACCATCGGCATCCATGAACGGTTGCCATTCATCGAGCGGGTGACAAGGGAATGTCAAAACCATCCTGCATCTGTTCCGGTCGAGCACCCCTCGGATTTCCGCTGATCGCCATCGCCGCGCTTACGCTCGCGGGAGGATCGGCGGCCTGCAATCGCGCCCCTCATCCCGCAGGCGGCGCTTTCAGGGACTGCCCAACCTGTCCGGAGATGGTTATCGTTCCGCCCGGCGCGTTTATCATGGGTTCGCCCGCGACAGAAAAAGGGCGGGAAGCGGACGAAGCACAACATGCCGTTGAGATCCGATATTCGTTTGCCGTAAGCAAAACACCCGTTACATGGGACCAGTGGGATGAATGCGTCCGCGCCCGCGCCTGCGACGGCGCCTCGGTCGAAGCCGCGCTCGGATTGGATCGCGATGGCAAGCCCACCGGGAATCTTGGGGATCATCCCCGCGGCAATCATCCGGTTGTCGGCGTCAGTTGGCTGGACGCCCGCGATTTCATCCGCTGGCTCAATGACAGGACCGGCGCCGGAACCTATCGACTGCTGTCAGAATCGGAATTCGAATACGCGGCGCGGGCGGACTCCACGACCGTTTACTGGTGGGGCGACGAACCAAGCCACGACTATGCCAATTACGGGAAAGATGCGGCGGAGGGGCTGGGAGGAAAAATCGAAGGGCGCGACCAATGGGAGAATTCCACCTCTCCCGGCTGCTCGTTCCCGGCAAACCCTTTCGGCCTCTGCGACATGCACGGCAACGTCTACCAATGGGTGGAGGATTGCTACGAACCCGACGGCGCCCGGCTGCCCGCTGACGGCTCCGCCGTGGAAAACGGCGATTGCTCCGTGCGCGGGTTCCGCTCCAATTCATTCGAGAGCAGCGAGGTGACTCTGCGCTCCGCGAACCGGGCCTACGTATATGCGCCGGACACCCGCGGCCGCAGCTATCTCGGCTTCCGCGTCGCCAAAACGCTCAGGTAACCGGACCGTTTCCCTCCCCATGCCGTAGGGACGGTTGGTGTCGGAAACGGAACGGAATCAGGTGCACCGCAGGCAATGAAAACCCGGGAGGGGATCCTCATGAAAAACAAGAAAGGAAGCGGCACGACACGAAGGGGCTTCGTAACCAAGGTTGCCACGGGCGGGGCGGTTGCCGCAATGGCGGGCGCTTTGTCCACCGGCTGCTCCAGGTCGGGAAAAAGCTCCCAGTCGCTCGAGTCCAGGATCGAGGCGCTCGAAAAACGGCTGCAGCAGGTCGAAGACATCCAGGCGATCAACCGGCTGCAATATGCCTACAACTATTATGTGGAACATATGATGAAGGAGGAGATCATCGATTGCTTCTCCGACAGCCCCGATGTTCTCCTGGATTGGCTCGAAGGCAAATGGAAAGGGAAAGAGGGCGTACGGAAGTATTTTGACGTGAACCAGGTCCCGCCGGTCGGATTCCAGCATCAGCTCATACCGTCTGCGGGCCTGATCACGCTGGACCCGGACGGAAATACGGCCAGCGGACGATGGTATGCGTTCGGCGGCGTCATGATGCCGATGCCCGCCGGGGAAGGGGAAAAGCAAAAATTCAGCCGGTCGTTTATCAACGGCATTTATGAAATCCGCTATGTCCGGGAGGACGGCATCTGGAAGATCCTGTCCATCAACTGGGTCATACCTTACGGGGTCCGAATCAGTGACGGCTGGATCATGCCGGAAGACATCGCCGGCCCCTTGCTGGCGGGAGGATCGGGAGATCCGGACGCCGGGGCATTGCCGGATATCGTGATGGATAAAAACGACCTTCGCTATGTTACGGGATACATCCTGCCATACCACTTCAAGCATCCCGTGACCGGAAAGCCCACCGGCGAATCGAAGCGCAACGCGCGGTTGAAACCGATCAAGGCCTGAGCAAGGCGGGGATTGGAGCCGCCGGCCGTCGGGAAAATTGTGCCATCGTCGAGGTGCGGCAACAAAGCGGACGCCTGCTTTGTTGCCGCGCCATCACGCTATGGAAAAACACCGGAGTCTGCTATAACGAAACGATATTTTGCAGCCGCCCGGCCCCGGGCGGGCGAAAGACAAAGGCCCCGGGAAAGCGGAAAGGACGACCATGATGGGTGCCGTATCCCCTTCGGAATCCACTGAAAAAACCCCCTCCTACGCCTGGACGATCCTGGCGGTGCTGTGTGTCGTCAGCGTGGCCTCCTCGCTCAACCAGTTCAAGGTGCCCCCGGTGCTCCCCGTCCTGATCCGGGATTTCAACCTGAGCCTTGGAAACTCCGGCATGCTGATGTCGGCTTTCAGCGTGACCGGCCTGCTGCTTGCCCTCCCGGCCGGCTTCATACTGCAGCGGCTCGGCCCCAGGTTCACCGGCTTGATCGCGGTGGGCGCCGTCTCCTTCGGCTCGGTCCTCGGGACGTTCAGCACCTCGGTCCCCGTGATGCTGACCAGCCGTTTCATCGAGGGGGCGGGGCTCGGCCTGATCACAGTAGTGGCGCCGGCGACCATCGCCCTCTGGTTCCCGGAGGCACGGCGCGGCACCCCCCTGGGGATCTGGACGACGTGCATGCCTTTCGGGGGCATCCTCACCCTCAACCTGGCGCCCCGGCTCGCTTCACTCGGCGGCTGGCAGCTGGTGTGGAAGGTCGGCGCCCTCTTTTCCCTGGCCGCCCTCATCCTCTTCTGGCTCCTTTTCCGCATGCCCCGGGACACGGGGGACAAGCAACCGGGCCGCCGGGAAGACTCGATGCTGTCCGGCTACGGGAGGGCGATGCTGAATCGCTCCCTCTGGCTGATCGCCCTGCAGTTCATCTGCTTTAACGCGGTCTGCCTGGCGCTGGGCACCTATTTCCCCACCTTCCTCAATACGGTTCGCGGG